>NZ_LMMW01000023.1:0-277501 GCF_001422845.1 Methylobacterium sp. Leaf100 | reverse complement strand
GAACAGGCTTCTACGGCCCCACAGCCCAACCGTCAACGGCCAAATGACGGGGAAACGAAATTTTCGCGACGAAAGCGTCATCCCGCCTCACACGGCCCCCTGACGCGATCTGGAACGCCAGTTCCGCCGCTCCCTCCGTTCCGCATTCAGCCCAGGATCCTGCCGTTCCGAGCGACTTGAGATGCGGTCGGCGCGCGCGGTATGCGTCGTGGCATGACGTACCGAGACACTGCGCAGGCCCGACAGGGGCGAACCCGATGAGGTTCGCCCTCCCCTGGCGCCGCATCGCTCCTCCCGCCGGCCGTGCCATCGGGGCTCTGGCGACGTGTTTCGAGAGCCTCGGCGACAATTGCGAGTTCGGGTTGGTGCAACGCTATTGCGGCGTCGAACCCCTGGGCCTGTTTCGATTCTCGTCCGTCGAACACGCGGCGCTGATGGACGCCCTCGAGACCGATTTCCGGCATTATGGCGCGGCCGACGATCTCGAGATCCTGGCGAGCTTTACGGGGCGGCTCTATGTCCGCAGCCGGCGCTACGGGTTCGCCTACAACACATCCGATTTCATCGAAACCACCGCTCCGGAGACGATCCATCGGCGCGAGATCGGCAAGGTTGCCTATCTCAAGCGCCGTCTCTTGGAGGATCTCGCAGGCGGCGAGAAGATCCTGGTGCGCAAGGGCGATACCGATGGGCAGGCCGATGCCCTGGCCCGGGCGATCCGGCGCCACGGACCCGCGCCTCTTCTCAACGTGCGTGCGGCGCAGCCGGGGGACCCGTCAGGACGGGCGGAGGCGCGCGATGGCTGGCTGGCCGGACATGTCCGGCGCTTCGCACCGTACGAGACCGCCTACGAGATCGACCTCGAATCCTGGGTCGATCTCATGACCGATGCAGACGGCCTCGTTCGGGCGCGGGGCCTCGCGGCTCCCGCTCCGGTCCTGCCGAATCTCCTGGCCGGTGCGTCGGGCCGGGCCGTCGCGCACGTGCTCGGAACGCCCACGGACGGCGTCTGCGTGTTCGGTGCGCGCCAACGCACGGACCGCCTCGATCCGAACGCGGTCCACGTCTTTTCCGCGTGGGTCTGGGTTCCGGCGAGCTTTCGCGGCGAGCGGGTCGGGGCGGCCATCGGGCATTTTCGCCTCGGCTGGCGCGATGCCGACCTCGACTTGCGGGAATGCTGGCAGCGGGTCTGGGTCGCGGCACGCATGCCCGACAGCTATCGCGATCTGATGATGGGGCTCGTCGTCGTCGGGCCGGAGGGCGACCGACTATGGTCGGCCGGGCGGCGGCTCGAAGCGGCCCCCCTCCCCGGCCCGGCGCCTCAGCCGTGGGCGATGACGATGGGGCTCGGCCCCGGCCTGTAATCGGCGAGCGCCAGGCGGAAGGTCTCGCTGCCGTCGGCCTCCGCGGCGAGGGGCGTGAACCCGAGCCCGGGGTAATGGCCGCGCACCATGCCGTTCTTCGGGCTCGGCCGGTAGCGGCCGACGAGGTGGCGGCCGCCCGCCTCAGCGACGACCTCGGCCAGAACCCTCAGAACCGCCGCCTCCACCCCTCGGCCGAGGACCCGGCAGCTCATCAGCCAGGTCTCGATGGCATGGGTTTCCGGCTCGGTCTCCCGCGCCACCACCACGCCGATCATGCCGTTGTCGCCGAGGCGGTCGACGAGCCGGAACTGCAGGCCGAGGGCGTGCGGATCGGCGATCAGGGCACGGATCTCGTCCTCTGTGGTGCGCCGGGTGGTGAGGTTGAACTGGTTGGTCTTGTTGATCAACTGGACGATGCGCGGCAACCCGACGGGGTCGAACCGCCGCCAGACTAGGCGCATGTCGAGGCCGGCGAGGTAGGCGGCGAGGTCGCCCCCTTCCGAGACGGTCGCCACCCGCGCGGCGTTGGCGGCGTAATGGGCCCCCCGCGCCCGGTCCTCGTCGGTGACGCGGAGGGCTTCGAAATAGCCCGCTTCGGCGAGGCGGCCGGCGTAGAGGGCGGGGTCCTCGGGCAGTTCGGGCACGGCCACCATGGGCAGCTCCGCCCGCACCCATTCGCGCTCGAACGGATTGTCGTCGACGAAGACGAGGGCGTCGAGGCCGATGCCGAGGGTCTCGGCGACCTGGCGCAGGTTCGTGGCCTTGTCGTCCCAGTTCGCCAGGAAGGCGGCGATGTCGCCCCGGCGCAGCAGCATCTCGGGATGATTCTCGAACACGTCGAGGGCGTTGGCCGCGTCGTTCTTCGAGACGACGGCAAGGATCACCCCGCGCGCGGCGAGATCGCGCGCATACGCCTGGAGGCCGAGATAGGCCTCGCCCTCCGCGCTGCCCTGCCCAAGGACGAGACCGGCGGTGCCGTCGTCGCCCACCACGCCGCCCCACAGGGTGTTGTCGAGGTCGAGCACGAGGCACTTTTTCGAGAGGCCCTGCCCCGCTGCGAGCAGCCGGGCGACGTGGTCGCCGTAGAGGGGGGCCGCGGACGGTGCGATCGCCTGCTTGGCGCGCAGCCACCAGACCGGATCGTGCCAGGCGGCGAGTCCGTCCTGGGCCGCCGCCTCGTCGAGGGCGAGGATGTCGACGCCGTCGGACTCCGCCGCCGCGCGGATGCCGGCGTTGAGGCGCGTCACGGCGTGGCGGCGCGAGCCGGGCAGGCGATGCTCGTTGGAGCCCATGAGGGGCAGTGCCACGGGAAGAAGCGTCTGCTGGATCACCGGGCAGCGGAAGCCGTCTCGCGCGCGGCGCCAGGTCTCGCGCAGGCGGCGAAGGGCTTGCGCCTGGGCCGCCTGCGCCTCCTCCGGGCCGGCCGCGGGGTTCAGACCGCCGGTGAGGTGCGGGGTATCGAGGGCGAACAGGATCGCGTCCGGTCCGAACGCGTGCAGGCCGGAGGCGGGATCGGCGAGGTCCTGCGCGTAGGCACCGAAGGGCGCCTCGTAGGTCTCGACCCACAGGCCCCGGCGCAAGCCGCCGATGCGGATCGCCGGCAGGAGGTGCGAGACCGTGGACGATGACAGCACGGCGAGGCGCAGCGGACGCGTCGCCAGATCGCCGGGCGGTCCCGCCGGAAACGCCTTGCGCAGCATCCGGTCGAGGCCGTTCGTCCGCATTGGGTCGAGGCGGGTGTTGGCCAGGGCGACGAACGCGTCCCAGGATCGGGCACGCGCGGTCGCGCCCGCCCAATCCTTCGGTTCGGGGAGCCAGGCGAGGGGGAGGCTCAGGGCCGGTCCGCCGTCTTCGCCGCGATGATGGCGATGAAATCCGCCACCCGCGCCATGCCGTCGACCTCGCGCGTGGTGAGGCGGATACCGAATTCCGCCTCCGCCGCGACGATGAGCTCGATCATGCGTCCCGAATCCCAGCCCTCGATGTCGTTCGCGGTGGTTTCGGGATGGATGACCAGGGCGGGATCGCCGAACACCTCGCGAAACAGGGTGGTCAATCGTGCCTGGACCGCGTCGGTGTGCATGCCGCCCTCGCCTCGTTCGCCCGAGCTACGATCCGGGCCGATCTCGGCGCCCGCATATCAAGACGCCGCCCGGTCAGCCACCTCTTTCGCTTGCCCCGGGGCTGTCCCGGCGATCTCCCCCGAGCTCACGGGGAGCGCGGTCCGCACGCCCCGTCGCAGGGTGTCCGGCCCCCGAGGATGCGGGCGATCCGGGGCCGCAGGGGGAGGAACAGGCGGTAGGCGACCTCGGCAAGCCACGGCACGCCCGGGACGTGGCGTATCCAGGCGAGGCGATGCCATCCGGGCAGATGCGCCCACAGGGTGAAGAAGCCCGCGGCCCCCGAGGCAAGGCGTCCGTCACGGTCGCGGACATGGAAGCGAGCTCGGGCGTCGGCGCGGCTGAGGCCGCCGAGATCGGCCGGACCGTCCCGGCTCACATCCACCCAGGCGAGGGCGTCGGCACCCCGGCACCGGCGATAGGTTCGGATCTCGGCCGCACAGAGGGGGCAGGCGCCGTCGTAATAGACGGTGAGCGGGGCGTCGGAGGTCGTGTCCATCCCCGTGAGATAGGGCGGTACGCACGAAAAAGCGGCCGCGACAGATGCCGCGGCCGCCGGGTGTTCGATGAACGTAGGGCTCAGTGCGCGGAGCGGATCTTCAGGGCCTCGCGGCCGGCATAGCGGGCCTGCGAGCCGAGGCCTTCCTCGATGCGGATGAGCTGGTTGTACTTCGCCAACCGGTCGGAGCGGGCCAACGAACCGGTCTTGATCTGCCCGCAATTCGTCGCGACGGCGAGGTCCGCGATGGTCGAATCCTCGGTCTCGCCGGAGCGGTGGGACATCACCGCGGTGTAGCCGGCGCGCTGGGCCATATCGACGGCGGCCAAGGTCTCGGTGAGCGTGCCGATCTGGTTCACCTTCACCAGGATTGAGTTCGCCGTCCCCTCGACGATGCCGCGCGACAGGCGGGTCACGTTGGTGACGAACAGGTCGTCGCCGACGAGCTGGCAGCGGTCGCCGACGCGCTCGGTCAGCAGCTTCCAGCCCGCCCAGTCGTCCTCAGACATGCCGTCCTCGATGGACAGGATCGGGTAGCTGTCGACGAGCTTGGCGAGGTAGCTCACCTGCGCCTCGATGTCCCGGGTCTGGCCCTCGCCCTCGTAGCGGTAGGCGCCGTCCTTGAAGAACTCGGTGGCGGCGCAGTCGAGGGCCAGCACCATGTCGGTGCCGGGCTTGAAGCCGGCGGCCTGGATCGACTGCATGACGAAGTCGAGGGCGGCCTCGGCCGAAGGCAGGTTCGGGGCGAAACCGCCCTCGTCGCCCACATTGGTGTTGTGGCCGGCCTTCTTGAGGGCGCCCTTCAGGGTGTGGAACACCTCGGCGCCCATGCGCACCGCCTCGGCGAGCGAGGACGCGCCCACCGGCATGATCATGAATTCCTGGAAATCGATGGGATTGTCGGCGTGCGCGCCGCCGTTGATGATGTTCATCATCGGCACCGGCAACACCCGGCCCTGCGTTCCGCCGATGTAGCGGTAGAGCGGCAGGCCGGCGGTCTCGGCCGCCGCCTTGGCGACGGCGAGGGAGACGCCCAGGATGGCGTTGGCACCCAGCCGCGCCTTGTTCGGCGTGCCGTCGAGTTCGATCATCGCCTCGTCGATGGCGATCTGGTCCTCGGCGTCCATGCCCCCGATGGCGTCGAGGATGTCGGACTGCACGGCGTTGACCGCCTTGCGCACGCCTTTGCCGCCGAATCGACCTTTGTCGCCGTCACGCAACTCCACGGCCTCGTGGGCGCCCGTGGAGGCACCCGAGGGCACGGCCGCCCGGCCGAAGGAGCCATCCTCGAGGAGGACGTCGACCTCGATGGTCGGGTTGCCCCGGCTGTCGAGGATCTCGCGGGCGGCGATGTTGGTGATCGCGGTCATGCAGGAGCCTTCTTGCGTCGTTGCGATCCCTGGGGCGAGCCCGACACGAGGCCCGGTCCTCAATCCCTGCCGACCGGGGCATCGGGTCGAGATCGCGATTCAGTCGAGGCTTATCCGCCAACGTCACGCATCGGGCAAGCGTCCGGCCCCTGCGGAGGGTGGGAAGGCTCCCAAGAATGTTCGCCCGCCCCTCAAGAAAATCTTGTCGTCGCCCTGTGCTCCGCGCGACAGCGACGAACCGGCAGATGCGCGCCCCTGCATCGCACGTTATAGCGAGGGGCATGACGCACGCGCCCCTGAACCCCGAAACGCTCCAATTGGGGCAGGCCACGCCCCTTCCCGGCTCCCCCGAGGAGGCCCGTCTCGATCGGGTGCCGAATCCGCATCCGGGTACGGATTACCTCGCCCGCTTCACGGTTCCGGAATTCACGTCGCTCTGCCCCGTCACGGGCCAGCCGGATTTCGCCATCCTGGTGATCGACTACGTGCCGGATCAGTGGCTGGTCGAATCGAAGTCGCTCAAACTGTACCTCACGGCTTTCCGCAACCATGGGGCCTTCCACGAGGATTGCACCGTCGGCATCGGCTTGACCCTGACGGAACTGCTGGCCCCGCGCTACCTGCGCATCGGCGGCTACTGGTATCCGCGCGGCGGCATTCCCATCGACGTGTTCTGGCAGAGCGGTGAGCCGCTGAAGTCGGTCTGGCTGCCCGAACAGGGTGTGCCGCCCTACCGGGCACGCTGAGGCGCACCGGGCCTGCACGCCCCTCGGCGGTCCTAGCGGTCTTCGTAGATCGCGCGCCGAACCTGCTCGACGAACCTGCTCTGCGACTCCGTCGGGCCGTGATGGACCGTGGCCACCGCCGTCAACATCCGGCACAGGTCATCCCGTTCGCCCTGGGTCAGCCGGTCGCGCAGGAGCGGCGCGAGGGACCGGATCGCCAGATCGGGATCGGGTGCCGCTTGATCGGCCGCATGGCGGATCACCACCATACGGGTTGCCAGATCGTCGCTCGGGTCGGTCACGTCGCGCATTTGGTTCAGGATCTCGCTCTCCTGCTCGGGCGTCCGGACGCCGCGCTGTCGGGCCACCAGCGCCATCAACACGCCGGCCGCATCGGCGGGATTAAGCAGGGATCGCAGTGGTGCCGAACGGATCTGGCGCTCGCTCGCCCGTCGGCGCCGGGCGGTCCGCCAGTCCCGTACGGCGTGATCGATGTGTTGCATGCCGTTCCCGTACCTGACCCAGTAGATCAGGCCGGTCACGAGGGCCCCTGCCAGAGCGATGAGGATCGGCATTCGAAATCGTCTCCGCGCCCGTTCGCGCGGTCACCTCATGCAATCTAGGCGTGTGTTTGGCAATCGTCGCCGATGGTCGAACGGGGCCGTCCCCCTGTTGCGTGGTCTGCCCTCGCCGTGCATGCGAAAGGCGGCCGGCTCGCGCCAACCGCCCCGTCGTTCGCACCCGTGAAAGGTGCCTCAGTAGCCGTAACCGTAGGCGGGGGCACCGTAGCCGTAGGCCGGACGGTCGTAGCCGCCGCGATAGTAGGAATCGCGGGCTGCACCGGCCGCGATGGCACCCGCCGCGAGTCCGGCGATCCCCAGGCCGACAGCCGCGCCCGTACCGATGCCCCGGCGGCCGCCGCCCCGATAGGCGTGACCGCGATGGCCGTACCCACCGTGATTGTACCCTCCCCGACCGTAGCCGTAGCCATGACCGCCCGGGCGTGCCTCGGCCGCCGTCGTTGCCGCCATGGCGCCGAGGGAAAGGGTGACGGCCGTGATCATCGCAAGCTTACGCATGAAGGCTCCTCGAAACGTTGAATCTCTTGAGAAGAGCAACGGTCTCGAAGCGGGAGGGTTCCCCGATCGGCCATTCGCGGCGAAAGCCCGAAGATTGGGATTCACCCGCGCGGGGATTTGTCGATCGCCTTGGCGAGGCGGTCGAATGCCTGCAATTCGGCCAGGAGTGCGGGCATGTCCTTCAACGCCACCATGTTGGGACCGTCCGACGGGGCGTGATCGGGGTCGGGATGCGTCTCGATGAAGAGGCCGGCGACACCGACGGCCACGGCCGCCCGGGCAAGCACCGATACGAATTCCCGCTGACCGCCGGAGGTGGCGCCCTGCCCGCCCGGCTGCTGCACCGAATGGGTGGCATCGAACACCACGGGGGCGCCGTGGGTGACGCGCGCCATGATCGGCAGGCTGCGCATGTCGGACACGAGGGTGTTGTAGCCGAAGGAGGCGCCGCGCTCGGTCACCAGGACGTTGGGGTTGCCGGCACCCGTCACCTTGGCGGCGACGTGGGCCATGTCCCAGGGGGCGAGGAACTGGCCCTTCTTCACGTTGACCACCCGGCCCGTCGCGGCGGCGGCGAGGAGCAGGTCGGTCTGCCGGCACAGGAAGGCCGGGATCTGGAGCACGTCGATCACCTGCGCCGCGACGGCGCACTGCCCGGCCTCGTGCACATCCGTGAGGACCGGCAGGCCGAACCGCTCCTTGATCTCGGCGAAGATCGGCAGGGCGCCCGCGAGGCCGAGGCCCCGGGCAGTGCCGCCGGAGGTGCGGTTGGCCTTGTCGAACGAGGCCTTGAACACGAGGCCGATGCCGAGCGTGTCCGTCATGCCCTTGAGGGCATCGGCGATCTCCACGGCGTGGTCGCGGCTCTCGAGTTGGCAGGGGCCGGCGATGAGGGCGAAGGGCAGGTGGTTGGCGAAGGCGACGCGGCCGGCCTGGACGACGGAACCGGCGGTATTGGGGGCAATCTCGGACATGGGAGCGGTCTAGCCCGGCCGGCGCTCCGCGAAAAGGCCGGCCCGGCGGCGCAGGGGGGCGGCCGGCGTCACGATGCAGACCGTGAGGCTGCCGGACAGGGTGTCGTCGCGCGGCCCGGTCTCGCAGCGCAAGGCCGCCTTGCCGACGATGCCCTCGCGCGACAGGCCCGTCAGCAGCGAATCCTGGTGGAGCGTCAGGGCCAGGACCTCGACGGCCTCGGCCTTCGCCCCCGCGAGCGCCTCGGCCGCGCGTCCGACGAGCACGAAGAAAGGCCGTTCGGGTTCGCGCGCCTGGGATCCGAACACCATCCGGCGCGGCGTCCGACAGGCGAGGCTCATCCGCTCGGCATCGGCCGCTCGGAACACCGCGCCGGACCCGGCGCGCCCGGCGAGGGACGCGCCCGTGGCGCGGATGACCTTGGCCGTGAGGGCGTCGCAGGCGTCCGCGGCGTGGGCCGTGCCACCGGCGAGGGCAACGAGCAGACCGCTCGTCATCCAAAGGGCATGGACCGCGCGAGTTGGCTTGCGCGAGGTGCTCACCCCTTCGTCTCCACGGGACCAAGTTTGGCGGCGGCGTCCCGCAGAACGTCGTTCATCCGAGTCTGCCAGCCCTCGCCCGTCGCCTTGAACGCGTCGATGATGGCGGCATCGAGCCGGATCGTCACCGGAACCTTGACGCGCTCCTTCTCGGAACCACGTGATTGGCGGAGCTTTTCGCCCAGGGTCGGGAACGCCTCGGCGAACGGACGTGCAGTTCGGAAATCGTCCGCGGTCCATTCTGGGTTGTCGGTGACCGCGTTCCAATCGGCCTGGGAATAGCCCGGATTGGGGACGTAATCGGACGCGATCTTAGTGGCGGCCATACAACATCCTTTCCAATGCACTCGCGGGCCGAAGACTGATGAGGGTCAAGGCCTCCGTGCCGAGTGGGGATACGATCGCAGCGACGACGATGCGGCCGTTGAACGATCCGATCAGCTTACTCCGCGGGCGACCGGTCTGGCTGGATTTGGCCGGAACTTCCAAGGCGGTCGCGAAATTAAAACCGGCCTCGAAATCCGCGAAGTCCAGATCGTGTTTGACGAGATTCGCCAAGCGCTTCGGCTCATCCCATACAATCATGGACCATCTGTACGATGAGAGCTGCCTGACCGTCTACGGCGGGGAAACGAACGCTTAACGCCCCACCTCGAGCGACCCCGTCCGTTCGTCCGGGCAGGCGGCGTCGGGGTGCGCGCGTAGGATGCGTGACAGGCGGACCGGGCGCGCGCCGGTATCATCCTCCAGCACGCCCGTGAGGGCCTCCACCGTGAGCGTCCCCGTGAAGCGAAGCGTGTGCCCGTCCGAATCCACCGTGAAGGCCAGGGCCTTGGAGGCGGCGTCGACCCGGACGGTCCCCGCCTGGACGGGGCCCGTCAGGGCGGCCTCGTAGATCAGCGTATCCCCCATCGGCGAGCGGCGCAGGGTCACCCGGTGGCCGACGGGCTCGTGATCCACCGTCAGGCACAGATCGGCATAGACGGCGGTGCCGGACGCCCACGAGGTCCGGGCCTGGGCCGCGCCGGCCGCCGCCCACAAGGCGATGGCGAGGCCGAGGGTCCGTGTCGCGATCCCGCCCATCGCCGCCTCCCTGTCTCCGACGCGCCCCGGGGCGCGTCGGTTTCCAGATCGCGTCGGGCAGCCTACGCGGCGTCGCGTTCGCGCACCCGGCGCTCCGCCTCGACCGATGCAAGAAGGATGCACACGGCGATGCCTTCGGCGGCGGCGGTGACGTCCTTCAGGCTCGGATAGGAGGGCGCGAGGCGCAGGACGCTGTCGCGCGGATCGCGGCCGTAGGGCGAGGTCGCGCCGGCCGGGGTCAGGGCGAGGCCGGCTTCCTTGGCCAGACGCACCACCTCGGTGGCGGTGCCGTCGCGCGCCTCGACGGTGATGAAGTAGCCGCCCTCCGGCTTCGTCCACCGGGCCGCGCCCGTGCCGGCGAGGTGGCGGGACAGGGCTTCCTCCACGGCGGCGAATTTCGGCGCCAGCAGGGCGCGGTGCGCGTCCATGTGGGCGTCGAGACCGGCCGCGTCGCGCAGGAAGCGGACGTGGCGGAGCTGGTTGAGCTTGTCCGGCCCGATGGTGCGCTTCGACGCGCGGGCGAGGTACCAGCGCACGTTCTCGGGCGAGCCCGCGAAGAAGGCGAGGCCGGCGCCGGCCAGGGTGATCTTCGAGGTCGAGGCGAAGACGAAGGCGCGGTCCGGGTTCCCGGCCTCGGCGCACAGGCTGAGGATGTCGGCGACGGCCACGCGCTCGGGGGTCAGGTGGTGGACCGCGTAGGCGTTGTCCCAGAACAGGCGGAAATCGGGGGCGGCGGTCTTCATGGCGGCGAGGCGCCGGACGGTCTCGTCGGAATAGGTCTCGCCCGAGGGATTGGAGTATTTCGGCACGCACCACATGCCACGCACGGCGGGGTCGGCGACGGCGGCCTCGACCACGTCCATGTCGGGGCCGTGGCCCGTCATCGGCACGGGGATCATGCGGATGCCGTAGGCCTCGCACAGGGCGAAGTGCCGGTCGTAGCCCGGCACCGGACACAGGAAGGCGATGTCGCTCTCCTTCGACCAGGGCTTCACGGACCCGGGCACGCCCGTGAGCAGGGCCCAGGCGATGCTGTCGTGCATCATCGCGAGGCTCGAATTGTCGCCGACCACGATCCCATCGGCCGGTGCGTCGAGGAGGTGGGTGAACAGGGCACGGACCTCGGCGATGCCCTGTTGGCCGCCGTAATTGCGCGCATCCTCGCCGGCTTGCGTGACGTAGTCGCCGTTGCCGGCGAGGCCGAGCATGCCGGCGGCGAGGTCGAGCTGCTCGGGCGAGGGCTTGCCCCGGGTCATGTCGAGCTTCAGTCCCCGGGCCTTGAACGCCGCGTAGGCGTCGCGGGCGCGGGCGTGCAGGTCCGCGAGATCGGCAGGATTCCGATCGGCGATGGTGGTCATGGGTCGGTTCCGGATGGTTGGGGTGCTGCAATCAAACGGGATGCACCATGACCGCTCGCGGGGCGCGCGTCACCCTGGCGGGAACGCGTTCCTCGACGCCCTGCCCTGCGCTCCGGACAAAAGGAAGCCGGCCACGCGGGGCCGGCTTCGAGTCGAGGAGGGAGGCGTGAGGGACGGGCGGCCGGTCGGCCGCCCGGAGCGGATCAGCCGGCCTTGTTGAGGGCGACGGCGACGAAGCGGGTGGTGCCCTTGGAACTCTTCACCCGCATGAGGACCGCCTTGCGGCCGCTCGATTCGGCGGAGCGGATGCGCTCGGCGACCTCGGAGGGCCGGGAGACGCTGGTACCGGCGACATCGAGGATGATGTCGCCCTGCTCGATGCCCTTGGCCGCGGCCGGGCCTTCGGGATCGACCTCCATCACCGCCACGCCCTCGTCGCCGGCGCCGACCTCGGAGGCCGGGGCGAGGCTGAGACCGAGGCGGGGCTGACCGTCCGACGACGATCCACCGCGACCGCCGCCCGTGGCCGATTTCGGGTCGTTCGGAAGCGCCCCGAGCTCCACCGTGGCGGTGTCGGACTTGCCGCCCCGGAGGTAGGCGAGTTCGACCTTGGCGCCGGGCTTCAAGCCGGCGATGCGGCGGGACAGTTCCTTGGCGTCGTTGACCGGGGTGCCGTTGACCGATTCGATGACGTCGCCGGACTTGAGCCCCGCCTTGGCGGCGGGGGTTCCGGCCTCGGCATGGTCGACCAGTGCGCCCTTGGCCTTGTCGAGGCCGAGGCCGTCGGCGATGTCCTTCGTCACCGGCTGGACCTGCACGCCGAGGTAGCCGCGCGCCACCTTGCCGTCGGCCCGGAGCTGATCGACCACCGCCTGCACGGTCTCGGCGGGAATCGCGAAGGCAAGGCCGACGCTGCCGCCGGAGGGCGACGCGATGGCGGTGTTCACGCCCACCACTTCGCCACCGACGTTGAAGGTCGGGCCGCCCGAATTGCCCTTGTTGATGGGGGCGTCGATCTGCAGGAAGTCGTCGTACGGCCCGGCGCCGATGTCGCGGCCGCGGGCCGAGACGATGCCGGCGGTCACGGTCCCGCCGAGGCCGAACGGATTGCCGATGGCCACCACCCAGTCACCGACGCGCGGCGCCGACTTGCTGAGCGAGACGTACGGAAAGGGGCCGCCCTCGGTGATCTTGAGGAGCGCCAGATCGGTCTTCGGGTCCTTGCCGATCACCTTGGCGTCGAGGGTGCGGTTGTCGTCGAGGGTCACCTGCACGCTCTTGGCCTTGTCGACCACGTGGTTGTTGGTGACCACGTAGCCGTCGGCCGAGATGATGAAGCCCGAGCCCATGGCGCCGCGCTGACCCTGGCGCTTGGGACCCTGGCCGCCGAAGCCGGGGCCACCCTGCCCACCCTGCCCGCCGGGACCGCCCTGGCCGAAGCGCTTGAAGAACTCGCGCAGCTGCGGCGGCACGTTCTGCTGGCCCTGGTTGCCCGGGCCGTCCTCGTCGTCCGAGGTCGCGCTGTCGTCGAGCTTCACCTTCACGGCGACGACGCCGGGCTTCACCTTGTCGACGACGGTGGCGAAGGAGCCCGGCGGGTGGTCCGGCGTCTCGATGGGGTTCTTCGAAAGGGCCTGGGCCTGGACCGGGGTCACGGGCTGGGTGACGACGCCGACGGCGCCCGTCGCCACGAGGGCGGCCACGGCGACGGAGGCGAGGGCGTTGCGGCGCAGGCGGTTCGGCTGGACGGGCATCAGAGATCTCCGGATCGGGGGGCGCCGCCACACATTCCCCGTGGGGAGCGGCGGGCCGTGATCCAGGGTGTAGGGCCGGCCGGGTGACCCCGCCGTGGCGGCGACATTACGGTTTGGACAGGTTCGGCTCGGGCCTCAGTCCGGCGCGCCAGCGCAGGTCGAGGAGAAGCCCCTGCGGGTGGGTGTCGAGCAGGAGCGTGACCGGCACGCCCGCCGCATTGAGGAGCCGGGCCGCCCAATGGTTGCAGACATTGGCGTAGGAGAAGCGCCCCTCCCCCTCGTAGAACAGGCTCGGCCCGTAGAGTCCCGGGCCGCCGGCGACGGGATGCCCGTCGACGAGGCGAAAACTCGCGTCGAGGCGCGCGAGGAGCCGCGCCAGTCCGGCGCCGGAGACCCGCACGGCCACGAGGTCGGAGAGCGGAAAGCTCGCCCGCGCGGTCCGCTCAAGGCCGACCACCTGCACCACGCCGGCGCGACCGCCGGGGGTGAACAGGGCCTCCAGGGCGAGGCGGGCGTCGAACTCGGCGAGCGTCGGCGTCGTGCGGTAGAAGCGGGCCTCGCCCCAACCGAATTCGAGGTCCGGATAGGCCTGGAATCGCAGGGCGATGGCGTTCAGGGCCGGGCCGGCGCCCTCCCCCGTCAGGGCCTCGCGCGGGATCACGAGGCCGGAATGCCAGCCGTGATTGACGAGATAGAGGGTCCGGGCGTCGCTTCCCGTCGCGGGATAGAGCACCGGGTCGCCGGGGCTCGCCGTGAGAACCACCGCGAGCCCGAGGAGCATGAGCAGGCCGGCGAACCCGAAAGCCAGCCTGCGTCGGGTCACGGGGTCTGGTCGGTGAGCCGGGTCAGGGCCTCGGTGATCTTCTCCAGGCGGGAGGCCTGGGCGGCGCGGCGCTCGTGCTGCTCGTCCACGATCTCGTCGGGCGCGCGGGCCATGAAATCGGCGTTGGCGAGCTTGGCGTCGATCTTCTCGATCTCCGTCGCGGCCTTGGCGGCTTCCTTCGTGAGCCGCGCGACCTCGGCCCCGAGATCGACGATGCCCTCCAGCGGCAGGGCCGCCACGGAGCCGCGCACGAGGAGCTGCACCGCATTGCGCGGGGCCGCATCCGCGAAACCGATCTCGGACAGGCGGGCGAGGCGCAGGAGGGTGTCGCTCCAGCGGGTGGCGCGGGCCCTCAGGGCGTCGTCGGCGCCGATCACCACGAGGGGGATCTGCGCGCCCGCCGGCACGCCGGTCTCCGAGCGGGCCGAACGGATCTCGGAGACGAGGTCCACGAGCCAGCCGACCTCGGTCTCGGACGCGGCGTCGTTCAGGGCGGCGAGATCGGGCCAGGATGCCAGGGCGAGGAGCCCCCGGTCCGGGACGTCCTCACCCTTGATCCCCCACAATTCCTCCGTGAGGAACGGCATGAACGGGTGAAGCAGCTTGGCGATCTGATCGATGAGGAAGGCGACGGTTCCTTGCGTCTCCGCCCGCACGCCCGCATCGACGTTTTCGCCCTGCAACACGGGCTTCGCCAACTCCACGTACCAATCGCAGAAGATGTTCCACACGAAGCGGTAGGCCGCCGCCGCCGCGTCGTTGAAGCGGTAGGCGTCCAGCGCCGTCGTGACCTCGGCCACGGCCCGGGCCGCCTCGCCGAGCGCCCAGCGGTTCAGGGAATCGGTGGCGGTTTCGGGGCGGTAATCGGCGCGCAGGGTGCAGCCGTTGATCTCGGCGAAGCGCGACGCGTTCCAGAGTTTGGTCGCGAAGTTGCGATAGCCCTCGACGCGGTTCACCGCGAGCTTGATGTCGCGCCCCTGCGCCGCCATGGCCGCGAGGGTGAAGCGCAGGGCATCGGCGCCGTAGAGCTCGATGAGACCGAGGGGATCGACGACGTTGCCCTTCGACTTCGACATCTTGGCGCCGGCAGCGTCGCGGACCAGGGTGTGGAGGTAGACCGTGGAGAACGGCACCCGGTCGGTGACGTGCAAGCCCAGCATCATCATCCGGGCGACCCAGAAGAAGATGATGTCCTTGCCCGTCACCAGGGTGTCGGTGGGGTAGTGGCGCGCGAGTTCGGGCGTGGCGTCGGGCCAGCCGAGCGTCGAGAACGGCCACAGGGCGGAGGAGAACCACGTGTCGAGGACGTCCTCGTCGCGGGTCAAGGCGACCGGCCGGCCGTGCTTCGCATCGGCCTGAGCTTGCGCCTCGGCCTCGCTCGCGGCGACGAAGAATCCGCCCTCCTCGTCGTACCAGACCGGAATCTGGTGCCCCCACCACAACTGGCGCGAGATGCACCACGGCTCGATGTTCTCCAGCCACTGGAAGAACGTCTTCTCGTAGTTGTCGGGCACGAACCGGGTCTGGCCGTCGCGCACGGCCTGGAGGGCGCGTTCGGCGAGCGGCTTCACGTTCACGTACCACTGGTCCGTGAGGTAGGGCTCGATGACCACGTTGGAGCGGTCGCCATGGGGCACGGCGTGGGTGTTGGACTCGACGAGGCGCAGCCGCTCGCGCGCCTCCATGAGGGCGACGACCTGCTTGCGCGCCGCGAACCGGTCGAGACCGTGCAGGGCGAGGGCCTCGGGCTCCGGAGTCGCGCCGGCCAGGAAGGCGGCGTTGCCCTCGAGGCTGATCCGGGCTTCCGCGTCGAGGATGTTGATGGGCGTGCAGCCGGCGCGGCGGCCGACCTCGAAATCGTTGAAGTCGTGGGCCGGGGTGATCTTGACCGCGCCCGTGCCCTTCTCCGGGTCGGAATAGGTGTCGGCGACAATGGGGATGAGGCGCCCGACCAGGGGCAGGCGCACGTGCCGGCCGACGAGGTGGGTGTAGCGCTCGTCCTCCGGGTGGACCGCCACCGCCGTGTCGCCCAGCATGGTCTCGGGGCGGGTGGTCGCCACCGTGATGACCTCGCCGGTCTCGGCGCCGTCCGCATCCACCAGGGGGTAGTCGAAGTGCCAGAGATGGCCCTTCACCTCGACCTGAAGCACTTCGAGGTCCGAGATCGCCGTCTGGAACTTCGGGTCCCAGTTCACGAGGCGCTTGTCGCGGTAGATCAGGCCCTGGGCGTGGAGATCCACGAAGGTCTTGGTGACCGCCCGGACCATCTGGTCGTCGGGGGCGCCGTTCAGCCCCATGGTGAAGCGCTCGCGCGACCAGTCGCAGGAGGCGCCGAGCCGCTTCAGCTGATTGACGATGGCTCCGCCGGATTCCGCCTTCCAGGCCCAGACCTTCTCGACGAAGGCGGCGCGGCCGATCTCGCGCCGGCCCGGCTCCTTCGCCTCCATCATCCGGCGTTCCACCACCATCTGGGTGGCGATGCCGGCGTGGTCGGTGCCGGGCTGCCACAGGACGTCGCGGCCGCGCATGCGCTCGAACCGGGCCAGAATGTCCTGCAGGGTGTTGTTGAGGGCGTGGCCCATGTGAAGGCTGCCGGTGACGTTCGGCGGCGGGATCACGATGGTGAAGGGCCGGGCGTCCGCCCGGTCGGGCCGGCCGGCCTTGAACGCGTCGCCCGCCTCCCACGCGGCACTGACGCGCGCCTCGACGGCGGCGGGGTCGAAGGTCTTGTCCATCATGGGCGAGGTCGGGCCAGTTCGAGCATTGCGGGTCTATGCGGGTTGGCCCGCTTTCAACCCGTCAGGCCCGCCGCGTCAACACGAGGGCGGATATTCCCCGCCCGCGATCCCTCAACGCCCGCGTGCGACGCGCTCGATCTCGGCCCGCACGAGGCGCTCGACCAGGGGCGGCAGGTTCTCGTCGAGCCAGCCCTTCAGCATCGGCCGGAGCATGTCCTGCACGAGGTCTTCCAGGGTGCGGGGATTGTTGGACAGTACCGTATTGGCCAGCATGTGGAACGCCTGGCCGACGCTGGCATCGGTCACCGACGAGGTCAGGCGCTCGGCCGCCTCGGGCTCGCGATACGCCGGCTGCGGCTCGCGATACTCCGTGCGGGGCGCTTCGTAGGCCGGCTGCGGCACCGGACGCGGCGGCTCCGGGGCGGCCATGCGAACCGGTTCGGGCTCCGGCTCGGGATCGTCGTCGAACGAGATCGCGTCGAAATCGAGGGTTTCGTTGGTGAACCCGATATCGGGCTCCTCGAAGGTCGCGGGCGCCGGGGCCTTGCGGACGGGCTGCGCCACCTCGGCGAGGTCGAGAATATCGTCGTTCTCAGGGAGCGGCGGAGCGGCGCGCACGGGCTCCACCACCTCGGCCTTGGCGTTCTGGTCGTCGGCGATGATCCGGCGGATGGAGGCGAGGATCTCCTCCATTGAGGGTTCCTGCGCCTTGTCCGGCACCTTGGGGCTGGCTGCACTCATCCGGACGACGCTCGGCTCTCAAGGATAACGGTTCACGCTATCCGCCACTATTTCACGCTCCCATCCCGACACAAGCGCCCGGCGGAACGGGGTACGGGATAAAGTCCGCCGCCGCGATTCCCCTGGCCCGTGTGGCCGGAGGGCGACCCCCGGGATCGCCCGGCGCCGCCCCTTCCGAAGCGCACGCCCCCGCGGGAGACCCACGCGACGGCCCGAGCAACGGTCGGTTAACCAATCTAGGTTAAACCGGACTGCATCGGTGCAGCGCCGGATCCCCTAAGACCGGACGCCCGATCAGCGCCCATCGGGGGTGCGGACGCCGAACCATAGATCCTTGACCTGGTCGAAATGCTCCTTGGGGCTGTAGGCCGCCACAGGGAGGGCGGTGAAGCGCACGGTGAGGCGGCCGATGGTCTGGACCACGCCGTAGGAGTTCACCACCCGGTCGCGCTGGGCCAGGATGAGGTTGACGCGAGAGTTGAGCAGTTCCTGCTGGGCGTTCAGCACGTCGAGAGTTGTGCGCTGACCGACGCGGGCTTCCTCGCGTACGCCATTGAGGGCGACCTCGTTGGCCTGCACCTGCGCCTGCGAGGCGATGACCTGGGCCTTGGAGGCTTCGAGCCGGCCCCAGGAGGTGACGATGGCCGAGCGGATCTGGTCGCGGACGTCCTCGACCTCGATCCGGCGCTGGCCCACGAGCTCCTTGGCCTGGCGGATCTGCGAATAGGTCAGGCCACCCTCGTAGAGTGGCACGGAGATGCGGCCGACGATCTGGGCGTTGAGGCTGCGGTCGCCGGGGAACTGGCTGTCGAAGCGCTGCTGGACCGTGCCGGACAGGCCCGCCGTGGGGTAGAGCTGGCCTTCGAGCACCTTGACGCTGGCCTCGGCCACGTCGACCGCATGCATCGATGCCAGGATCTGGGGGTGCTCTTTCAGGCCGATCGTCACGGCGGCGTCGAGATTGGCCGGAACGTAGCGATCGAGGGGGCGGCCGGGGGCGAGCTGGCGCGGCTCGACGCCGATGAAGCGGCGGTAGGTGCCGATGCTGGCGCGCAGGGTCGCCTCGGCGCCGCTGACTTCGGAGCGGGCGCCGGCGAGGCGCGCCTCGGCCTGGGCGACGTCGGTGCGGGTGACCTCGCCGACGTTGAAGCGGTCGCGGGTCTGGCGCAGCTGCTCTTCCAAGACCTCGACGTTGTTGCGGCGAAGTTCGAGGTTCGCCGTGTCGCTGAGCACGAACATGTAGGCCTGCGCCGCGCTGAACAGGGTGTTCATCTCGACGGCGCGCAGGGTTTCGCGCGTGCTGAGCACGTTCGATTCCGCCCGGCGGGTCTGGTTGTCCGTCTGAAATCCGTTGAACAGCGTCTGGTTGACGGTCAGGGATGCGCCGCCCGGCCGTGTCACGTTGTTGATGTCCAGTGTCTGGACCCGTCCCTCGGTCCGAGCGAGACCGATATCGGCCGATCCGCTCACCGTCGGGCGATAGCCGGATTTCGCCTGCGCGACGTTCTCGTCGACGCCACGCAAGGCGGCGCGGTTCGAGTTCAGGGTCGGGTTCGCCGCATAGGCGCGCGACAGCGCGCTCTCCAGCGTCTCGGCCTTGGCCGGATGCCCTACCGCCAGCGTCACTGCGACGATGCCAGCGCATCGAAGCCCATGGCGCATCGCTGGTTTCCGTTCTCTCACGTTCATCAGCCCTTGCGGTTTCACGATGAACCGGTCGGCCGCTATCCTGCGGCGCCGCGCATTCGCGCAATCCGGGTTGCCCGCCCATGGGCAAGTCTAGCCGAACTTGGCGTCGCGGGCATCGGGGTGGGGACTGGCCGGGTGTTGAATGGACGGCAGTGCCACAAAAAAGCGACACCGGCCGGTCGTCGACGGGGCGTGGTCGCCCCGGAAGGAAGGCGGCGCGACGCGTCCTAGAAGGCGAAGTCGTTCGCGGCCGCGAAGGGACCGAGCACCGGAAGCGTCGCGTCGAAGAGCGGGCGGGCGCCATAGGCGTCGCCGGTCCGGACGAACAGCGTCGCCTTGGCGGCGCGCGGTTGCCCGATGACGCAGACGAGGCGTCCGCCCTCCTTCAGCTGTTCCAGGAGCGCCTGCGGCCGCACCTCGACGCGACCGTTGACGAGGATCCCGTCATACGGCCCGCTCGCCGGAGCACCGGCCTCCAGCGGGGCTTCGACGAGCTCGGTACCCGCGAGACCGCCGAGGCGCTCACGCGCACCGGCCGCCAGGGTGGCGGAGGATTCGAGGGCGACCACCTCGGCACCGAGGTGGTGCAGGATTGCGGCCGCGTAGCCGTAGCCGGTGCCGACATCGAGCGCCTTCGCGCCTGCCTTGAGGTCCAGGGCCTGGATCATCCGGGCGAGCAGCATCGGAGCCGGCATCGCGCGAACGTCGCCACCGCCGCCGTCGAGGGTCAGGGTCTGGTCGATATAGGCGAAGTCCTCGCGTCCGGGCGGGACGAACCGCTCGCGCGCCACGTCCTCGAACGCGTCGAGGACGGGGACGCTGTTCACGTCGAAGGTCCGCAACTGACAATCGACCATGAGGCGTCGCGCCTGCGCGTAATCGAGCATGAATGCGGTCTCTTCCTTCGACGGCGGTTCCGGCGTCCGGTCCGGACCCCCTCTCGTGGGAGGCCGTTCGGTGACGCGCGAAGCCCGCGGGTTGTCGGGGATGGGCGTTGAAAACGCAAGGTTCCGGCACGCCGGCGCGCGTTCGCCGGTCCCCGTGCGAAAATATCGGGGACAGCGACGGAAAGGGATGGGAAATGGGAAGGATTTGGAGGCCTCGCCCGGAATCGAACCGGGGTGCAAGGATTTGCAGTCCTCTGCGTAACCACTCCGCCACGAGGCCTTCCCGCTCTGCCCCGAACGAGCGGGGCGGCGCCCCCGGCCGGGCGGTCCGTCCGGGGTGAGCGGTCTCTAGCAGAGGGGTGGGCCGATCGGCAACGGTGTTTCGCCGGCCAATCCATGTTTCCCCGGTCCACCTATGGGAAGTCGCGCGGGCGGGCCGATGTGGTGAATCCGGCCCTTCCAAGCCGGCGCTCGCGATCCGGTCCGGCCGAGGCGGGTGGCGCTCGGGAAATGCGACGGATTTGTCAAACGCCGGTCCCCGGGGCCTTGCGTCCGGCGGCGGCCCTGTGTAGAGACCCGATCGCGGTCCCCGATAGCTCAGTTGGTAGAGCAAGCGACTGTTAATCGCTTTGTCGCAGGTTCGAGTCCTGCTCGGGGAGCCAAATTCTTCTCTCGATCTTGCGCTGTGCCTTCGTGGTGCAAGGTTAGGATCATGGTCCTCCGGACCTTCGTTTCATCCTGGGTCGGCGCAATCCTTGGCGCGATCCAGGTGGTCATGCCGCTCTCTTGCGCATCCCATCGGGTTCGCGCGGAGCCGTGGCGGTGATCCCCGATAGCTCAGTTGGTAGAGCAAGCGACTGTTAATCGCTTTGTCGCAGGTTCGAGTCCTGCTCGGGGAGCCAATCCTTCGTCCATGCCGGGTGTCTCGGGCCAAGTGCCTGGGGGCGCCGAGTGCCGAGACTGACACACCCCGCCATCCCCATGCTCGCCTGTCCGGCCGGGCCGCCCGAAATGGCCCCTCCGGGGTTCCGCCGTGACGCGGAGCCGGGCTGCGTGCGGCTGTGTCCTGCCACCCACCCTGCCGAGCCATCGATGATCTCATGAAAAACGCCGCAGACCCTGGGGTCCGCGGCGTCGAAGGAGGTGGGTGGCGATGTCGGTCGGTTGGACCTACCGGTCGCCGGCTCCCGAAAGGAGCTTCTCGATCTGCTCCATGCCGTTGCCGTAGGCCTTGGCCTCGGTGGGCAGGCTGCGGTCGGACCGCTGCACCAGCTTGCCGTTCTTGCGAATGGCCCACTGGTAAGGCGCGCCTTCCGCCTTCGGCGGCACGATCTCGAGAGTGTAGGGATGGGTGTTGATGGTTGTCTCGCTCATCTGCGCACTATGCCATGCGGGAGCGCCGGTCGCCAGACACCGGAGCGTTCAAGAAATCGATAAACGGCCCTTCGGTGCATTTTCTCACGCCGAGACAGGCGTTTTCACCCGCCCCGGCGATGCACGGCGCGGGTTCTGCGACCGCGCTCCCAGGTGATTCGCGGTCGGTCGGGCGTGATCGTCTCCCGGAAGGTCGATCCCGGCGGATGCGGTCTTCAGTCGGACGGGGGCTGTTCGGCTGACGATCGCACGTCGGTGATTCGGGCGTCGTCGGACGTCCGTGCGGCCAAGGCCCGGGCACGCCAGGCGTCGCGCTCGGCCAGAGCTTCGGCCAGGGCGGCCTCCGCCCTGTCGGCCCGGGTCGTCTCCAGCTTGGCCAGGGCCTGTACCCGTTCGCGCGCCCGGGTCTCGGCCGCCATCTGGACCTTGAGGTCCCTCGGCGTTCCCATGATCTGTTCCTCGATGCCGGCGCCGGCCCGGGGGGCCGACGCCGCGGGACCTTACTGGGCCACTTCGTTACCGGCGTAGTTGATCGAACCGTCGGCGCCCTTCTTCCAGACGTACATGACGTAGTCCGGCCGGGTGATGTCGCCCTTCTTGTCGTAGGCGATGTCGCCGATCACCGTGTCGAACGGCTTGCCCTGGTGCAGGACGGCCGCGACCTTCTGGCCGTCGGAGGATTTCGCGATCTCCATGGCCTGCTTCAGGATCTGGACGGCGGCGTAGGAGTAGAGGGTGTAGCCCTCGGGATCGAAGTTGATCGCCTTGAAGGCGTCCACGGTCGCCTTGGATTTCGGGTTCTTGCGGGCGTCGGGCGAGAACGTCATCAGGGTGCCGTCGGAGCCGGGGCCGCCGACCTGCGCGAACTCGCGGTCGGCGATGCCGTCGCCGCCCATGAGCGGGGCGGCGAGGCCCTGGTCGCGCATCTGGCGGATCAGCAGGCCGGCCTCGGTGTAGAGGCCGCCGAAATAGATCACGTCGATGCCCGCCTGCTTGAGCTTCGACACGAGGGACGAGAAGTCCTTCTCGCCGGGGTTGATGCCCTCGAAGATCACGTTGGTGCCGCCCTTGGCCTTCAACGCCTTCAGAGTCTCGTCGGCGAGGCCCCGGCCGTAGGGCGTCTTGTCGTGCACGAACGCGATCTTCTTGCCCTTGAACTTGTCCGCGAGGTAGGCGCCCGCCACCGCGCCCTGCTGGTCGTCGCGGCCGCAGGTGCGGAACGTGTTCCAATTGCCACGCTCGGTGTACTTGATCGCCGTCGAGGCCGGGCTGATCTCGATGATGCCGGATTCGGCGAGCACGTCCGAGACCGGGATCGAGACGCCGGAATTGAACGCGCCGACCACGGCCTTCACGCCCTCGGAGGCGAACTTGTTGGCCACCGACACGCCCTGCTTCGGATCGGAGGCGTCGTCGCCCACCGTCATCACGAGCTTCTCGCCGTTGACGCCGCCGGCCTTGTTGATGTCGGCGATGGCCTGTTGCGCCCCGGTCTTGATCTGCGCGCCGAAGGCGGCGTTCGGCCCGGTGACGGGGACGACCACGCCGATCTTGATCTCCGCATGCGCCGCCGTCGCCGCGACCATGAGGCCCAGAGCGACGCCCACTGACAACACTGACTTCATGCTGGTTTCCCCTCTCGAAGCGTCGTACCGCCCGGCATCCCGTGACGGCACGATCGCGTGGAATTCAGGTCACGGCGCGGCCGGCCGGTCGCGCCAGCTCAACGGGCCGGTGCGCTCGTAGAGCCAGGCGTATTGCCGGGTCATCTGACCCGCGCGGGTGAAGCGATAGGCGAAGGCCCCAACGGCGAGCGCGAACACGGCATCGACGGCGTAGGCCGGCGCGGACAGGAGCGTCCCCTCGAACAGGGCGTAATGCAGGAACCGCGTCACGGCCGCGATCAGCAGGAGCGCGAGGGCGCAGTGCCAGAACGGGCGCCAGCCGCGTGCCATGCCACTCCCGGTCATCCAGGCGGCCGAGCCCCCCATCGCCACGGTGACGAGGAGGAAGATGCCCAATGTCGCGCCGGTCAGCGCGAAGGTCTCCGGCATCAATGCTGTCCCCCTTCGAGGTAGGCGGCCTTCACCTGCGGATCGTCGAGGAGCGCTTGGCCCGTCCCGCTCATGGTGACGGTGCCCGTGACCATGACGTAGCCGCGATGCGCCAGCTTGAGCGCATGGTAGGCGTTCTGTTCGACGATGAACACGGTCAGACCCTCCGTGCGGTTCAGTTCGCGCACGGTGGAGAAGATCTGCTTGACCACCAGGGGGGCGAGGCCGAGCGACGGCTCGTCGAGCATGAGCAGGCGCGGCCGGCTCATGAGGGCACGGGCGATGGCGAGCATCTGCTGCTCGCCGCCCGACATGGTGCCGCCGCGCTGGTCGATGCGCTCCTTAAGCCGCGGGAATAGGGTGCACATCCGCTCGAGATCTTCCGCGAAATGCTTTCCGCCGTTGACGGCCGCGCCCATCTGCAGGTTCTCGCGGACCGTCATGCGCGAGAAGATGCGCCGGCCCTCCGGCGACTGGGCGAGGTTGAGGCGCGCGATCTCGTGGGTCGGCAGCTTCGTGATGTCCTGACCCGCGAAGGTGATGGTGCCCTCGCGCGCCTGGGGCTGGCCGAAGATCGTCATCATCAGGGTGGATTTGCCGGCCCCGTTGGCGCCGATGAGGGCGACGATCTCACCCTCGTTCACGTCGATGTCGACGCCTTTCAGGGCGCGGATGCTGCCGTAATAGGCCGACACGCCGCGCACGCTGAGCAGCGGCGCCTTCGCTTCCGCCGCCTGGGCGCGGGTCTCGTCCACGAGGACGTTGATGCCGGCGACGCTCATGCATGGGTTCCTGCAAGGCCGACTTCGGCCTCGACGGCGGCGACTTCCTCGTCGTCGACGCCGAGATAGGCGGCGATGACCCGCGTGTCGTTGCGGATCGCGTCGGGCGTGCCGTCGGCGATCTTGATGCCGTAATCGAGCACCACGATCCGGTCGGAGATCTGCATCACCACCGACATGTCGTGCTCGATGAGGAGCACCGAAGTGCCGAACTCGTCGCGGATGAGGCGCAGCAGAGTGTTGAGGTCCGCCGATTCCCGCGGGTTCAGGCCGGCGGCCGGCTCGTCGAGGCAGAGCAGGACCGGGTCCGTGCACATGGCCCGGGCGATCTCGAGGCGGCGCTGATCTCCGTAGGGCAGGTCGCCGGCCGGCTCGTCGGCCCGGCGGGTGAGGCCGATGCGTTCGATCCAGGCAGCGGCCTTCGCGATCGCTTCCTCTTGCGCCCTGCGGTAGCTCGGCAGGCCGAGGATGCCCGCCAGGCTGAAGGCGGAGGCCTTCATCAGGGGCTTGTGCATGGCGACCAGCAGGTTCTCCAGCACGGTCATCTGCGGGAACAGGCGGATGTTCTGGAAGGTGCGGGCGACGCGGGCGAGGCGATTGACGTCGTGGCCGGGCAGGCGCTCCAGCAGGTAGGTCTCGCCGCCCGACTGACGCAGCCGGATCATCCCTTCGGTGGGTTTGTAGAAGCCCGTGATGCAGTTGAAGACCGTGGTCTTGCCGGCGCCGTTCGGGCCGATGAGGGCCGTGATGTCGCCGCGCCCGACCTTGAACGAGACGTCGCCGACGGCGGTGAGGCCGCCGAAGCGCATGGTGAGGTGATCGACCACGAGGATCGGATCGGCCGGGCCCCCGGGAACGGCGGCCGGGGGCTCGTCCTTCAGGGTGGCGAGGCGGGTGAGACCGGTGGCGTCGCTCATCGGGCGCGCGCTCCCAGGCGCACGGAGGGCGTGCGCTCGGAGATGAGGCCACGCGGACGCCAGACCATCATCGCCACCATGGCGAGGCCGAACAGCAGCAGGCGGTACTCGTTGGGGTCGAAGCCCTCGCCGAACACCGCCTTGAGGAAGCCGAGGTTGCGCAGCAATTCGGGCGCCCCCACCATGGCGATGGCGGCGACGGCCACCCCGAGCTGGCTGCCCATGCCGCCGAGCACGACGATGGCGAGGATGATGGCGCTCTCGAGGAAGTTGAAGCTTTCCGGCGAGACGAACCCCTGCCGCACGGCGAAGAACGAGCCGGCGAACCCGGCGAACATGGCGCCCAGGGCGAAGGCCGAGAGCTTGGTGATGGTGGTGTCGATGCCGAGCGACCGGCAGGCGATCTCGTCCTCGCGGAGCGCCTCCCAGGCACGGCCGAGCGGCAGCCGGCGCATCCGCAGGGTGACGAGGTTGGTGATGAGCGCGAGCACTAGGATGAGGTAATAGAGGAAGACCACCCGGTGCATCGGGTTGAAGGCGAGGCCGAAGACGTTGGCGAACCCGCCCTCCCCGGCCGTGAACGGAATCCCGAAGAAGCTCGCCCGCGGGATCGACGACAGGCCGGCGGACCCGCCCGAGAAGTCGACCCAGTTGATGAGCACGAGGCGGATGATCTCCCCGAAGGCCAGGGTGACGATGGCGAGGTAATCGCCGCGCAGGCGCAGGACGGGAAAGCCCAGCAGCACGCCGAAACCCGCCGCGAACAGGCCGGCCAGCGGCAGGCAGACCCAGAACGACAGGCCGAACACCGTCGAGAGCAGGGCATAGGAATAGGCACCGACGGCGTAGAAGGCGACGTAGCCGAGGTCGAGGAGGCCGGCGAGGCCCACCACGATGTTGAGGCCCCAGCCGAGCATCACGTAGGTGAGGATGAGGATGCCGAGATCGATCCAGTAGCGCCCCTCCGACAGGCCGCCCGACCCGAGGGCGGCGAGCAGCGGCAGGGTGACGGCGACCACGAGGGTGAGGGGCCCGATGATCCGGCCGGGACGCGCGACGCGGGCGGGGGCCGTGGACTCCGCCTCCGCCAGCGTCCGGATATCGCGGCGGCGCGAAACCTCGCCGAGCATGAGGCGCTGGGCGAGCCGCAGGACGAACACCGCCGCGCACAGGCCGGCGACGAGGCCCCAGCGGCCGGTGAGTTCGAGGCCGGTGCCCTGGCCGAGATCCGTGCGGTAGGCCACCACCGGGATGGCGAGGCCCAGGGTCACCAGGGCAAAGAGCGCGGCATCCTTGATCATTTCGGGCAAGGCGGCGCCGGAGCGGCGCGCCACGGTCGGGGCCACCCGGCCGATCGTCGTACCTTGAGCCACGCTAGACCTTCTCCACTTCGGGGCGCCCGAGGATGCCGGACGGCTTAAAGATGAGCACCACGATCAGGATCAGGAACGCGGCGACGTCCTTGTACTCGATGGAGAAGTAGGCCGACCAGAACGTCTCGATGAGGCCGATGATCAGGCCGCCGAGGACGGCGCCCGGCAGGGAGCCGATGCCGCCGAGCACGGCCGCCGTGAACGCCTTCACGCCGGGCACGAACCCGTCCGAGAAGGAGACCACGCCGTAATACAGGAGGTAGAGGGTGCCGGCGACGGCGGCGAGTGCGGCGCCGAGCACGAAGGTCAGCGAGATGGTGCGGTCGACGTTGATGCCGAGCAGGGCCGCCATGCGCCGGTCCTGCTCGCAGGCGCGCTGGGCCCGGCCGAAGGAGGTGCGCTGGACGAGGTACCAGAAGCCGGCGAGCAGGAGCGCCGTCGTCGTCATGATGATCGCCTGCTTGTAGGACAGGGTCACGGTGTATTGCGCGTTCTCGTAGAGGACGATCACGTCGCGCACGAGGGGCGGTACCGGCTTGTTGCGGGCGCCCTGCACCACCTGGACGAAGTTCGACAGGAAGATCGACACGCCGATGGCGGAGATCAGCGGCGCCAGGCGGAACGAGCCGCGCAACGGTCTGTAGGCCGCCCGCTCGATGGCCCAGCCCCACAGGGCGGTCAGCACCATGGCGAGGATCAGCACGATCAGGAAGACGAGGGCGACGGAGGTCAGCCCGAGCCAGGTCGTGAGGATGAGGAAGAAGATCAGCGCGATGAAGGACGACAGCATGAACACGTCGCCATGGGCGAAGTTCACCATGCCGATGATGCCGAACACCATGGTGTAGCCGAGCGCGATCAGACCGTAGATCGACCCGAGGGTCAGCCCGTTGATGAACTGCTGGGCGAAGAATTCCATGGGCGCCTTTTCCAGAACCGGGCGCCATCGCGGGACCGATCAGCTTGAGCGGACAGGCCTCGCGAATGACGTGCCAGCTTGGCATGTTCCGAACGGGGGGCAACGGTCAATCCTCGGTGCCCATCCTCCGTGCACGGTCGCCGGCTCCTGAAACACGAACGGCCCGGCACAGGGGTGCCGGGCCGTCCTCGCAGTGAGACGCGAGAGCCGCTCGCGGTGGAGGCTTACTTCAGGAGGGAGACCAGGGCCTTGCCGGCCGGGGTCTTCAGTTCCTTGGCGTCGAGGGTGCCGTCGTTGTCCGGATCGGCAGCCTTGAAGCGGGCTTCCACGAGGGCGAGGTACTCGGTCTTGTCGAGGGTGCCGTCGCTGTCCGGATCGGCGGCCTTCAGGGCCTTCTTGCTGACGCGGCCCTTGAGCTCCTTGGCGTCGAGGGTGCCGTCCTTGTCGGCTTCCAGCTTGTCGAACCGCGCGGCGGCCACGGCCTGGACTTCCTTGAGATCGACCGTGCCGTCGTTGTCGGTGTCGACCATCGAGAGCACCTTCTGCGCGCTCGGCTCCTTCGCCGAGGCCGGCAACGTCAGGGGGAGCGTGAGTGCCACGGCGCCGAGGGCGGCGGTCAGACGGAACAGTTTGGACATGGAAGAACCTCTCTCGGGCAATCGCCATTGCCACTTCATCACGGGCGAACGGTCGAAAATCTATTTCATGCCGCAGTGCAATATTTCAACCCCCGCCCCGGGGTGAACCGGTAGAATCCTGCCGGTTCGGCGACCCTCGGGACGGGCGGCGCGGTGGGCCGCCCGTCCCGCGCCCGGTCAGTCGCGGGGTTTCGGAGCGGGACCGGCCGGTGCCGGCATCGCCGCGAGCTTGTCGAGCATCTGCAGGGCAATCTCGGCGCAGGCCTTCATCGGTTCGTCGGCGGCGCATTTCACGTCGAGGGCGGTGTCGCCCCGCTCCAGGCGGAACTGCGCGGCCTTCGGCGGCGGAGGCGGGGCGTCGGGGCCGCCACGGGGGCCGCGCGGGCCGCCATGGGGCGGTGGAGGCGGCGGCGCGCCGGCTTCGGGACCGGTTTTCGGACCACCGGGCGGCGGCGGGGCGGGCTGGGCCACGGCGGCGGACGCGCACAGGATCGCAGCCGCGCTCAGCAAGGCGAGGGTCTTGGTCATGGGTGGAACTCTCGGTGAGGGTGCCCGTGAGGCACCGAGGCTAGGAACGCGGATCGGAAGGCCGGGGTTCAGAAGACGCGCTTCTCGCGCACCTGACCGTCGAAGCCGACATGGAGGTGGCGCTCGCGGCCATCCGCGCCCTTGGCCGCGACGTCGAGGTGGCGTGGCCCCCGGCCCGTGACGCGGATGTCGGAATAGCCGGCGGCCTCCACCTGGGCCGTCAGGGCGGGCACATCGGCCCTCGGGCCGAGGCCCATCTTGTCCTTGGCCCAGTCGAGGGTGCCGGGGGGCGGGCCGCCGGCGGGGCCGACCACGACCTTGGTGCCGTCGGCGCGGGTGATCAGCGCGGCATGGAGGAAGCCGTTCTCGAACCGGCCCTGGACGGTGACGGCCTCGCCGGTCGTCACCAGGGTGCCGCCCTCGCCGCGCTTGCCCGTCTCCACCAGGGCCTTCCCGGTGCCGTCCTGCACCACGAACTTGTTGCCGTAGATCTCGGCGACGGTCCCCTTCGCGGCGATGGCGGCGGAGGGCTTCAAGTCCGAGACCGCGACGGGCTCCACCGGCGTGAGGGTCGCGGTGTTGTTCTGCGCCAGCGACAGGCCGACGGCGCCGAAGGCGAGGGGGGCGGCGATGGCGCCGGCCACGAGGGTACGCTTCCTGGAACGCTTGGCCTTCTTCGGGGTCAGGTCGGTGGCGGTCCGGTCGATGGTGTCGGTATTCATGGTGTCGGTGTTCCTGTCGGCGTTGCCCTTTCGGGTTGACGCCGTTCTAGGGAAGCCCCGCCAATCCGATCTGAACCGCGCGGTTCAGCCCCGGTTAAACCCAACGGCGTAGCCCGCCCCTTCCCATCCGCCGCCGCCCACGGATTCTACGCCCGATGAAGATCCTGCTTGTGGAGGACGACGCGCCGCTGGCCGCCGAGATCGCCAAGGCGTTGCGGGCGGAGAACTTCGCCCTCGACCACGCCGTGAACGGCGAGGACGGCCAGCACCTCGGCGAGACCGAGACCTACGACGCCGTGGTGCTCGACCTCGGCCTGCCCAAGCGCGACGGGATCGGGGTGCTCCAGGCCTGGCGCGGGGCCGGTCGGACGGTCCCGGTGCTCATCCTCACGGCGCGCGACGGCTGGAGCGACAAGGTGGCGGGCTTCAAGGCCGGGGCCGACGATTTCCTGGTCAAGCCGTTCCGGGTCGAGGAACTCGTGATCCGCCTGCGCGCCCTGGTGCGGCGCGCCACCGCGCACGGGGCGAACCGCGTCGTCTGCGGACCCCTGACATACGATTCAGGGCTCGGCACCTTCGAGCGCGACGGCCTGCCCCTGAAACTCACGGGCCTCGAATGGCGGGTGCTGTCCTGCCTGATGCTGCGCAAGGACGGGGTGGTGCCGCGCGGCCAGCTCATCGAGCGGGTCTATGACGGCGACGCCGACGTCGATTCGAACTCCGTCGAGGTCATCATCACCCGCCTGCGCCGCAAGATCGCCCCGGCCCGCATCGAGGGCGTGCGCGGCCACGGGTATCGCCTGATGCCGGGCGAGGCGGCCTGATGCCGCCGCGCGAGCCGGAGCCCCCTGCCCCGCCCCCTCCGAAAGCCGAGGGCGTGGCCGGGCCGTTCCATCTCGGTTCGCTTCAGCGCCGGCTGCTCGCCGCCGCCCTGGTCCTCGTCACCGTCGCCCTCGTGGTGGCGGGCGTCGCCATCGGGCTTGTTCTGTACCGCTTCGTCCGGGGCCAGCTCGACAGCCGCCTCGACAGCCAGCTCGTCGCCCTCGCGGCCGGCCTGGAACGCGGCCCCGGCGACCGCTTGCGGCTCGCGCGCAACCTCGACGGGCCGCCCTTCGACCGGGACCGGGCCGGCTGGTACTGGCAGGTGCGCCAGGGCGGCACCGTCCTGCGCTCCGGCGCCCTGGAGGGCCGCGACCTCGCCGTCGAGGCGGGACGCCCCGAGCGGGACGACACGGATCGGCCGCGCCCGGCCGACGGCACCGGCCCGTGGGGCGAGAGCCTGATCCTGCGCGTCCTCACCCTGCCGCCCGCGCCTGGCGTGCCGCCCGCGATCCTCGTGGCCTCGGCGCCGTCCGCCGCCCTGCGCGGCCCCTTGCGCGAGGCGGCCGGCGCCCTGGCGCTCATCCTGGGCCTCCTCGGTGTCGGTCTTCTGGCCGGAGCCCTCGCGCAGATCCGCCTCGGCCTCAGGCCCCTGGAGCGCCTCCGCCGCGACCTCGCGGAGGTGCGTGCCGGGGACCGCGCCCGCGTGCCGGGCAAGCAGCCGGCCGAGATCCGCCCCCTGGTGGCGGAGGTCAACGCGCTCCTCGACCAGAACGCGGTCAACCTCGAGCGCGCCCGCACCCATGTGGCCAACCTCGCCCACGGGTTGAAGACGCCGCTCGCGACCCTGTCCCTCGCCTTGTCCGACCGGTCCCGCGACCCCGACGGGACCCTGGCCAGCCTCGTCGGTTCGATGGATTCCCAGGTCCGACACCATCTGCGCCGCGCGCGTGCGGCGGCCCTCGGTGGAGCCACCCGCGCCCGCACGCCCCTCGCCGGACCCGTCGCGGATCTGCGCACCACCTTCGCGCGGCTCTATGCCGAGAAAGGGCTCGTCATCGACGTCACCCTTCCGGCCGGCGTGACCGACACGTCCAACGCGGCCGTCGCCTGCGACGCCCAGGACCTCGACGAGATGCTCGGCAACCTCATCGACAACGCCTGCCAATGGTGCCGCGGCTACGTGCGCGTCGGTGCGGTCAGCACCGCATCCGGCCTGGTGATCACCGTGGAGGATGACGGGCCGGGCCTCGCTGCCGAGGCCGCCGCCGAAGCGGTCCGGCCCGGGCGGCGCCTCGACGAGACCGTGCCGGGCAACGGCTTCGGCCTGTCCATCACCCAGGAATTGGCCGAACTCTACGGCGGCGGCCTCCGCCTCGACCGCTCGGCCCTCGGGGGACTCCGCGCGGCCCTGACCCTGCCGGTGTGACGCCCTCAGGCGAAGTGCTTCGAGAGCTTCAGCCCTTGCGCCTGATAGTTCGAACCGGCCCCGGCCCCGTAGAGTGTCGCCGGCACCTCGGCCATGCGCTCGTAGACGAGGCGGCCGACGATCTGGCCGTCCTCAAGCAGGAACGGCACGTCGCGCGAGCGGACCTCCAGCACGGCCCGGGCGCCGGCCCCGCCGGCCGCGGCAAAGCCGAAGCCCGGATCGAAGAAGCCGGCGTAATGCACCCGGAACTCGCCCACGAGGGGATCGAACGGCACCATCTCGGCGGCGTGGTCCGGCGGCACCTGCACGGATTCCTTCGAGGCCAGGATGTAGAACTGGCCCGGATCGAGGATCAGGGCGCCCGAGCCGTCGGCGGCCAGCGGCTCCCAGAACTCGGCCGTCCGGTGCGCGCCGGGTCTGTCGACATCGACGAGGCCGGTGTGGCGCTTGGCCCGGTAGCCGATGAGCCCGTCGAAGCCGGAGAGATCGATGGAGACGGCGATGCCGCCCTGGAACGACGGCTGGCCCGCATCGACCAGGGGCGTGTGGGCGTGAAGCGCCGCGAGCGCAGCGTCGGTGAGGCGCGGATCGCCCCGGCGGAAGCGTATCTGCGACAGGCGCGAGCCCGTGCGCACCTTGACCGGGAAGGTGCGTGGGGAGATCTCGGCGTAGAGCGGGCCGTGGTAGCCGGCCTCGACCTGATCGAACGCCGTGCCCCGGTCGGTGATGACCCGGGTGAACACGTCGATGCGCCCCGTCGAACTCTTGGGATTGGCGCTGGCGGCGAGATCGGCCGGCAGGGCGAGGTGCTCCTGCAACTCGGCGATGTAGACGCACCCCGTTTCCAGCACGGCGCCCTGGGTCAGGTCCATCTCGTGCAGCACGAAGGCCTCGATGCAGGCCGCGACCGTGCGGGCGCCGGGCAGGAAGCTCGTGCGGACGCGAAATACCCGGGCGCCGAGGCGCAGATCGAGGCTCGCGGGCTGGATCTGGTCCGGGGCGTAGAACGTGTCCGGCCGGATCGCCCCGGCCTGCGTCAGGGCCGCGATCCCCTGCGCCGCCAGGATGCCGGTGCGCGCCTCTGTCTGCATCACGTCCGGCCCTTCGCTTCGCCCGCACTCGATCGGGCGCCTCGTGTCGATGAGGATCGCCGAATTCGCGGCAGTGTCGCGGCGACGGCCTAAGGCCGCGTTAAGCTTCCGGCTCCTCGGGCGTCGCGAGCACGATCTGCGCGAGCACGATCCGCGCGAGGGCGAGGCGGGCGAGAGCCCCCATGGTGACGAGGCCGGCCAGCGCGCTCGCCAGGACGGGAAAGCCCGCCGGCCAGACGATCAGGCCGAAGCCGAACAGCACCGCGCCGAGGCCCGCGCCCGGCCCGACGGCGAGCACCACCGAGGGCATGCCCACCATGCGGGGCGACGGCCCGGTCCGCCGCGCGACCCGGGCGCCGGCCATCCGCGACAGCCCGTCGAGGGCGAGGGCGGCAACGAGCGCCGCGGCGGCCCAGGTGTTGGCATCCGGGGCGTGCCACGCGAAGGCGGCGGCGAGCCCGGCCATGGCAAGGCTGGCGAGAAGCCCCCGCGTCGGGGTTCTCCCCGGAAGCGGCGGAGAACCCCGCGAAACCGTCTCGTCGACCACGCAGGCTGGTCCTCATTTTTCCGCGGGTGTCCCCGCATTCACCACGATTGACGCGGTTTTCGCCGGGCCGTACCACGACGCCCTGAGCTTGTCGCGATCCTGGGTCGCGCCCGGGTCAGGCCCGGCCACGGAGGCGTTGAAGGCGATGTACAAGGCTCAGACGCGTGGGATCAGCGTGACGGTGATGCCCCGCTTCGTCGAGGAGGAATCCTCGCCGGACGAAAGCCGCTACTTCTTCGCCTACACCGTGGAGATCGTGAACAACGGCTCCGAGCAGGTGCAACTGCGCTCGCGCCACTGGCGGATCGTCGACGGGCGCGGCTCGACCCAGGAGGTGCGGGGCGCCGGCGTCGTCGGCAAGCAGCCCGTGCTCGAACCGGGCGAGTCGTTCAGCTACACCAGCGGCTGCCCGCTCTCCACGCCCGACGGCCTCATGGCCGGCAGCTACACCATGGCGACGAATGCCGGCGAGAGCTTCGAGGCCGAGATCCCCGCCTTCTCCCTCGACTCGCCCCACGTCCGCCGCAGCGTCCATTAAGCTCATGTCCGGCCCGCGCCCCGAGACCCTCGACCTGCTGGCGCGGCTCGTGGCCTTCGACACCGAAAGTTCGAAGTCGAACCTCGCGCTCATCGACTTCGTCTGCGGCTACCTTGCCGATCTCGGCGTCCCGCACGTGCGCATTCCCGACGCGACCGGCAGCAAGGCTGCGGTCTTCGCCACCATCGGCCCGATGATCGACGGGGGCGTCGTGCTCTCGGGGCACACCGACGTGGTGCCGGTGACGGGGCAGGCCTGGACCACGGACCCGTTCACCCTGCGCATCGCCGACGGGCGCGCCTATGGGCGCGGCGCCGTCGACATGAAGGGGTTCTGCGCCCTCGCCCTTGCGGCGATCCCGGACTTCCTCGCCGCCGATCTGGCGCGCCCGATCCACATCCTCCTGTCCTACGACGAGGAGACCACCTGCCTCGGCGTCGCCGACACCATCGCGCGCTTCGGCGCCGATCTGCCGCGCCCCGGCGCCGTCATCGTCGGCGAGCCCACCGACCTCGAGGTCGCCGACGCCCACAAGAGCATCGTCACCTATATGACTACGGTGCACGGCCACGAGGCGCATTCGGCCAAGCCGATGCTCGGCGCCAACGCCGTGATGGCGGCGGCCGACCTCGTCTCCGAATTGAACCGCATCGCCGATGCGATGATTGCGCGCGGCGACGCGTCGGGCCGGTTCGATCCGCCCGCCACCACCGTGCATGTCGGCACGATTTCCGGCGGCACGGCCCGCAACATCCTGCCGAAGCTCTGCACCTTCCACTGGGAGTTCCGGGGCCTGCCCGACCTCGACATGAGCGAGATCCCGGCCCTGTTCCAGGCGAAGGTGGACAGCGTGCTGAGGGAGCGGCTCAACCGCTACGGCGATTACGGGCACATCGAGACCCTGGAGGAGGTGGCGGTGCCCGGGCTCGCACCCGAGCCCGGCTCGGCGGCCGAGCACCTCGCCCTGCGGGTGGCGGGGCGCAACCACACGGTCTCGGTGCCCTACGCCACGGAGGCCGGACGGTTCCAGGTGGCGGGTATCCCGACCGTGGTGTGCGGCCCCGGCTCCATCGACCAGGCCCATCAGCCCGACGAGTACATCACCCTCGCGGCCCTGGAGGCCGGCGAGGCGTTCATGCGCCGCCTGATCGACGAATGCCGCGTCCCATGAGAACCGTCACGGCCCGCACCATCGCCGCCGACGGCCCGGTCAAGCTCCGCCCGCTGGAGCGGGAGGATCTGATGTTCGTGCATCAGCTCAACAACAACGACAGCATCATGCGCTACTGGTTCGAGGAGGCCTACGAGTCCTTCGCCGAGTTGGCGCAGCTCTACGAGCGCAATATCCACAACCAGACCGAGCGGCGCTTCATCATCGCCAATGCCGACGGCGAGCCCGCCGGTCTCGTGGAGCTCGTGGAGATCAACCACCTCCACCGGCGCTGCGAGTTCCAGATCGCGATCCACCCGATGTTCCAGGGCCAGGGCTACGCCCCCCGCGCTACCCGCATCGCCATGGACTACGCCTTCAGCGTGCTCAACATCCACAAGCTCTACCTGCACGTGGACAAGGACAACGCCCGGGCCGTGCGCATCTACGAGCGCTGCGGCTTCGTCCCCGAAGGCATTCTCAAGGACGAGTTCTTCGTCAACGGCAAGTACCGCGACGCCGTGCGGATGTGCCTGTTCCAGCCGGAATATCTGGCGCGCCGGGGCAGCGGCGAGATCGCCGAGCCCGTGTTGAAGGCCTGACGGCGCCGCCAAGGGATATGCGTATGATCGTCGTCTCGCTTACCTACGTCAAAAGCACCGAGGAGGCCGACCGCCACATGGCGGACCATCTGGCGTGGGTGAAGCGGGGCTATGCCGAGCACGGCTTCCTCGCCTCCGGCCGCAAGGTGCCGCGCACCGGCGGGGTAATCCTCGCCCGCGGCCCACGTGCGGAGATCGAGGCCTTCATCGAGACCGATCCTTTCCGCCAGCACGGCATCGCCGACTTCGAGATCACCGAGATCGACGTGACCACGGCGATCGAGGGACTGGAGGCCCTGAAAGGCTGAGCCCAGTCCTCGGTTCTCATACGGTTTCCGGCTGATCAGTTCGGTGACGCGGTATAATGCGGGCTCCCTCTCCTTCCAGGAGAGGGAGCCCGTCGCGCCCGCTCGATCCGAAGTGATCAGGCGGACACCGTATCAGTCGGCCGCGACCTGCGCCTCCACCTCGGCCGGATCGAGGTCGTAGCGTCGCGAGCAGAACTCGCAGGTGATGCCGATGCGGCCGTCGTCGGCGACCATGTCCCGGCGCTCCTGGGGCGAGAACGACACGATCATCGCCATGACCCGCTCGGGCGAACACCGGCATTGTTCGCGCACCCCCTGCGCCTCGAACACCCGCACGCCGCGCTCGTGGAACAGGCGGTAGAGCAGGGTCTCGGACGACACCGCCGGATCGACGAGCTCGTGGTCCTCGATGGTGGAGACCAGGCTGCGGGCCTCGACCCAGGCGTCGTCCTCGGGGACGCCCTGGGCGTCGAAATGGGCGTGGCCCTCCGGGATGTCGCCGGGGGGCAGGTCGGCGAGCCGCGCCCGGTCGATGGATTGCGGCAGGAACTGCACAAGGAGGCCACCCGCCCGGTAGGTGGTGGTCCCGTTCGCGTATTCCTCCGCCACGGCGAGGCGGACCTGGGTCGGGATCTGCTCGGATTGACGGAAATACTGGTGGGCCGCCTCCTCCAGGCTCTGACCCTCCAGGGCGACGACGCCCTGGTAGCGGCTGCTCTGCGGCCCCTGGTCGATGGTCATGGCGAGGTGCCCCTGCCCGATCAGGTCGTGACTTTTCAACGGGGAGCTTCCCAGGGCCTGGACACGGCCGGCATCGAAGCGCGCCGTGGCCCGCACCCGGTCGGGGGCCTCGAAATCGACGACGATCATCTCGACGGGGCCATCGCTCTTGGTCTGGAGCTGGAACCGGCCCTCGAACTTCAGGGACGAGCCAAGGAGAACGGTGAGGGCCGCCGCCTCGCCGAGCAACCGCGCCACGGGGTCCGGGTAGCCGTGCCGGCGCAGGATGGTGTCGACGGACGGACCGAGGCGCACCACCCGGCCGCGCACGTCCAGCCCCTCGACGGCGAAGGGCAGCACCACGTCGTCGTCCCCCTCGATGACGAGGGTCTGGGCAGCAGGTTCGTGTCCGGCAGTCATGGCATCTCCCTTCGGGCGCGAGGGACCCGGCCCGGCGAGCGTCCGCGAGCACGCGATCTGCGTCGTCCCCGGCCCGGCGCTCCGGCCCATCCGTCGTCCGGCCTCTGGCGTTCATATAGGACGCGACGGCAGCCCGCGCGACGGGGCACGCGCCCCGCGGTCGCGGCGTCAGAGACCTTGCGCGCGCAGGCACCACGCCAAAATACCCTTCTGGGCATGCAGGCGGTTCTCGGCCTCGTCGAAGATCACCGATTGCGGGCCGTCGATGACCTCGGCCGTGACCTCCTCGCCGCGATGGGCCGGTAGGCAGTGCATGAACAGCGCGTCCTTGGCCGCCGCCGCCATGAGCTTGGCGTTCACCTGATAAGGCGAGAGCAGGTTGTGGCGGTGGTGGTCGTCCTCGTCGCCCATGGAGACCCAGCAATCGGTCACCACGGCGTCGGCGCCGTCGACGGCCGCGTAGGCGTCGGTGGTGCAGTTGACGGCGGCGCCCTGCGCGCGGGCCCAGTCGAGGAGCGGCTGCGGCGTCGAGAGCTCCGGCGGGGCGGCGACGTTCAGGGTGAAGTCGAACCGCGCGGCGGCGTGCACCCAGCTCGCCAGCACGTTGTTGGCGTCGCCCGACCACGCGACGGTGCGGCCCTTGATCGGCCCGCGATGCTCCTCGAAGGTAAGCACGTCGGCCATGATCTGGCAGGGATGCGAGACCTTGGTGAGCGCGTTGATCACCGGCACCTCGGCGTGCTCGGCCAGTTCCAGCATCAGGTCGTGGTCGAGGATGCGGATCATGATCGCGTCGACGTAGCGCGACAGCACCCGGGCGGTGTCGCCCACGGTCTCGCCCCGGCCGAGCTGCATCTCGCCGCCCGTCAGCATCAGGGTCTCGCCCCCGAGTTCGCGCATGCCGACATCGAACGAGACCCGCGTGCGGGTGGACGGCCGGTCGAACACCATCGCGAGGGTCTTGCCGATCAGCGGCCGTTCGGCCGCGATCTCGCCCTTGCGCCGACGACCCTTGATGGCGGCCGCGGCGTCCAGCACCGTGCGCAGCTCCTGCGCCGAGAAGTCCTTGAGGTCGAGGAAGTGGCGCGGGCCGGGCCCGGTCCCGTTGAGGGTGGTGGTCATGGATCCGTTCTTCGTCTGACGGTTCGTCGTGGGACCGGCCATCACGCGGCCGCCCCCTGTGCCGGGGTCTTGAGTGCGGTGGCCGTCGCGTCGAGGCGCGCCACGGCCTCCGTCACGTCGGCATCGGTGATGATGAGCGGCGGCAGCAGGCGCACGACGTTGTCGCCCGCCGGGATGACGAGGAGGTGCATGTCCCGTGCCGTCGCGGCGAAGTCGGTGTTGGGCACGCCGAGCTTGAGCCCGAGCATCAGCCCGTCGCCGCGGATCTCCTGGATCACCCCGGGGTGGCGGTCCTGCAGGGCGGCCAGACGCTGCTTGAGCAGCAGGCCCACCTGTCCGACCCGGTCGAGGAAGCCGTCGGCCAGCACCACGTCGAGGACGGCGTTGCCCACCGCCATGGCCAGCGGGTTGCCGCCGAAGGTGGTGCCGTGGGTGCCGGCGGTCATGCCGCGCGCGGCCTCGGCCGTGGCGAGGCAGACACCCAGCGGGAAGCCGCCGCCGATGCCCTTGGCGGCGCTCATGATGTCGGGCGTCACGCCGGACCATTCGTGCGCGAACAGCCGGCCCGTGCGACCGACCCCGGTCTGGACCTCGTCCATGATCAGGAGGAGGCCATGCGCGTCGCACAGGGCGCGCAGGGCGCGCAGGTGCTCATGCGGAATCACCCTGACGCCGCCCTCGCCCTGGATCGGCTCGATCATCAGGGCGGCGGTCTCCGGGCCGATGGCGGCCTCCAGCGCCGCGAGATCCCCCGTCGGAACCTGATCGAATCCGTCTACCTTCGGGCCGAAGCCCTCGATGTACTTGGCCTGGCCGCCGGCCGCGATGGTGGCGAGCGTCCGCCCGTGGAACGCGCCCTCGAAGGTGATGATCCGGAACCGCTCGGGGTGGCCGCCGACCGCATGGTACTTGCGCGCCATCTTGATGGCGGCCTCGTTGGCCTCGGCGCCCGAATTGGCGAAGAACGCCACGTCGGCGAAGGTCGCGTCCACGAGGCGCCGGCCCAGCCGCTCGCCGTCGGGAATCTCGAACAGGTTCGAGGTGTGCCAGAGCTTTTGCGCCTGATTGGTCAGGGCGTCCACGAGGTGGGGATGGGCGTGGCCGAGGGCGTTCACCGCGATCCCGGCGCCGAAATCGAGGTATCGCTCGCCGTCGCGCGCCACGAGCCAGGCGCCCTCGCCACGCTCGAAGGCGATGGGGGCGCGGGCATAGGTCGGCAGAAGAGCGGATGTCACGATCCCGACTCCGTGTCTCGCGGCGTCCGAAGGCGACCGCACCAAATGAAAGTGCCGCCTCGGCAAGGGGGCGGCACGCGCGCGATTACTAGAGAAAAGCCCAATTCTGTCAATGACGGGAGGGGTTCACACCTCCGACATGACGGCCCGCTACGCCGTTCGCGGAGGTGCCTTGCGTGCCACGCGCGGACATGGTCAGAGCCCCTCGGAACGGTTTCTCAGGAGATGCGACGCGCATGAGCACGGCCAAGGAACGCCTGGAGGCCATGGGCCTCACCCTGCCGAAGGCGGCGGCCCCCGTGGCGAACTACGTGCCGTTCGTCCGCACCGGCAACCTCGTGGTGATCTCGGGGCAGATCTGCTTCGGGCCCGACGGTAAGCTCGACCCGGCCCATCTCGGCAAGCTCGGCGCCGAGGTCTCGGTTGAGAACGGCATCGCGGCCGCGCGCCTGTGCGCCATCAACGTCCTGGCCCAGGTTCAGGCGGCCGTGGGCGACCTCGACCACGGCGTGGTGCAATGCGTGCGGCTCGGCGGCTTCATCAACGCGGTGCCGAGCTTTTCCGGCCTCGCCGGCATCATGAACGGCGCCTCCGATCTCATGGTCGAGGTGCTGGGCGACCGGGGCCGCCACGCCCGCGCCACCGTGGGCGTGGCCGAACTCCCCCTCGACGCGGCCGTCGAGGTCGAGGCGATGTTCGAGGTCAAGTGAGCGTTTGAGTTGAGCGTCAACGCACCGGCCTGGCTCACCGCCCGGCCCATCGCCCATCGCGGCCTGCACGACCGGGGGGCCGGTGTGCCGGAGAACACGATCGCGGCGGCGAGCGCCGCGATTCACGGCGGCTACGCCATCGAGTGCGACGTGCAGCGCAGCGCCGACGGCGAGGCGATGGTGTTCCACGATGCCGGGCTCGGCCGCCTGACCGGGATTCCGGACCCGGTTGCGAGCCTGTCGGCCGCGGCTGTGCGCGATCTCGCGGTCGCCGGCTCATCCGAGCGCATCCCGACCCTGCCCGACTTCCTCGCCGCCATCGCCGGGCGTACGCCCCTCGTGATCGAGGTGAAGTCGCGCTACGACGGCGACATGCGCCTCCTCGAGCGCGTCGCCGAACTCGCAGCCGCCTATGCGGGCCCCGTGGCGGTCAAGTCGTTCGATCCGCAGCTCGTGGCGGCCCTGCGCGACCGCGCGCCCGGCATCCCGCGCGGCATCGTCGGCGAGACCCGCCAGGACGACCCGGCCTACGCCGCCCTGCCCCCGAGCCTGCGCCGCGCCCTGTCGGACCTGCTGCATTTCGGCGAGACCGAGCCGGACTTCCTGTCCTGGCGGGTGGACGACCTCCCCTGCGCGCCGACCCATCTCTGCCGGCTGCTCGGCGGACGCCCGGTGATGACCTGGACCGTGCGGACACCCGACCAGCGGCGTCACGCGCAAGCGCATGCCGACCAGATGGTGTTCGAGGGGTTTCTGCCCTGAGCGGCGTCTGCCCTGGGAAGACTCCCGCCCCGAGAAGTCCTCGTCGGCGGACTACCGCGCCAGCGGCTTCAGCCCATCCAGGAAGGCGGAAACCTCGCGGCGATTCCACGACGCACCGTTGTTCCAGAAGTTGAGCAGGGCAACGTGGTTGAGGCGCACCCATGCGATCACGCGCGGAAGCGCAGCACGCGAAAGGGTGCCGGGTAAAAAGTCGTCGCGGGGCTGCGGGTCCGGGCCGATGGAGACGATGAGGCAGGGCAGAGTTCTGCCCGCGCGATCGGGATACCACTTCACCCGAGGGCCATGCGCGCCCAGTGCCGTCGAGATGAAGATCGTGCCAGGAATGTTGGTGTCCTGTTCGTCGAGATTGGCCATCTCGATCAGGACGTCTTGGGCGAAATCGTCCGGCGGCGTGCGGGACGGATGCGTCTGCCCGGCATGAACGTCCATCAATCCCATCGTCTGCCCCTTCCGAAGGCACGTACCGCATCATCTTGAGCTTGCGGATCCGTCCTTGCAAGCCCCACCAACCTTGCGAGCGACCAACGCCGGACGTCGGTGACGACGGACATCCCTGCGACGGTGCGCGGCTCCGGCCCGCCCTTGGCCCCTCCGCCGGCGGGGCCTAGATTGCCTCCTCATGGACACGCCCGACGCAGCACCCGACGCCCCGGCCGAAACCGTGACCACGTTGCAGGTGCGTGCGGTCCAGGGCCTCGGCCAGATCGCGGCGGCCGAGTGGGATGCGTGCGCGACCTCGCCCGAGACCCTGTCGGCCGGCGACGAGACCCACAACCCGTTCATCTCCCACGCCTTCCTGTCGGCCCTGGAGGATTCGGGCTGCGTCTCGCGCCACACCGGCTGGCTGCCGCTCCACGTGGCGGTCGAGCGCGAAGGGCGCCTCGTCGGGGTGGCGCCGTGCTACCTGAAATCCCACAGCCAGGGCGAGTACGTGTTCGATCACGGCTGGGCCGACGCCTACGAGCGGGCCGGGGGCGCCTACTACCCGAAGCTTCAGGTCAGCGTGCCGTTCACGCCGGTGACCGGCGCGCGCTTCCTCATCGCTCCGGGGCAGGACGTGAACGAGGCGGCCTCCGCCCTGGTGGCCGGCCTGCGCGCCCTGCGGGCGGAGACCAAGGCGTCCTCGATCCACGTCACCTTCATGCAGGAGCGGGAATGGGCGCAGGCCGGGGAGTTCGGCTTCCTCCAGCGCGTCGACCAGCAATTCCACTGGGACAATGCCGGGTATGCAAGCTTCGAGGATTTCCTCGGAGCTCTGGCGTCCCGCAAGCGCAAGGCGATCCGGCGCGAGCGCCGGGATGCCCTCAGCCGCGGCATCACCATCGAGCACGTCACCGGGGCCGATCTGAAGGCGGAGCACTGGGACGCGTTCTACGCCTTCTATTCCGACACCGGTGCACGCAAATGGGGCCGGCCCTACCTCAACCGGAAGTTCTTCGATCTCGTCGGTGAACGGATGCCCGAGCGAGTGCTGCTGATCCTCGCCCGCCGCGAGGGGGAGATCATCGCGGGCGCCATCAACTTCATCGGCGACGTCGCCCTCTACGGCCGCAACTGGGGCTGCGTCGAGGATCATCCGTTCCTGCATTTCGAGGTCTGCTACTATCAGGCCATCGACTACGCCATCGCCCATGGCCTGAAGCGGGTCGAGGCCGGGGCGCAGGGCGAGCACAAGCTTGCGCGCGGCTATCGGCCGGTGCTCATGCACTCGGCCCACGACATCGCCGACCCGGCCCTGCGCCGCGCCGTGGCCGACTATCTCGCGCGCGAGCGCGCGCACGTGGTCGAGGCGGCCGACGTCCTCGACACCCTGACGCCGTTCCGGCGCGACGGGGCGGAGCGGCCGCCCGAGGAGCCCGCGTGAGCCCGACGGGGATCAGACCCGCCGGCGCCAGATCCACCCCCGAGGGGACCCGATGACCAGCCTGTACGATCTCGTTCCACGCGCCGCCGACGGCACGCCGTATCCGCTGGCGCAGCATCGCGGCCGGGTGCTCCTCGTCGTCAACACCGCCTCGCAATGCGGTTTCACCGGGCAGTATGCAGGGCTGGAGGAGATGTGGCGCCGGCACCGCGACGCCGGCCTCGTGGTGCTGGGATTTCCCTGCAACCAGTTCGGCGCCCAGGAGCCCGGGGACGCCGCCGAGATCGCCCGGTTCTGCAGCCTGACCTACGACGTCACGTTTCCGGTTCTCGCCAAGGTGGCGGTCAACGGCTCTGCCACCGATCCGGTCTTCGCCCATCTGAAGCGGGAGAAGCCGGGCCTCCTCGGGCTCACCGGCATCAAGTGGAACTTCACGAAGTTCCTCGTCGGGCGCGACGGGCGCGTGATCGCCCGCTACGCCCCGAAGACCAAGCCTGCCGATCTCGATGGGGCGATCGCGCAGGCGCTCGCCGCGCCGGCGCCTCAGGCCCCGGCGGGTGCCGCCGCCGGATAGGCCGGCGCCGTGTCCTTCGACTGGATCTCGATGAACACCCGGGTGACGTCGGGGCTCCGCGCCTTCAGCTTGGCTTCCAGGCGGCCGACCATCGCCTCGATGTTGCCGGCGCTCAGGGTGTCGTCCATGTCGAGGCTGACGTTCACCAGGATGTCGGACGGCCCCATGTGCTGGGTCAGTACGGCGTTGACGTTGTGGACGCCCGGCTCCGTGCGCACCACCTCGCGGATGGCCGCGACGAGGGCGGGGTCCGCCGCCTCGCCGATGAGCAGGCCGTGGGTCTCGATCATCAGGAAGCCCGCCATGCCGATGAGGATCGCCCCGATGGCGATGGAGGCCCAGCCGTCGAGGTCGGGCATCTCGAGCACGTGCGCCAGGATCACGCCCGAGAGGGCCACCACGAGGCCCATGAGAGCGGCGACATCCTCGACGAGCACCGTGAACAGGGCCGGGTCCTTGCTGCGGCGGATGGCCGTGAGCGGCGGGCGGCTGCCCTTCTCGGCCCAGAACGACTTCAGGGCGACGGCGCAGGAATAGCCCTCGGCCAGAACCGCGAAGCCCAGGATGCCGACATTGACCCACAGGCCCGGGATCGTGTGTCCGAACACGTGCGCGTCCGAGACCGGCTCGGGATAATGCAGCTTGTGGATGCCCTCGTAGACCGCGAAGGCGCCGCCGCCGAGGAAGATGAACAGCGCGACGATGAACGCGTAGAAGTAGATCTCGCGGCCGTAGCCGAACGGATGCAGGGCATCGGCCGGGCGCTTGGCCCGCTTCATCCCGACGAGGAGCAGGATCTGGTTGGTGGTGTCCACCATCGAATGGACGCCCTCTGCCAGCATCGCCGAGGAGCCGGTGAAGAACGCGCCGACGAACTTCGCCGCCGCGATGGCGAGGTTGGCGCCGGCGGCGGTGTAGATGGCGCTCGTGCTTTCGTGGGCCATGTGGGTCTCGTCCGGAAAAAGCCGGGGAAAGCCCAGGCGTCGAACCCTGCAACGCATGGGACAAGGCCAAGGTTCGGTCGGTAGACGCGCGGGGGACGCCTGTGCATCGTGGTGCCCGAAACGACCCGACCGGAGCGAGCGACCGTGACCGCAGCCTATGACCCTCAGAACATCTTCGCCAAGATCCTGCGCGGGGAGATCCCGGCGCAGAAGGTCTACGAGGATGACCACACCCTCGCTTTCATGGACGTGATGCCCCAGGGCGACGGCCACACCCTGGTGATCCCGAAAGCCCCGGCCCGTGGCCTCCTCGACGCCGACCCGGCTTCGCTGGCGGCGGTGGCGGCGACGGTCCAGCGCGTCGCCCGCGCGGTGAAGGCGGCCTTCGCCGCCGACGGCCTGACCGTGTTCCAGTACAACGAACCGGCCGGCGGCCAGACGGTGTTCCACCTCCACGTCCACATCCTGCCGCGCTTCGACGGCGTGGCGCTCGGGCGCCACACGGGCGGCATGGCCGATCAAGGTGTTCTGGCCGATCACGCGGCACGCATCCGGGCGGCGCTGGAGACGGCGTAGCGATCGCATGCCCCGGATCCCGGGGGACCGCTCGGGCCGGCGTCAGCCGGCGTTGACGGTGCCCTCGGCCGGAGCGGCCGCCGCGCCCATGAGCAGGCGGCGCAGGGCCGCGTTCTCGGCTTCGAGTTCGCCGACCCGGCGCATCAGCATCAGCATGGAGCCCGGATCCTCGGCGCGAGCCGGCGTGGGCGCCGGCACGGCCTCGTCCAGAAAGGTGATGCCGACGCCGTCGGCCCGGCGCCAGGCCAGGGTCGAGCGGTAGGTCCTGTCCTTCTGCGGGATGTAGAGGTCGAAGGATTCGGGAAGGGTGGTGGTTTCGCTGAGGGCCAGGCGCGCGCCCGACGCCGACATGTCGCGCACGAGACAATCCATGCTCGACGCACCCTTGTTGAACAGGATCCGGCCCTTGAGGAACGTCCTCTGCCGTACTTCCCTGCGATGCTCCGACATGGGGCGCGATCTCCGTTCACCGCTCGCGATGACGGATCCTGACACGCGCCCCTTAAGGAATGATCGCCGGGATCGGCGACTCGGGCGCGTCTCAGTGGAAGCGGCTGTCCATGGTCTGGAACAGGTAGAATCCGTTGAAGCGCACGGCCGTCTCCGCCGCCCGGTCGTCGAACTCGATGGGGGCCGCGCCGAGATCCGCGATCTTGCCCCCGAACGACCAGTGCCCGCCGCCGAGGAAGTGCGGCACCGCGCGGCTCTCGGGCACGGCGCAGCAGAGGCCCTCGACGGTCCTGAGGCAGAAAACGTTGTAGTTCTGCATCGGTCAACCTCCGATTCGCCCACCCACCGGGAGACGTAGCCGGACAATCGGACGGGTTTGTGTCGGCTCCCGGTCCGGCGGCCCTTTCGGTCTCGGGCTCAGCGCTCGGGGACGTTGCGCTCCAACTCGTCCAGCCACGCTCGGGCCGAGCCGTCGGAGGGCGCCCGCCAGTCGCCACGCGGCGACAGGGCGCCCCCGGCCGAGACCTTCGGCCCGTTCGGCAGGGCCGAGCGCTTGAACTGGCTGAAGCCGAAGAAGCGTTTCAGGAACAAGGCGAGCCAGCCGCGGATCTCGGGCAGCGCGTAGGCCCGGCGCTCGCCGCGCGGAAAGTCCGGCGGCCAGGCCCCTGCGCGCGCGTCGCCCCAGGCGTGGAGCGCCAGGAAGGCGATCTTCGAGGGCCGGAAGCCGTACCGCAGGATATGGAACAGGTTGAAATCCTGCAGGGCGTAGGGGCCGATCACATCCTGCGTGCTCTGGGGCCGGGCGCCCGCATCCACCGGCACGAGTTCCGGCGAGATCTCGGTGCCGAGGATCGCCTCCAGGGTCGCGCCCACGTCTCCGTCGAACTGTCCCGTGCCGACCACCCAGCGGATCAGGTGCTGGATCAGGGTCTTGGGCACGCCGGCATTGACGCCGTAATGGCTCATCTGGTCGCCGACGCCGTAGGTGCACCACCCGAGGGCCAGTTCCGACAGGTCGCCCGTGCCGATGACGATGCCGCCCTGCTGGTTGGCCAGCCGGAACAGGTAATCCGTGCGCAGGCCCGCCTGCACGTTCTCGAAGGTGACGTCGTAGACGGGCTCGCCGCGCCCGAACGGGTGGTCCATGTCGGCGAGCATCTTCGTCGCCGTGTCGCGGATGTCGATTTCCCGGGCGGTGGTGCCGAGGGCCGCCATCAGGGCGTGGGCGTTGGCCTTGGTCTCGTCCGAGGTGGCGAAGCCCGGCAGGGTATAGGCCAGGATGTTCGAGCGCGGCAGGCCGAGGCGGTCGAAGGCCTGGGCCACGACGATGAGGGCGTGGGTCGAATCGAGGCCGCCCGAGACGCCGATGACGGCGCGCTTCGTGCCCGTCGCCGCCAGGCGCTGGGCGAGGCCCGCGACCTGGATGTTGTAGGCCTCGTAGCAATCCTGGGCGAGGCGGGCCGGATCGGCCGGGACGAACGGAAATCGCTCGACCCGTCGCTTCAAGCCGAGGTCGCCCCTGGGCGGATCGAGGCGGAACCCGACGCGGCGACAGGCCGACCCGCGGGCCCGGGCGTTGTCGTCGAAGCTTCCGGTCTGGAGCCGCTCCTGGGCGAGCCGGTCGAGGTCGATGTCGGCGAGGGTGACGACGGGGGTGTCGGCGAAGCGCGCGCCCTCGGCGAGGCGCTCGCCCAGTTCGTCGATGCTGGTCTGGCCGTCCCACGACAGGTCTGTGGTGGATTCTCCCATCCCCGCCGCAGCGTAGACGTAGGCGCACAGGCCCCGCATGGAGGCGGCGCGCGTCAGCAGCGCGCGGGATTCCGCGCGGCCCACGGTGATGGGGCTGCCCGATGGGTTGGCCAGCACCGTGGCGCCGGCCAGCGCCAGATCCATGCCGGGGGAGGCGGGCACCCACAGGTCCTCGCACACCTCGATGCCGAGCACGAATCCCGGCACGTCGTCGGCTTCGAACAGCAGATCGGTGCCGAACGGAACGGTTTGGCCGCCGATCCGGATCGTCTGCCCGGTGATGCCGGCCCCGGACGCGAAATGGCGCTTCTCGTAGAATTCCCGATAGTTCGGCAGGTAGCTCTTCGGCACCACCCCGAGCACCCGGCCCCGGTGGATGGCGAGGGCGCAATTGTAGAGCCGGTGGCCGGCCCGCAGGGGGGCGCCGACCACCAGTACCGTGGCCAGCCCCTCAGAGCCCGCCCGCACCGCCTCCACGGCCGCCTCCACGGCCCCCTGGATCGTGGCCTGAAGGAGCAGGTCCTCGATGGCGTAGCCGGACAGGCAGAGTTCGGGAAACACTGCCAGCGCCGCGCCGTGAACGTCGCAGTCCCGCGCGAGCGCCAGGACGGCCGCGGCATTGGCCGCCGGATCGCCCGGGTGGCTGCGCCCGGTGCAGGCCGCGGCCCGGGCGAAGCCGTGGGTGTAGAGCGAGCGGAAGGGCTGGGCGGCGCAAGTCGGGGCGGGGCTGGTCTGGGCCGGGGGAGCGGTCAAGGGGCTGGGGGTCCGTAGGGGAGGGGCCGTAGGGATCTGGTGAGCCATCCTAGTCCGATCCGCCCCGTCCCTCCAACGGCCGTCGGCCGGTGGCGCAAGCGTCTGTTAACGACGATGGTCCTAACTCGTTGGTGAACCGCGCCCCTCCCGGCAGCGGACCCGCTTCGAGTAAATCCGGCCAATCATGCGCGCATCGGGACGGCTCCCCTACTCCCATCGTGATCCCTCTCGCCCCGTCCGTGGTGGCGACCGCCTCGGACTGTCCATAGGCGCCCTTGCGCATCGGCTCATGAACCTGCGGGCCACCCTCACCCGCCGGCTCGCCGGGCCGCCGCAGCGCCCGGACTACACCGTGGCGGCGACCCGGCCGGCGCCGAGCTGGATGACGAGTCCGCACGCCCTCGTCGGACGGGAAGCGGCCTACCGCACCCCGCCCGCCGTGCAGGGCTGGCCCGACCACGTCTTCGACGACCGCGCCACCCTCGACATGATCCCGGCGCGCGCGGCCCCCTTCGCCCGTCCCGAGGACGGTCTCGGCGACGGCGAGGCCGGACCCCGCGTCCTCATCCGCGCCCCGCGCCGGCCCGCCGCCATCGTGCCGGAGGCCGACGAGGCCCGCCCGGTCCAGGCCACCACCGCCCCCGCCCCGGCCGTGCGCTACACCCGCACGCCCGATCCGGTGCTGCAGGAGCGCCGCCAGCGCGCGCTGGATGCCGAGCGCGCCGTCCTGGCCCAGGCCGAGGCCGCCGCCGAGGAGATCCGGACCCGCGCCGAAGCCGAGCGCGCCGCCGAAGCCGCCGCGCGCGCGGCCGCCGAACTCGAAGCCATCGAGCGGGCGACCCGCGAGGCGGCGGCGGCCACCGCCGAGCCCCTGTGGCGCCAGCCCTTCGTGGTGCCGGAGGGCGTCCGTTTCTTCCGCAGCCCCGACCGCCGGCAGGCCAGCCCCGCCGTCGAGGCCCCCGTGGTGGAGGCGCCCGTTCTGGACGCGCCCGTCTTGGAGGGGCCCGTCCTGGAGGGGCCCGTCCTGGAGCTGTCGGTCATCGCCGAGACGCGTGCCGACGCCCCGGCGGCCGATCCCATGGCCGATCCCATGGCCGAGGATCGCGACTGGTCCGAGGTTCCGGACTGGTCCGAGGTGCACGCCTGGTTCGACAACCGCGATTCCGCGGCCCTCGACGCGTGGTCGGAGATCCAGGCGGATTCGGCCGGCGTCGCGCCGATTGCCGATGTCGTCCCGCCGCTGGCGGAGGTCGCGCCGGCTCCGGACACCGTCGTCCCCGCGCCCGCCGATCTCGCGCTCCTGCGCCCGGCGCCGGTCTACGGCCTCGACCGCCTGCTGCAGTTCGACAGGCCTCCGGCCCCCGCCGACGGTCAGGACAACGCGGTGTGCGCCGTCGCGCAGGTGGCCGCCGCCGCGCCGCGCTCGCCCGTGCTGAGCGCCATGGCCGCCCGCGCGGCCATCCGCTCGGCCCGCCCGCCGGTGGCCCCCTCCCCTGCCCCGCTCCCGCTCGCCGCGATCGTCCCGGCCCTGCCGGACGCCCGTGCCGAGCTAGTGGCGTTGCCCCGGTCCTTCGCGGAATCCCAGCCCTTCCCCGATCCCAAGCCTTTCCCCGACCCCAAGCCTTTCGCCGACCCCGTGATCTTCACCGAGTCGGCCTTCGTTCCGGCGGCGATCCCGGCGCGGACGGTCCTGCTGCGCACGCCCAAGGGCGCGCCTGCCCCCGAGCCCGTGGTCGAAACGCCGGAAGCCGAAGGAACCCTCGCGCCGCAGGTTGCGCCTGAGGCGCAGGCTGCGTCCGAGCTTCGGGCCCAGCCCGAGCCCGAACTGGCCGCGGCGGTCGCCCCTCCCGTTCCGGTCCTCAACATCCCGCGCGCCATCCTGCCCGAGCGCCAGACCCTCATCGCCGCCGGGCGGCACATCTCCCTGTCGCTCGTCGAGAACGAGGATTACGAGCATCCCTCCCTCGAACTCCTGGCCGAGCCCGACCCGAGCGGGACCGAGGAGGTCGATGCCGACGTGCTGGAGCAGAACGCCCTGAACCTCCAGCAGACCGTGCAGGATTTCGGCGTGCGCGGCGACATTTTGGCCGTACGGCCCGGCCCCGTCGTGACCCTCTACGAATTGGAGCCCGCGCCCGGCACCAAGTCGAGCCGCGTGATCTCGCTCTCGGACGACATCGCCCGGTCCATGTCCGCCGTCTCGGCCCGCGTCGCCGTGGTGCCCGGCCGCAACGTCATCGGCATCGAGCTGCCCAACGACACCCGCGAGACCGTGTATCTCCGCGAACTCCTGGCCTCGGCCGATTTCGGCCTGAGCAAGCACAAGCTCGCCCTGTGCCTCGGCAAGAACATCGGCGGCGAGCCGATCATCGCCGATCTCGCCCGGATGCCGCACCTGCTCGTGGCCGGCACCACCGGCTCCGGCAAGTCGGTCGCCATCAACACCATGATCCTCAGCCTGCTCTATCGGCTCAAGCCCGAGGAGTGCCGCCTGATCATGGTCGATCCGAAGATGCTCGAACTGTCGGTCTACGACGGCATCCCGCACCTGCTCTCGCCCGTGGTCACGGACCCGAAGAAGGCGGTCATCGCCCTCAAATGGGCCGTGCGCGAGATGGAGGAGCGCTACAAGAAGATGTCCAAGNCACCTGCTCTCGCCCGTGGTCACGGACCCGAAGAAGGCGGTCATCGCCCTCAAATGGGCCGTGCGCGAGATGGAGGAGCGCTACAAGAAGATGTCCAAGATCGCCGTGCGCAACATCGACGGCTACAACGCCCGCATGGCCGAAGCGCGGGCCAAGGGTGAGATCATCACCCGCGAGATCCACACGGGCTTCAACCGCGAGACCGGACAGGCCGTCTACGAGACCGAGGAGATGGACCTCTCGGCCCTGCCCTACATCGTCATCGTCGTCGACGAGATGGCCGACCTGATGATGGTGGCGGGGAAAGACATCGAGGGTGCGATCCAGCGCCTCGCCCAGATGGCANCTGCCCTACATCGTCATCGTCGTCGACGAGATGGCCGACCTGATGATGGTGGCGGGGAAAGACATCGAGGGTGCGATCCAGCGCCTCGCCCAGATGGCACGCGCAGCCGGCATCCACCTCATCATGGCGACGCAGCGCCCGTCGGTCGACGTCATCACCGGCACCATCAAGGCGAACTTCCCGACCCGGATCTCCTTCCAGGTGACGAGCAAGATCGACAGCCGCACGATCCTCGGCGAGATGGGCGCCGAGCAGCTGCTCGGCCAGGGCGACATGCTGTTCATGGCCGGCGGCGGGCGCACGACGCGCGTGCACGGGCCGTTCTGCTCGGATTCGGAAGTCGAGAGCGTCGTCGCTCATCTCAAGCGCCAGGGCCGGCCNATGGCCGGCGGCGGGCGCACGACGCGCGTGCACGGGCCGTTCTGCTCGGATTCGGAAGTCGAGAGCGTCGTCGCTCATCTCAAGCGCCAGGGCCGGCCGTCCTACCTCGAGGCCGTGACCACCGACGATTCGCCCCCGGACGAGAAGCCCGCCAAGGGCTCCAAAGCCGACAAGGCCGAGAAATCCCAGGCCCTCGAGGCCGAGGACCTCGACGTGCCGATCTTCGACGGCGGTGCCTTCGCCGCCACCGGCGGCATCGATCCGGGGGCCGAACTCTACGATCAGGCCGTGCAGGTGGTGATGCGCGACAAGAAGGCGTCCACGTCCTACATCCAGCGCCGCCTGCAGATCGGCTACAACCGCGCCGCCTCGATCATGGAGCGCATGGAGATCGAGGGCATCGTCGGCCCGGCCAACCATGCCGGCAAGCGCGAGATCCTCATGGAAGGCGGCCCCGGTCCGTCGTCGATGATGGATTACGACGACTGAGTCCGTCCCCTCCCTCTGGGGAGGAGCGCGGCCCGGATGCGTCGCATAATCGCCACAGGGGCGGACTCTAAGCGGAGCCCTCCCCGTTCGAACCGCCTTCAGGAGACCGTCAGATGATCGGCCGCCGTCACCGCCTCGCCGCCGGCCCGCTGCTCGTCTTGGCGGCTGTCCTCGTTCAGCCCCAGCCTGCCGCGGCCCAAGGCTCGTTCCTCGACGGCCTGTTCGGCCGCAAGGAGGAGCCCGCCCCGGCACCGGTCGAGCCGCCGGCCCCGCCCGCTCCCGCCCCGGCCGCTCCGAAGAAGCCCGCACCGCAGGCGGCAAAGCCAGCCAAGGACACGCCGACGAAGGACACCAAGGCGGTGGCGGGCGACAAGATCGTGACCCCCAAGCTCCCCCTCAAGGCCTCCGAGCCCGCCAGGGTGGCCGCCGTCGGTGCGCCGCTGGCGCAGGAGGCCGATGCCGCAGCCGTGCTCGCGCAGGCCAACGCCTACTTCAACGGCATCACCACCCTCACCGGCACCTTCGTGCAGATCGGCGCCGACGGGCGGCGCATCGGCGGCAAGCTGACGCTGGCGAAGCCCGGCCGCCTGCGCTTCGACTACGACCAGCCCTCCCCCCTGGAAGTGGTCGCCGACGGCACGTCCGTGGCCGTGAAGGACCGCAAGCTCGGCACGCAGGACCTGTACTTCATCTCGCAGACCCCGCTGAAATTCCTCCTGCGGGAGAAGATCGACCTCGCCCGCGACCTCACGGTCTCGGACGTCTCGAACGATCCGGGCGGCGTCCGCATCTCGATGGAGGACCGCTCGACTCTCGGCGGCACCTCGAAGATCCAGCTGTTCTTCGATGCCGAGGTGAAGACCCTGAGCCAGTGGCGGATCACCGATCCCCAAGGCTACCAGACCATCGTGCAGCTCTCGAATCTGCAGAAGGGCCGCAGCGTCGAGGGCACGGCGTTCTTCATCAATTACGGCCGGTCCGAGGACAAGGCGATGGAGAAGCAGATCCGGGCGCAGTGAGGAGCGCAGATCGCCGGCCGTCATCGATGAAGTGCCCGAGCCGGCGCCCTGTCGCGAACGCGGAAGCCACTTCCTCCACGATGTCGCGTTCGCGAATCGAGCGATCCCAGGGAACGCTAACCGAGACGGATGTGGCTGAACAGCGTCGAGCCAGCGGTTTCAAGCTGCTCCACCGACGAACCGTCTACGGACGATCTGGCGCATGACGTCCCCTATGCCATGCGGCGGGTGCCATCCGAAACGTTCGAGGAGGCCCCTGTCCTTGCCGGCGACAATTCTGGCGAGCTGCCTTGGAGGAATATCGAGCGCCCTGTCCCACGGGAGGGGCCCAGTCTGAGGGCCAGTCTCCTTGGTTCGGATCTCGCAGTAGTTGAGTCGCCTGATCTGGGAGATCATCCAGAACAGGACTTCCGCCGCGCTACTCGGCATAAACACGAACACGTCCGTGCCGGGCCTGCAGAAGACCAGGTTCGTCAACGCCGCGCCCATGGAGCCCACAACGGTGCTGGCGCCCTTGAACGCGGCGATCTGATCACGGAAATCGAGCGATGCCGTCGTGACCTCAGAGAAACCATCGGCGACCAGGGCCGCTGAGATCTGCCTTTCGTTGACGAAATCCCGCGTCGGTGCGGGTCTACGTGGCACATAGATCATGCTGGCCGTTCCCGCTTGGACATCGTCTGCAACGGCATCGAGACATTGCATGACGTAGGGCGAGATATACTGAGAATGGGAAGCAAGGCCGTCGACGTAGATCAATTCCTGTAGAAAGACTGGTTCCTGACCGCAGGTCAGAATCTGATCTCGGTCGTATCCTGCCTGCTGAATCGCCTGAATCGCGACCTTTCGGATTGCAGCTGTGCTTTCGTGAATGAGAACGGGCCAATCTGTCAGAGCGAGGTAGGTTCGCGCGAACCAAGCCCGCGTCAGCATCTCGATCAGGAAATGCCCGTAGTTCTCCGCACCCCGGCTTTTCGCCAGGACGGCTTTTCGGATGGCACGGACGCCTTCGCGATCTCGGATCGACCGGACCGCTTCGGCCGAGGAATCGATTTGTTCGTCGGAATGAAGTGTTCGCGTGCAAGCAATAAGGTGTGCGTTCTCGTCGAAAACCAATCCTTCATTCGAGACAAAAACGTTTTTCAGAACATAAATATCGATATTTCTTCCGGCGTGAACTGAATTTTGCCAAATATTGACCATGAGCTTCGCGATGTCTGGTGGCATCTTCTCAAGCTCTATAATCTTAGGAGGAGTGTAGTAGACAGTTGGGCACTCAATTTGGCGGATTAGGGAACCGGATGGTGCAGACACCAAGGGAGTTTTGAGGGCGTAGGACATTTGATCGCTTGCCTAGAGGACAGCGATGCGCGGCCTCCGCTCCTCCTATCCTGCGGAAGGACTTGTGTCGCCCTCGGCAACCGACCTGTCCGCCTCCCTCCAGCGATTCAACTCCGCATCGATCGCCCCTTGCGTGCCCTCCATGAACGCCGCACCGGAAAGTCCCGCGGGCAGGACCGGGAGGTAGCTCACGGTGATGGCCCCGGGATGGTGGCGTGAGCCGCCATGGGGCCAGTACAGGCCGGAATTCACCGCCACGGGCAGCACGGGCAGGCCGAGCTTGGCGTAGAGCAGCTCGACGCCGCGCTTGAACTGCACCGGATCGTCGATGCCCCCGCGGGTGCCCTCGGGGAACATCAGCACCGAGCGCCCCTGCGCGATGGCCGCGCGGCTCTCGTCGATCATCACGCGCAGGGCCTGGGTGCCGTTGGCCCGGTCGATGATGATCATCGGCGAGCGCCGTAGGAACCAGCCGACGATGGGGATCGCCACGAGCTCGCGCTTGGCCACGATGGCCACGTTGGGCACCAGGGTGAGGAAGGCCAGGGTTTCCCAGGCCGACTGATGATTGGCGACGATGAGGCAGGGTTCGGCCGGGATGCGCGCGCGCCCCTCCTCCACGTAGGTGAGGCGGACGATGCGCGCCAACCCGAACAGGATCCCGCGCGACCACAGGCGCGTCGCCGCACGGATCGGGCCCGTGGGCGAGCCGAGCGCGGCCAGCACCACCAGGGGCGCGAGGAAGAGCGCGGTCCAGCCGGCCCAGTACAGATTGAACAGCGTGGAGCGGATGCGCGACACGGTAACGACGACCCCTGAATCGCGCGCCCTCCCCGATCCCGATGGGAATCGCGGCCGGGCGCGGCATTTCCACGGCGACGGCCGGGGCGGTTTCGGGCTATGGCGAAGCCGCCGCGCCGTCGCGCGCAGGTTCCTTTAAACCTTTTCCGGCCTCACGCGAGCGGATCGATCGTTGCGCCTCACCGTCACCACCTGGAACATCAACTCGGTGCGCCTGCGCATCGACCTCGTCCTCCGCTTCCTCGCCGAAGTGCAGCCCGATGTCCTGTGCCTGCAGGAGACAAAGTGTCCCGATGACGCCTTCCCCCTCAAGGCCCTGCGCGGGTCGGGCTACGAGAACGCTGTCTTCGCCGGGCAGAAGGGCTACAACGGCGTCGCGATCCTGTCGCGGTTTCCCCTGATCACCCGCGACTGCATGGCCTTCTGCGACCGCGCGGATGCGCGCCACATCTCGGCGGCGCTGGGGCCGGAGGCCGGCAAGGCCGCGGGAATCGTCCTGCACGATTTCTACGTGCCGGCCGGCGGCGACGTGCCCGACCGGGCCCTCAATCCAAAATTCGCCCACAAGCTCGATTTCCTCGCCGAACTGCGGGCCTGGGGCGGGCGGCGCCCGTCCGGTCCGGCGATCCTGGTCGGCGACCTCAACGTCGCCCCCCTCGAACACGACGTGTGGTCGCACAAGCAACTCCTCGACGTGGTGAGTCACACACCCATCGAGACGGAAGCGTTCGAGACCCTGCGGGGCGAGGCGGGCTGGATCGACACGGCCCGCCTGCTCGTGCCCGAGCCCGAGAAGATCTACACGTGGTGGAGCTATCGCTCGCCCGATTGGGCCGCGGCGAACAAGGGGCGGCGCCTCGACCACGCCTGGGTCTCGCCCGACCTCGCCGGAACCGTGCGCGATCTCACCGTGGCTCGGCACGCGCGTGGGTGGGAACGTCCCTCCGACCATGCGCCGGTGACCCTGACCCTGGAGCTTTAGGCTCGAACCACGGAACGGGAGCCGTCTCACGCGCATTGGTCCTGCGAAATGCCGCGCCCGCGCGGCCAACCCGGAGTTCCCATGCGCAAGCTGCTCGTCGCTTTCCTCCTGCCCAAGCTCGTGTCGTACCTCCGTCGCCGCTATTCCGGTGCGCCGAACCGCCGCTCCATCTGAGGCGTCCGCCCGGTCACCCGGGCAGCGCAACCAACACGAGACGATCGAACGGGTCCTGCGGGGCCCGTTCTGCTGTTCGGCCGAGGGCAGGCCGGAAGGTCCCGCCCAGGTTGTGGGGCGGTCGCGGCTCTGTTAAATTCCGATCCGCATCAAGAGTCGGGCCGACGCCTGACGCCAACCTGCTCCCGGGCAAGGTGGCGCTCTCCCGATCCGGGAGGGGATGTGGCCGGACCGGCAACAAACGGGTTTCGCCACACGTCGTCGTCCCGCTCACCCTGCGGCCTCAACGACGATAGGCGAATCCAGCGATGCCCCTCGATCCACCCTCCGCGTCGCCCCAGCAATTCGCGAGCGACAACTACGCTGGCATCTGCCCGGAAGCCTGGGCGGCGACGCAGGCCGCCAATGCCGGTTCGATGCCGGCCTATGGCGAGGACCCCTGGACGGCCCGCGCGGCGGACGCGTTTCGGACCCTGTTCGACAAGCCTGATGCCCAGGTGTTCTTCGCCTTCAACGGCACCGCCGCCAACGCCCTGGCGCTGGCCTCCCTGTGCCAGTCGTATCACAGCGTCATCTGCGCGGCCTCGGCCCATGTCGAGACCGACGAGTGCGGGGCGCCGGAATTCTTCTCGAACGGCTCGAAGCTTCTCGTCGCCCCCACGGAGAACGGCAAGCTCACCCCGGCCGCCGTGCGTGCGCTCGCCACCGGCCGCTCGGACATCCACTTCCCGAAGGTCCGGGTGGTGACCATCACGCAGCCCACCGAGACGGGGCAGGTCTATACGCTTCCCGAGATCCGCGCCCTGTCGGCCACCTGCCGGGATCTCGGCCTGCGCCTCCACATGGATGGGGCGCGCTTCTCCAACGCCTGCGCGAGCCTCGGCTGCGCACCGGCCGACATGACCTGGCGGGCGGGCGTCGATCTCCTGTGCTTCGGCGGCACCAAGAACGGCATGGCCGCCGGTGAGGCAATCCTGTTCTTCGATCCGGTGATGGCCGAGGATTTCGGTTATCGCTGCAAGCAGGCGGGGCAGCTCGCCTCGAAGATGCGGTTCCTGTCAGCGCCCTGGGTCGGGATGCTCGAAGGCGGCGCCTGGCTCGTCCATGCCCGGCACGCCAATGCCTGCGCCCAGCGGTTGGCCGCCGCGGTGTCCGGCCTGCCCGACTGGTCCGCGATGTTCCCCGTCGAGGCCAACGCGGTGTTTCTCAGGGCGCCCGCCGACCGTTTGGAGGCGCTGCGCGACAGGGGCTGGCGCTTCTACACCTTCATCGGCGGGGGCGCCCGGTTCATGTTCGCCTGGGATTCCGACCCCGAACGGGTCGACGCCCTCGCGCAGGATATCCGGAGCCTCGGCCGACGCGCGGCCTGAGGCGCGCCAACGAAGAAGGGCCAGCCTCGCGGCTGGCCCTTCTTCGTTCTCGTACCGAGTCGGTCGCTTATACCAATTCTCAGTGAGACCGACCCATAGGTCGGTCTCACTGAGGTCCGGCGGACGACCGCCGCCGCGCCGTCGCGCGGACAGACCTCGATGAGTCAGGCTCATCAAGGTCAGGTATTACTCGGCCGCGCTCATCTCGGGGGTGAAGTGACCGCACCAATCGGCGGCGCCCACCACCGGCCACAGGCCGTGACCCTGCGGCTCCGGCTGGCTCACCGGGGGGTTGAACCGGCACAGGCCCTCGTCGGCGGCCGCGGCCGCGCCATTGACCTTGTGCTCGTCGAAGAACTTGCAGCTCTCACACTTGGCGTTCGCCATGACCGTCGCTCCTGATCGAAATCGGCAGCGTCGCTGCCCGCAGTTGAGAATTAGAACAGATCCAATCTGGCAGTCAACGGGCTTGTTGACGGGCGGTTCCCATGAGGGGATTGGGGGCGGCATCCTCGTTCGGTATTCATCGCGCAGGCGGCCGAATCCCCTCGCCGGAACGGCGCGACGCAACCCCGACGCGGCCACGATGGCATCCTGCACGGGGTGGCCTGCCAGGGTCGGGAATCCAGGGGGTATGGCGAGGGGTGGCACGGCCTGCGCTTTCGTGTATGTTGCGCGCGCTTCGACCCGTGTGAACGGGGCCGGGGCACAAGCTGCTTGTGGACTGACCGTGCTGGACGACATCCCGGCACCGGCCTCCCGCAAGTGTTCGCGGCCCCCTGGTTCGCCGGGGCCCGCACGATCCGAAAAACCCACCGAAAGGGATAGCGATGTCGATCACGGCAGAGCGCAAGACCGCGCTCATCAAGGAATACGCGAACGGCGGCAAGGACACCGGATCTCCGGAGGTCCAGGTGGCGATCCTCACCGAGCGGATCACCAACCTCACCGGCCACTTCAAGACCCACGGCAAGGACAACCATTCCCGCCGCGGCCTCCTGAAGATGGTTTCGCAGCGCCGCTCGCTGCTCGACTACGTTAAGGGCAAGGACGAGGCCCGCTACCGCAGCCTCATCGAGCGACTCGGCATCCGCCGCTAAGCCGGCGTTCTCCACGCGGTTCCGGGCCCGGCCCGGGGCCGCGTTTCCATAGATCGGGATGCCGGAATGGGTCCGGCCCCCCGAAACCCGGGTGACTTGAAGGCGTGCCGGCCGGGGACAGGATCGCGAGGGGCTTTTCGGACACCGAGAAAGCCCCTCGCCATCTTGCCCCTGGCGGCGCCGGGTCCGCCCGACCGCATGATGGCAAGGACAAAAGAATGTTCGACGTACAACGCGAAGAGCTGATGTGGGGCGACCGCAAGCTCGTCCTCGAGACGGGCAAGGTCGCCCGCCAGGCCGACGGCGCCGTGATGGCAACGTACGGCGAGACCTCGGTGCTCGCCACCGTCGTTTCGGGCAAGGAGCCCAAGGCCGGTATCGACTTCCTGCCGCTCACCGTGAACTACCAGGAGCGTGCCTACGCCGCCGGCCGCATTCCCGGCGGCTACTTCAAGCGCGAGGGCCGGCCCTCCGAGAAGGAGACCCTGGTCTCCCGCCTCATCGACCGCCCGATCCGCCCCCTCTTCGTCGAGGGCTGGCGCAACGACACCCAGGTGGTGGTCACCGTCCTGACCCACGACCTCGAGAACGATCCCGACATCCTCGCCATGGTGGCGGCGTCCGCGGCGCTCACGCTCTCGGGCGTGCCGTTCATGGGCCCCATCGGCGCCGCCCGCGTCGGCTACGCCAACGGCCAGTACAGCCTGAACCCCCTGGTGGCCGATCTCGAGGCCTCCTCCCTCGACCTCGTCGTCGCCGGCACCACCGACGCCGTCCTGATGGTCGAGTCCGAGGCCAAGGAGCTGAGCGAAGAGGTTCTGCTCGGCGCCGTGATGTTCGGCCACAAGCACTTCCAGCCGGTCATCGAGGCCATCGTGCGCCTTGCCGAGAAGGCCGCCAAGGAGCCGCGCAACTTCTCCGCGCCCGAGAACGGCGATGTCGAGGCCGCCGTGCTCGGCGTCTGCGAGGCCGAGCTGCGCGAGGCCTACAAGAACACCATCAAGCAGGAGCGCTACGCTGCCGTCGACGCCGTGAAGGCGAAGGTGATCGCCGCCCTGTGCCCGGCGGACGGCGAGCAGAAGTTCGCGCCCGAGAAGGTCAAGGCCGCGTTCAAGGAAGCGCAGTCGAAGGTCGTGCGCTGGAACATCCTCGACACCGGCTCGCGCATCGACGGACGCGACGTGCGCACCGTGCGCCCCATCGAGTCCCAGGTCGGCGTGCTGCCCCGCGCCCACGGTTCGTCGCTGTTCACCCGCGGCGAGACCCAGGCCCTCGTGGTCGCCACCCTCGGCACCGGCGAGGACGAGCAGTTCATCGACGCGCTGGAAGGCACCTACAAGGAGACCTTCCTGCTGCACTACAACTTCCCTCCCTACTCGGTGGGCGAGACCGGCCGCATGGGCTCCCCGGGCCGCCGCGAGATCGGCCACGGCAAGCTCGCCTGGCGCGCCATCCACCCGATCCTGCCCCCGGCCCACGAGTTCCCGTACACGATCCGCGTCGTGTCCGAGATCACCGAGTCCAACGGCTCGTCCTCCATGGCCTCCGTCTGCGGCGCCTCGCTGTCGCTGATGGATGCCGGCGTGCCGCTCCGCCGTCCGGTGGCGGGCATCGCCATGGGCCTCATCCTCGAGGGTGAGCGCTACGCCGTGCTGTCCGACATCCTCGGCGACGAGGATCACTTGGGCGACATGGACTTCAAGGTGGCGGGCACGGAAGCCGGCATCACCTCGCTGCAGATGGACATCAAGATCGCGGGCATCACCGAGGAGATCATGAAGGTCGCCCTGCATCAGGCGCAGGAAGGCCGCGTCCACATCCTGGGCGAGATGTCCAAGGCCCTGACCGATGCCCGTCCCGAGCTCGGCGAGTACGCGCCGCGCATCGAGACCATGCAGATCCCCACCGACAAGATCCGGGAAGTGATCGGCACCGGCGGCAAGGTGATCCGCGAGATCGTCGAGAAGACCGGCGCCAAGATCAACATCGACGACACCGGTACGGTGAAGATCGCCTCCGCCGACGGCAAGGCCATCAAGGCGGCCTACAACTGGATCCGGTCGATCGTGGCGGAAGCCGAGGTCGGCATGATCTACGACGGCACCGTCGTGAAGTGCATGGAGTTCGGCGCCTTCGTGAACTTCTTCGGCGCCAAGGACGGCCTCGTCCACATCTCGGAGCTCGCCGCTAGCCGAGTCGCCAAGGTGACCGACGTGGTCAAGGACGGCCAGAAGGTGAAGGTCAAGTTCCTCGGCGCGGACGATCGCGGCAAGATCCGCCTGTCCATGAAGGTCGTCGACCAGGAGACCGGCGAGGACCTCACCGAGAAGCTCAAGGCCGAGCGCAACGCCGAGCAGGACCGCGCCCGCGCCCCGCGCCAGGACGCGTAAACGAGCGTCGCCCGGGTGCGCCACGGCGCATCCGGTCACCGAACGAAGGGCGCGGCTTCAGCGGGAGCCGCGCCCTTTTTCGTCTGCGCCGGCCGATCCCGGATCAGACTCCCGGCTGCCTGCGCCTGCGGCGGACCCGCTCCGCGCTCGGAAGGGCGTCGGGCACCAGCGTCGCGCTGACGGGGTTGGGCGTATGGACCATGGCCGCGCCCGTATAGGCATCGACACCGACGCCGATGAGGCCGCCGGCCAGGAGGTTGCCGGCCATGCCGGCGGCTCCGGCGCCTGCCACCTTGGTCCGCACGGGGACCATCGCCGGCCGGTAACCCGGCTTGAGGAAGGTGACGTCGAACTCGTCCGAACGCTCCACGTCGAGGGAGCATGGGGTCGCCGGGCAGGCATAGCCCTTGGTGGTGGTCATCGCCGCCCCCGAAGGCTCGGAAGGAAGGCCATCTTCTCGGTGGTGCCACGCGTGATGCTTCCGCACGCGCCGACGCCCGCGGCGCACAGCACCGCCACGGACGAGCCCAGGATCTTCATCGAAATGGCTCCCCTGCCGCGTTCTCCGGCGGCGGAGACGTTGTGGGCGTAGGGCGGGAATTCGACAAGGTCGACGCAATCAAGGCGTGTGATCCGACCGCCGCATGCGTGAGACAATCGCCGTCGCGGAGGTGTGCGCCGTCGCGGAGGTGTGCCGTCCTGCCCGGGGGTGGGCGGGGCACGGCGATTCGCTTCGCGCGGAACGCCAGCCCTCACACGGCGTTCGCCTCGCGACGCACCATGAGCACGTCGCAGGAGCACATTCCAGAATGTCCGATCCGATGATCCCGAGCCTCTTCGAAGGTGAAGCCAACCTGACCACCACCGAGCGGGCCGTGTCCGTTGTCCTCGGCCTCGGCATCGCCGCCGCCGCGGCCCAGCCGCGCCCGAACAAGTTCCTGAGTCTCGCCGCCCTCATCATCGGCGCCGGCCTCGCCATCCGTGGGGCCACGGGCCATTGCCCGGTCAAGCAGCTGAGCCACACGGCCTGAACGAAAAAAGGGGCGCCCGAGGGCGCCCCTTCCACGTTCCGGCCCGGAAGGATCGGATATCAGAACGTGTTGGTGGTGCGGCGGCCGGCGATGAAGCCGTAGATGGCGAGCACCACGATGGCACCGACGACGGCGCCGATGAACCCTGCGCCCTGGTTCGGGCCGTACCAGCCCAGCGCTTGGCCGAGGAAGGTGGCGACGAAGGCGCCGACGATGCCGAGGATCGTCGTCATGATGAAGCCTGCGGGCTCCTTGTCGCCCGGCATGATGAACTTCGCGACGACACCGGCGACGAAGCCGATGATGATGGTCCAGATGATACCCATGGTGTGATCCTCGATACGCCGACGCCCAGACTTGGCCGTTCTGTGATCATGAAACGCCGCACCGCAGCACTGGTTGCGCCGGGAGTGGCAAGATTGTCGCAACGCGACCGTGCGGAGGCCGTCGCCCCCTTTACGGTCGCCCCCGGGACGCGGCACAACGCAGGCCCGTGGCCCGCGATGGATGGGCCGGCAGCCAAGGCATCTCGCTCAGCATGACGATCCAGCGCTTCGAATCCGGCCCGCGCATGAGCCAGGCGGTCACCTACGGCGACATGGTGTATCTCGCCGGCCAGACGGCCAACACCACTGTCGGCGCCGGCGTCACCGCGCAGACCCAGGAGATCCTTTCCAACATCGACCGGCTCCTGGCGCTGGCCGGCAGCGACAAGAGCCGCATCCTGCAGGCGACGATCTACCTCTCCGACATCGCGACCTTCGCGGAGATGAACGCGGCCTGGGAGCCCTGGGTCTCGCCCGACGACAAGCCGGCCCGTGCCACGGTGGAAGCCCGCCTCGCCGGCCCCGAATACCTCGTCGAGATCGTCGTCGTCGCCGTCAAGGCCGCCGCGTGATCCGCGCGCGCACCCGCCGCAGCCTCGTCGCCGGGACGCTGATGGCCCTGGCGGCGGGCTGGGGCGGTCCTGCGCGCGCGCAGACCGCACCCCCCGAGCGCGTGATCAACATCTACAACTGGTCGGACTACATCGACCCGAAGATGCTCGATGCCTTCACGAAGGAGACGGGCATCAAGGTCGTGTACGACACCTACGACAACAACGAGATTCTCGAGACCAAGCTGCTGGCCGGCCGCTCCGGATACGACCTCGTGGTGCCGTCGGGCCCGTTCCTGCAGCGCCTGATCCGGGCGGGGGTGTTCCAGCCCCTCGACAAGGCCAAGATCCCGAACCTCGTCCACGCCTGGCCCGAGATCACGGGACGGCTCGCCGCCTACGATCCCGGCAACGCCTACGCCGTCGACTACATGTGGGGCACCACTGGGATCGGGGTGAATCTCGGCCTCGTGCGCGAACGCCTCGGTGCGGCCCAGCCCCTCAACACCTGGAATCTCGTCCTCAACGGCGGCCTGCTGAACAAGCTCAAGGATTGCGGGGTCATGCTCCTCGATTCGCCCGAGGATCTGATCCCGAGCCTGCTGCCGGCCTACGGCCTCAAGCCCGACACCCGGCGCTGGGACGACATCACCCAGGTCACCGACGCCCTGTTCAAGGTGCGCGGCGCCGTGCGCAAGTTCCACTCGTCGGAATACATCAACGGCCTCGCCAACGGCGACCTGTGCTTCGCGGTGGGCTATTCCGGCGACGTGATGCAGGCCAAGAAGCGCGCCGAAGAGGCCAAGAACGACGTCGAAATCGCCTATTACGTGCCGCGCGAGGGGTCGCTCATGTGGTTCGACGCGTTCGCGATCCCCAAGGACGCCCCCCATGCGGCGGAGGCCCACGCCTTCATCGACTACATGATGCGGCCCGAGGTGGCGGCGGCCAACACCAACTTCGTCTCCTATGCCAGCGGCAACGCGGCCGCGAAGAAGTTCGTCAAGGCGGAGATCCTGGGCAATCCCGGCATCTACCCGGACGACGCCACCCTGCAGCGCCTGTTCGTCAACACCGCCTGGGACGACCGGACCCAGCGCTTCGTCACCCGGGCCTGGACCCGGGTGCGCACGGGGCGCTGACGCGCCGCTACGCGACGGCCGGCGGCTCGTCGGCCTCCGGACCCGTCGGCGAATTCAGGATGTCCTCGAGTTCGTCCACGAGCCGATCGATCTGATCGGGCGTCGCCAGGACCTTGAGGGTCTGGCCGTCCTGCGTCGCGAAGGCGAGTTCGATGTCCTCGGCTGAACGGGCGGCGAGGATGCGGGCGAGGCGGTGGGTGGCGCTCATGGGGATCTCCGGGGGTGAGGCGTTATCGGACGAGGAGGGCCACGGCCACGGCCGGGCCGCAGGTGGAGGCCCAATCGGCCCCCGTCGCGGGAAGCCGGTCGGCGATGAGGTCGGTGAGCGCCACGGCCGGACGGCCGAGGCGGGTCGCCAGACGCTCGGCGACGAACCGCCCGGCGCCGCAGACCACCAGGGGGGCGTCCGCCGGCAGGTCGCTGCGCGACAGCAGCAGCGCCGCCGCATCGTGGAGCGGGCGCAGCTGCGCCTCCGCGAAGTAGGCGGCGAGCGCCCGCCAGTCCGCGGGATCGCCCTCGCCGTGGTCGCGGCCGATGATGCGGGCGAGCCGGATCTCGCTCTCGGCCAGGGATTTGCCCTTGCCGTCGGCGCTCTGCTGCTGATCGGCGTCGTCGGGCAGGTCGCCGGTGATGCGGTAGACATCCGCCATCGTGGCGAAGGTCTCGGCCATGAGCCGGGTGCGTCGGCCCCGGAACGGGGCATGGTCGCAGAGCGCGATGAGGTGGGAGCGCACCACCCCCGTGTAGACGAGTTCGCCCGTCTCCAGGCGCTCGGCATCGCTGTAGCCCGATGCCGCCGGCGTCCCCCCGACGACGGGGATCAGGTCGGCGGTGGTGGAGCCGATATCCACGAGGAGCGCGTGGGCGTGGTGCCGGCCGACCAGGGCGGCCGTGGCGTGCCAGTTGGCCGACGCGATGTCGGCGGCGGCCATGCGGGCGTATTCCGGCGCGAGGAGACCGGCGCGGCCGCCGTAGATCCGTACGGACCCTTTGAGATGGGCGGCGGCCCAGCCGGCGAGTTGCGCCACGCCGTCGGCCCGATCGGAAAAACAGTCGGTGAGTTCGCCCGTCATGGTGACGACGTGGTCGGCGGGAGCCCGCGCCCAGTCGGGGAGCTGGGCGAACGTCTCGTCGAGGGCCGGCAGGCCGCGCCACAGGCGGCACGGCGCCTGCACCACGGTCTCGACCCGGCCGCCGCACACGAGGGCCGCCTTGACATGGACCCCGCCGAGATCCCAGCCGATGACGGGCGTTTGTGCGGGGGCGGATGCTGCTGACACGGAGGCGGGCCTGGGAACGGAGAGCGGGATGGCGGACGGATTCGAGATCATTCCGGTGATCGACCTGCGCCACGGGCAGGTGGTGCGGGCACGGGCCGGCGAGCGCGCCTCCTATGCCCCGATCGTGACGCCGTTGGCAAAGGAATCGTCGCCCGGGGCCGTGGCGCGCGGACTCATGGCAGCGGTGCGAGCGACCCGCCTCTACGTCGCCGACCTCGATGCGATCATCGACGGCACCCCGCCCGACCGGGAGAGCCTGGAGGCGATCCGGTGTGCCTGCCCGGATGCGCGGCTCTGGGTCGATGCGGGCTTTTCGCACGCCGCCGGGGTGGACGCGTTTCTCACCGCCGGCCTCGGGCGGCCGGTGATCGGCAGCGAGAGCCAGACGGATGCCGGCTTGGTGCGGGCGCTCGGCGGGCGGGCCGTGTTCTCCCTCGACACGCGGGGGAGCGAGCGGCTCGGGCCGGATGCGCTTCACGACGAACCGGCCCACTGGCCGCGCGACGTGATCGTGATGACCCTGGGCCGGGTCGGTGCCGGGGCCGGGCCGGATCTTGACCGGCTTGCCGCCCTGCGGGCTTCGAGCCCGGCGACCCGCCTCTATGCGGCGGGGGGCGTACGCGGCCCGGCGGATGTGGCGGCCCTGGCGGGGATCGGCGTCGCCGGCGCCCTCGTCGCCTCCGCGATCCACGATGGTTCGCTCGGGGCGTAGTGCAAAAAGAAGGGGCGGCCGAAGCCGCCCCATCCGAAGAGTTCATCGTCCGAGGAAGATGGATGCCAGTCGCTGGATCAGGCCCCGCGGTGCGGGCGGAGGCTCACTCTGCCCAGGACTGCCCCCAATCTAAGCGTTCGACGCGAAGGGGTGCGAAGCCGAGTTGCGCTGCTCGGTGGCCTGAGCGGCGGTGGGCTCGCCCTTGACGGCGCGCTGGATGGACAGCTTGACGGCGTCGTAGTTGTACTTCTGGATCTTGGCGTCGTCGGCCGCTTCCCAGTGAATGAACACGCCGACCAGGATGAACAGGTCGTCGGCCTCGTCGGCGGGGATGATACCCTCGGCGACGGCGTCCTGCACGGCCTTGGCGACGCCGTGCTGGGCGGGGCCGAACATCTGGACGGCCTGACGGGCGTCGTTGATGGTGACCTTGTTGAACATCAGGGTGTTCGGCTTGCAGGGCAGGTTCGGCGCGATGACCGCGAGCAGGCTGGTGAAGCCGTGCTTGTTGTTCACGAGGCCGTTGCAGAAAGCCGTCTCGGCCGGCGAACCGCGCGGTCCGATGATGAGATCGATGTGGGCGACCTCGTTGCCATCGCCGACGAGAGCCTCGCCGACCAGAACCTTGTTGATCTTCGCCATGTGGGGTTTCTCCCAGGAGTCTTGAAAAGACGTGACCGCCCTCGAAGACGAGCGCGGCCGAAAGCTATCCTTGTTCACGGCGTCCAGCCCCCGAAAGGGCGGACCGGTTAGCCCGGATCGCGGCGCGGACCCTACTCTGGGCGTTTGCCCGGAACAACCCTGCGCGAAGCGTGGTTTCCGGCAAATTATTTGATCTGGGCCGGAACAAACGCTGACGATGGTGAATCCGCAGTCAGTGTTTCGTCGGCGCAGGTCAGACGAGCAGATGATCGAGGAACAGGGTCGCCACGGTGAAATCGGCGCTGGTGCCGGGGTTGAGTCCGGCCGCCTTCCAGGCTCGGTCCTTCGCCATCAGGGCGTCCACGGGCAGGACCGCGAGATCGAGGTCGAGGAGATCCACGGCCTCCGCGCGCAGGGCCTCGGCGACGGGCAGCCCGTGCTTGCGCGTCACGTGACTGTCCGGCACGCCGGCGAGGTAGGCGAGGAAGACGGCCGTCGTGGTCCACGGCGCCGACAGCCCCCGTGCCCGCGCCGCCGCCAGGGCCGGCAGGCCGATGTCGAAGAGATCGGCGAACCCGGTGACGTACGCGCGGGCGATGGCGTCGCGCGGGGCCGCCTCCGCCATGCCCGTCAGCAGGGCGGGGGGGGTCCCGGTGCCGGTCACGTCGTGGCGCTCGGCCGTGCCGAGGCCGCCGGGATTGGCCAGCCGGATGGCGGCGTAGACTTCCTCCGCGTCCCGTCCGTCGAGGCCGTCGAGCACCCCGGCCAGGGCGGCGCGCAGCGGCGTGCCGGCCTCGGCCGCCAGCGCCAGGGGCGCGCAGAGGAGCAGGATTCCCAGATTGGTGTTCTGGCCCACCGCCGCCAGGGTCGCCTCCATGGCGGTGCGGACCCGTGGTCCCACCCGCGTGCCGGTTCGTGCCAGATGCGGGGCCGAGACCTCGGCACTGATGACGAAATCGCGGGTGGCCATGCGATGGCCGTCGGCGAAGGCATGGACGTTGCCGGGTTTCAGGGCGTCGAGCTCGGCGAGGCAGCTCGCCCGGTAGGCTTCGCCGATGGCCGTGAGGCGGGTCATGCGCGCGGCTCTATTCCCGGAGCCCTCATCCCAGGGCCGAGACGAGGCGCGGGGGCCGCGCCGTCCGCACGGCGGCGAGGAAGCCGCGCGCGACCGCGAGCGCGATGTCGACCTCGACGACCTTCTGCAGGCCCGACCAGGCCGGCATCGAGTTGACCTCGAGGACGAGGAAGCCGCCCTCCCCGTCCTCCACGAGATCGATTCCGGTGTAGTCGACCCCCACCGCCGCCGCGGCACGCTCGGCGAGCTCGGCCGCCGCGGGCGGCATGGTCCAGGGCAGCGGCCGACCCCCGCGGTGGACATTGGTGATCCAGCCGTCGCCCTCGCGGATCATCGCCGCGATGGCGCGGCCCTCGCAAACGAACACCCGGTAGTCGCGCCACAGCCCGTCGCTGCGGGCGACGTAGCGCTGGAGATAGTAGACCCGGGACACCGCATCCTCGCCCGGCAGATCGTCGGGGGTCTCGATGAGCTGAAGCCCCTCCCCTTGCGAGCCGAACAGGGGCTTCAGCACCAGGGGCCGGCCGGGACCGGCCTCGCGGGCCACGATCTCGGCCGCCGCCGCGCGCTTGGAGACCACGAAGGTGTCGGGCGTCGGCAGGCCGGCGCGGTCGATGAGCAGGCTCGTCATCGCCTTGTCGACGGAGCGCTCGATGGAAGCGGGCGAGTTCCACACGGTGGTGCCCGAGGCGACGAGGGCGTGGAGCACGCCCAGCCGCATGGTGGTGGCCTCGAAGGTGCCGCCGGCCACGGTCCGCAGCAGGACGCCGTCCGGCAGGGCGTCGGGAAAACCCGGCACCCGCAGGGGCTCCCGTCCGCCCGTCCGAATGGCGACGTCGGCCAGGGAGAACAGCACCGGCTCCGCACCGAGATGCTCCAGGGCGGCCTTCAAGCGCGCCTTGTGCCAATTGCCGTTGTCGGCCGCGAGCCCGATCCGCATTGTCTTGTTCTCACACGATATCCGGATTGATCCGGCCGGGCTGCCGCGCAGTCCCCTCGCCCCGCTTGCGGGGAGAGGGCCGTGCCGATCCTGTCGTCGTCACGGCGAGGCGGCAGCCGAGGGTGAGGGGGCGTCGGCGAAGGAGTCTCGTCCGGAGACACCCCCTCACCCTCGCTTCGGCTGGCGGCGTCGCTGGCCGCCGGGGTCCATGCGGCCCTCTCCCCGCCCGGCGGGGAGAGGGGGCAGGCGCCCTGCCCCCGTGATCCACGTCAGCCGAACGAGGCTTCCACCAGCTCCGGCATCAGCCGGCCGCCGCGAAAACTCTTGCCCGTGGTGACGGAGGTGACGATGACCTCGGCCGGGCTGAACAGGGCCCCGTCGATCTTGTAGAAATCGCCGTTCACCCGGCCGAAGATGTCGGCGAAGGGCGCGCCGTGGTCGGCCGAGGTGGTCGACGGCAGCTGCTCGGCGAGTTGGCGGGCGTCCGCCTCGTCGGCCTCGACGTAGAGGTGAACCCGGCCGCCGTAGATGATGGCGTCGTTGGTGCGGCCCATGGCCTGGATGAAGTCCGGGTGCTGGGGCGACAGCGGCGCCGAGCCGAGGCCGTCGACGATCTTGTGCAGGTCGAACCCGACGGTGTGGGCCTTGTGCAGGGCCACTTCGAGGACGCGGGCGACCACCTGGGTCGCGCCCGCGAGACTCTGGGTCGGGGCGTAGATGAAGGTGAGCTGCGCCGGGCTGAGGCCCGTGGCCTCGGCCACCTTGGCGATCACGGAGGCCGGCGGGCCGCCGGCGGCTTCGAGCACCAGGGCGGTCTGGGTGGCGGTGTCCTTGTAGCCGAGCTCGGCGTAGAGGTCCTCCACCACGGCGACGGCGCGGCCTGGGCCGGAGCCGAGGGCGAAGAAGCCGGAATCCCCGGTCTCGTCGGCGAGCGACCAGCCCGCATACTGGCTGCCGAGGCAGGCGATGACCGGATCGGACGAGTGCACCACCACGGAGTAGGGCCAGGCCGCGACGGGGCCGGACGGCGCGATGGTGACGGTGCCGAGGCCACCGAGGCAGATCTCGGCGATGCGGCGTCCGGCCTCGATGGAGCCGCGCACGGAGGCGCCGGCATCGACCATGCGGGCGCCGTCCTGCGTGGTCACGGCGAGGCGCAGCAGGCCGGCATCGGCGACGAGGCGCTCGACCAGGGGAGCGGTGAGCGCATTGACGCTCGGATAGGGGCTTTTGGGCGCGGTCGGACGCGTGGTCATGGGTGTTCCTCCGTCAGATCGAGCAGGGTCCGCAATCGGGCAGCCCGGCCTCGCAACATCTCTCTCGTGGCGGCCGAGTCCGTCCCCGTTGCGAACAGGGTACACAGGGGCGCGTCGCGCGCCACCGTGCTGCCGGATCTTGGGCGATCGCGCACGAAATCCGGCCAGTCGAGCGGCGGCATCGGCGCGTAGCCGGTGGCCGCGTAACAGATTTCCGTGGCCGCCGCATCCACCGGCGCTTCCTCCACGGCAGGCAGGCGGCCGAGGCTCGCCGCGATGTGATGGGCGAGCAGCGGCGTCGGGCGCCGGTCGAGGACGTCGAGGGTGGCGCCGGGGCGCGGGTTGATCTCGGTGAGCCACCAGTGTTCGCCGGACACGAGCAGGTCGGCGCTGGCGAGGCCCCGCAGCCCGGTTTCCGAGACGATGCGTTCGACCGCCTCGGCGATCCGGTCGACCATGCGCGGGGCGAGGGCCGGCCCCTCGTGGCGCGCACGCTCCACGGCACCGGCATAGCGGAACGGGCGCAGGGGCGACGGCGCGCTCCACTGTTCGGTTATGCCGACGATTGCGATGTTCCGGCCGTCCGCCAGGAAGGCCAGGGCATGGGCCCGGCCCGGTACGCGGGCCTGGAAATAGGCGCCGGGTGGCGCCGGCCCGGCGGTCGCCGCCCGGATATGGGTGCCGCCCGAGCCGCCGGCCCGCTTCAGGAGCCATCCGGCCCGGTCGGGCACGGGATCGCGGGTGACGGCGGGATGGGGCACGCCGAGATGGGCGCACAGGCCCGCGAAGCCGAGCGGGTCCTTGAGGCGCGTGACCGTGTCGGGTGCTGCGCCGAGGAGGCGGAAGCGCGCCGCGAGGGCGGCCATGAGATCGGGCGTACCCTCGAAACCGCTGCCGAGGACGAGCCCGACCGGTGGCCGGTCGGCCAGGGCGGACAGGGCGTCGAGGTCCGCGAGCACGCCCGCGCCACCGAGGCGCCCGTCGCCGAACCGGCCCGAGGCGCGGCGGTGGTGCTCGGCGAGGTCGAGGGTGTCGTCGTCGCCGAACAGGTCGAGGACCAGCGGGCGAAACCCCGCCCGTCGCGCCGCCTGAGCCAGGGCACGACCGGATTGGGCGGCGACGAGGAGCGTGTCGCCCGTCGCAGCGCCTGCGGGACCGGACAGGGCGCGCGCCTCGCCGATAGGGACGGGCCGAACCGGTTAGCCCGCGACCTCGACGGCCACCGTGTAGGCATCGCGAAAATCGAGGCAGAGGGGCTCCTTGGCCTCGAGCATGCGGCGGAACAGGCGCGACTGGGTCTGGTACTTCACGTTGCCCACCGCCAGCGCGCCGATGCCGACGCCCTTGCCCACCGGCAGGGGCACGTCGACGGCGTTGACGTCGATCCCGGCGATGCCGGCCGGGGGGACGGCGTTGACGTCGGAGGCCACGAGGAGGTTCGGCGCGGATTCGAGATCCTCCGCCGTGAGGATCGAGACCCCGGCGGGGCCGGCCGAGAGGATCACGTCGGCCTTCGTGATGGCGGCGCGCCGGGCCTCCACGGTGGACCCGTCCACGGACCCGACCTCGACGCCGAAGCGCCAGCGCATGGTATGGGCGATCTTGCTGACGCGCTCCTCGCCGTCATGGCCGACGATGGTGGTCTCGGCCCCGTTGAGCGCCCCGATCACCGCCGCCACGTAGGCGACGACGCCGGCCCCGCCGAAGATCACGATGCGCTTGCCGGCGAGCTCCGTGTCGAACTTCGCCTTCAGGGCGCGGGTCACCTCGGCGACCATGGCCGCCCCAGTGGTAAAGGAGCCGGCCGGGTCGGCGAAGATGTGGTTGGCGAACGGCGGCACCAGGGCCTTCTTGGCCCGGTCGACCATGTCGAGGGCCTCCTCGGCGTTCTTGCCGGCGATGAAGATGCCCGTGCGCGTCCCGTCCTGGGGCGAGCGCGAAAAGATCGAATCCTGCACTAGGGACGTGACGTCGGGCAGGCTCGCGCCCGTGTAGGTCGCGATGGTCTCGAACCCGGCATCGACGGCCATGTTCACGTCGAACGGGCTCATGTGCTTGAGGGGCGTGATCATATGCAGGATCGAGCGGGCCATGGCGGGTTTCCCTCCGTGCGGTCGCAGTCAGTTCCAGAAGACTTGCCCCGAGCGTGCGCCGGGGTGGTGAAATGTCAAAGCCGGTCGATGCGACGCCGGTCAAGGATCGGAGTAGGCCGCCCGCCTTAAAGCGGCGTCACCGTGGCGCCGGTGTTGCGGCCGCGCGCGATGAGGAAGCGCAGGGGGCCGGGCCGCTCCAGGGACGCGACCAGCCTTCGCGCCACGTCCTCCGACGGCACCAGGGCGAAGCCCGTCGGCCCCCACGAACTCTGCCCATAGCCGCTGATCCCCTGCGCCGCGACGGCGGAGAGCGCCTCGGCCACGGCGGGGCTGGCGTAGCGCCCCCCCTGGTGGGGGGCGAAATGGTCGCCGATGAGGCGCTGGATCCGGGTGATGCCGGCGCCGAATCCTTCGGGCTCGGCGGTGGCGGCGGCGGGCAGCACCTGCATGAGGACGAGGCGGCAGATTTCGGCGGCCTGAGCCTCGGGAAAGCGCGGCAGATCGCGAAAGGCCTCGGTCTCGTGGGCACCGTGGACGCCGGTCATGCCGGTGTCGAGGATGAGGACGACGCGCCACGCCTCCGGATAGTCGAGCCGCGCGATCACGGGTGGGGGCGTGCCGAGGCCGTCGCGGCCCCCGTCGACGATGAATCCCCCTTGCGTGAACGCCGCCAGGCCGACGCCGGAGCGGTTGCCCCGGTCGAGGGCGTCGGCGAAGGCCTCCGGCGCGAAGGCCCGGCGGGCGAGGCGGGCCAGGGCCGCCGCGACGGCCAGCGCCAGCTGCGTGCCGGAACCGAAGCCCGCATGGGCGGGCATCGTCTCCTCGACGGTCAGTGCCGCGTGGCCCTCGATCCCGAGATGGCCGGCCGCCGCCAGGGCGTAGCCGTGCGCCCGCGCGGCTTCTGGGCCCGTCACCGTCAGGCTGGTCGCTGCGCGCGCCGTGAGGGTGACGGCCGGGGCGTCGAGGGCGAGGCCGAGGCTGCCGAAGCGCCGGCCGAGCCCGCCGTGCAGGTCGAGGAAGCCGAAATGCAGGCGGCCCGGCGCGTGCACCCGCACGCCCCGCGTCGCCACGTCGTCCCCTGCCCCGTCCCCTGCCCCATCCGGGATCTGTGTCACGTCGATCCCTCTCGATCCTGCGGGCCGCATCATACGGCTCGGTCAATCGCGTCGCTGCGGAGCGGATTGCCCGGCAGCGGGCTTCTCCCACGGAGCGCGGACGCCTCGCAAGCGCCGCGAGCGCATCCATCCTCCGGCCTGCATCGCGCGGAGTCCGTCGGAAGTTTCGGTGCTGGGGCAAGTCAAAGCTCGGGCAAGCCAAAAAATTCCAGCCTCAATCGGTTCGGCGTCGGCCCCGGGACTTGCTTGGGGCGTCGCCCCGATGCAAACGTGCCGCCCGATCGTTCTGGACTGGCTCAGTCCCGCCGTGCGCGACCCCTGTTTTCGTGGTGTGTGCCGGGCTCTCGATTTTCCAAGGTGCAAAGTATGGCGGCCTGGGTGAAGGGTGGTGCGACGGATGCGGACGCAGCGGTGGAAGCCGCCGCGACCCTCCTCGCTGCGGCGCGCACGCCCATCGTGGCGGGCCTCTGTGCCGAGCTGAGCGCCGTGCGGGCGGCCTATCATCTCGCCGATGCCATCGGCGCTTCCGTCGATCCCGTGGCGGGCACGAGCCTCTACGCCGAACTGGGCTCCCTGAGCCGGACCGGCGGGATGCTGACCACACCGGCCGAGACCACGGGCCGGGCGGATGCTGTCCTCATCGTCGGCAACGCGCCGTGGGACCGGCCCATCGTCGGGGAGCTTGCTAAATCCGCGCCGACGCGGGGACGCGCCGCCGGGGCCGAGCGCACCCTCCTGTCGCTGGGCGGTCCGGGCAACGGCGCGACCCGGCACGTGGCCTATCCGGCCGAGGCCGGTGGTCTCGCGGTCTCCGTCGCGCATCTGCGCGCTTACCTGAAGGGGCATCTCGCGGGTGAGACCGCCTATGGCGATCTCGCCAAGCGTCTCGCCGCCGCACAGTACGGCGTCGTCCTGTACGACGCGGCCGAGCTCGGCGAACTCGGCGTCGAGATGCTCCAGGGCATGGTCAAGGACCTCAACGAGGTCACGCGCTTCTTCGCCCTGCCCGTCTCCGACCCGTTCCAGGGCCGTGCCCTCCTCCAGCTCGCCGCCTGGACCACTGGCCAGGCCCCCCGCGTCGGGTTCGGCCGCCACGTGCCCGAGCACGATCCCTGGCGCTTCGACAGCGCCCGCCAGATCGCCGCCGGCGAGGCCGATGCCGCCCTGTGGCTCGCCTCTCTCCCGGCGCCCCGGCCGGACTGGCTGGGCACCCTGCCCGCCATCGCCATCGTCGGCGAGGGCAGCCCCGAGGCCACGGGCGACGCCGCCGAGATCGTCATCGCCGTCGGCGTGCCGGGCGAGAGCGCCGGCGGTGCCCTGTGGAACGACCGCCGGGCCACCGTCACGTACGCGCCGCCCACGGGCCCGTCGGCCGAACTGACGGCCGCCGGCGTGCTCGGCGCCATCCAGGACCGACTCGTAGAGATGAAGGCCGCCTCATGCTGATCCGCATCCAGGGGGGACGGGTCGTCGATCCGACGGCCGGACGCGACGCCGTCGGCGACGTCTGGATCGAGAACGGCCGGGTCGTCGCCGCCTCCGAGCGCACGCCCGACCAGACCATCGACGCCACGGGTTGCGTGGTGATGGCCGGCGGCGTCGAGGTCCATTCGCACATAGCCGGCGGCAACGTGGTGATGAGCCGCCTGCTCCTGCCGGAGCTCTACACCAGCGAGGCGGCCCCCGAGGGCCATCCCTTCGCGCATGCGGGCGGCTCTGCCGCCTGGATCGGCGCGAACTATGCGCGGATGGGCTACACCATCGCGGTCGAGCCGGCGATGCCGCCGGCGAGCGCCCTCTCGACCCAGCTCGAACTCGCCGACATTCCGCTGCTCGATCGCGGCGCCCTCACGGTGATGGGCAACGACGACCACCTGCTCCAGCTCCTGCGCCAGCGCGAGGGCAAGGCGGCGGTGCGCGACCTCGTCGCGCTTGCGGTCGCCACCTCGCGGGGACTGGGCGTCAAGTGCATCAACGCGGGCGGCGCCTCGGCCTTCAAGGACGGGATGCTGAAGCTCAGCCTCGACGAGGAGATTCCCGTCTACGGCCTGTCCACCCGCAAGATCATGACGGCCCTGCTCGATGCGGTCGAAGAAATCGGCGTGCCGCACCCGTTGCACGTCCATTGCAACAACCTCGGCATTCCGGGCGCCGACGAGTCGTTCGTGGACACCCTCGAGGCGGCGGAAGGCCGGCGCATCCACTTCGCGCACGCCCAGTTCTACGCCTACGGCGTCGCCGATCCCGAGAATCCGGCCACCGGCGGGTTCCGTTCGGCGGCCGAGCGCATCACCGAGGCGATGGAGAAGCACCCCAACGCCACCTTCGACGTCGGCCAAGTCGCCTTCGGCCAGACCGTGACCATCTCGCTCGACATCCTGCGCCAGTTCGCGGGCCGCAAGGGTGCCAATCCGAAGAAATGGATCCTCACGGCGGGGGACGCGGAAGGCGGCGGCGTCGTGCCGTTCCTCTACAAGCCGCGCGGCGCCGTCAGCTCCCTGCAATGGGCCATCGGCCTGGAGCTCATGCTGCTCTCCAAGGAGCCGGAGCGCACGATCCTGACGACGGACCATCCCAATGGCGGTCCGTTCACGGATTACCCGCACATCATCCATTTGCTGATGGACAAGGAGAAGCGCGACCGCGAGATCGCCGGCCTCCATAAAGTCATCGGCGAGCGCTCGGGCCTGTGCGCCATCGAGCGCGAGTACAGCTTCTCCGAGATCGCGCAGCTCACCCGCTCGGGCCCGGCCAAGCTCCTCGGGCTGATGGATCGCGGCCACCTGCGCGAGGGCGCGCGGGCCGACGTCGCCATCTATCGCGACGATCGGGATCGCACGGCGATGTTCGCCCGGGCGAAGTACGTGCTCAAGGACGGGGTGACCATCGTCGAGGACGGCGAGGTCGTGGCCTGGACCTCCGGGCACACCCTCGAACTCACCGTCGAGTCCGACAAGGCCATGGTCGCCCGCTCGGAGACCTACCTGCAGGACCGCTTCGGCGCGGGCCTGAGCTCCTTCGAGGTGCCGGACGAGGCCTTCCCGAAGGCGGACGTGTTCGAGGAGGTCGCATGTCTGGCTTGAAGGACATGTCCGGCTTGAAGGATGGGCGTCGCGTGAGGACCGGTGGCTGACATGACGGAACTCACCCTCAACGGGATCCCGGTGATCGACACCTTCGCCGAGGCGTTCGACGTCGCCGGCACGGCGATCATCATCACCAACGATACGGCGAAGTGGGCGATGATCGCCGCCGTCACCATGACGGGGTTCGCCACGTCCGTGATCGGCTGTGGCGCCGAGGCCGGCATCGATTGCGAACTGTCGCCCGAGGAGACGCCGGACGGGCGCCCCGGCGTGCGCGTCCTGCTGTTCGGCTTCGAACCGAACGGCCTGAAGGACCAGCTCCTCAAGCGCGTCGGCCAGTGCATCCTCACCTGCCCGGGCACCGCCTGCTACGCCGGCGTCGACGGCCCCACGAAAATAAAACTCGGCGGCGCCATCCGCTACTTCGGCGACGGGTTCGCCGTGGCCAAGCGCCTGCCCGATCCCATCACCGGCCAGTCGCGCCGCTACTGGCGCATCCCGGTCATGGACGGCGAGTTCCTGTGCGAGGACTTCGTCCGCGCCGTGGACGGGGCGGTCGGCGGCGGCAACCTGCTGTTCCTCGGCCGCAATCATGCCGAGACCCTGAAGGTCGCCGAGATCGCCGTCGATGCCGCCCGCACGGTCTCGGGCGCGATCCTGCCCTTCCCCGGCGGCATCGTCCGCTCGGGCTCGAAGGTCGGCGCGCGGACCAAGGGCATGATGGCCTCGACCAACGACGCCTATTGCCCGACCCTGAAGGGTCGGGCCGGCACCGAACTCGGGGCTGACGTCGGCGTGGTGCTGGAGATCGTCATCGACGCCCTGACCTCGCACGGGGTCGCCGAATCCATGCGCGCGGCCCTGCATGCGGCCACCGAGGCCGGCGCGGCCCACGGGCTCGTGGCGGTCACGGCCGGCAATTACGGCGGCAATCTCGGCCGCCATCACTACCACCTGAAGGACCTGCTCTCGAAGGAGCCGGCGAGCGAGGCTGGAGCGGCATGAGCACCCTCACCCTGCGCCAGGAGCCGCCGGAGCGGCTCGACTTCCTGCACGTCACCCCCCTCTCCCTCAGCGGACTCAGCGAGACCGAGGCGGCGAAGCTCCCCGTCGGCACCAGTCGCCGGGGCCTGACCCTCGGCGACTGCTTCACCATCAGCCTCGACGGCTCCGAGGATCTCGTCATCGAAGGCGGCTCGTCGCGCCTCGACCGGGTCGGCGCTTCGCTGGACGGCGGCAGCATCCGGGTGGTCGGCGATGTCGGCCAGCGCCTCGGCGCGGGCATGCGGAACGGCACTGTCACGGTCACCGGCTCGGCCGGTCCGTTCGCGGGGTCGGGGGCCACCGGCGGCACCATCACCATCGAGGGCGATGCGGGCGACCATGCCGGCGGGGCGGTCTACGCCGCCAAGGCCGGTCTCGACGGCGCCACCCTGATCATCAAGGGCGCGGCGGGGGATCACCTCGGAGACCGCATGCGGCGCGGCCTCATCCTCGTCGGGGCGGCCGGGGCCCATGCGGGCTCGCGGATGATCGCCGGCACCATCGCGGCGACCTCCGTGGGCGACCACCCGGGCTTCGGCATGCGCCGCGGCACGATCCTCACGGGCGGCGTCGGTGCCCTCAGCCCAAGCTTCGTCGAGACCGGGACCCACGACCTCGTGTTCCTGCGCCTCCTCGCCCGGTCGCTGCGGCCCCTGAGCCCGGCCCACGCCGACCTCGCCGCCGGGGCGCTCACCCGGTACTCGGGCGATCTCGCGACCCTGGGCAAGGGGGAGCTCTGGGTATCGGCCGCCTGACGGCGGCTGCGACAGTCGTTCAGCCCCGGAACGAGGGCTACTATATTGCGTAAATCTCCCGTGCGGGCGACCTTTCCGTCCCGCCGGGAAGCATCATCGTGCTGGCCCGCGCGTCCAGTCCGACGCATTCTAAGGCGCAGCCGATGCTCATCCTGCTCTCGATCTGTCTCCTGTCCGAGCCGACACGTTGCCGCGAGGACCGGATCGATCTCTCGTTCGAGGCCCGCAGCCCAGCCGTGTGTCTGCGCAACTCCCAGAGCGCGCTGGCCAAATGGCAGGCGGAGCATCCGGAATGGCAGGTGAACCGCTGGCGCTGCGCCGTACGGGGGACCGTTCCGCGCGATCTGTGATCGCGTCGCGAACCCCGTCCCTCGCCGGCTGAGCCGCTGCACTTGCGAAAACTGGCTTTCTGCGCCTAGACATCCGCCATGCGCGACGATGATCTGCGGATCATCTGTCGTGCATGGGAGGAAGTGGCAAGAATTGGCCGAACAATGCGCTCGCTGAAGGTTCGGTTCGCCCTGCTCCTCGGCAGCACGGCCCTGCTCGTCGTCCTGGCGGCCCTCGGCGTGCTGTGGTCGATCGGGGCGGCGGAGCGCACCATCGACCGGACCCTGGCGGCACAGGGGCGTCTCGAACTCCTGGTCGAATTGTCGGGCCGCATGACCCAGTACGGTCTCGCCGCCCTGGAGGCGGTGAGCAATCCGGACGCGCAGCCGGAAGGCCTGTCGGTTGCCCGCACTAACGTCGATCGCGCCCTGGTCGCCGTCGACGAGGCCCTGGGACGCAGCATCGCGGTCAGCGACGATCCCCTCGACCGGACGCAGTACGCCGCCCGTTCGCGCCCCCTGGCGCAGCTCCGCTCGGCTCGTGCCGTCCTCGACCGGCAGGTCGCCCAGATCTTGCGCCGGTCCGAGGACGAGCAGCGCAAGGGCGCGATCCGCGGCGCCCTCAACGGCTTCGGCGCCATGACCGGCCAGCCCCTCTCCTTCCTCATCGAAGTGGAGCGCCGTTCGATGATCGCGGGGTCGGATGCCGCGCGCGACCTGTCCGCGACCCTGCGGGTGGCGTCCCTGGCGGCGGTGGCGGCGGCGCTGGCCATCGTGTTCGGACTGTACCGGGCGGTGACGCGCCCGACGCTCGCGCGCATCGCGGCGGTGCGTCAGGCGGCGAGCGCCGTCGGCCGGGGCGAACTCGACACCCGCCTGTCCGTGGCGACCCGGGACGAGCTCGGCCTGCTCGTCGCGAACTTCAACCGCATGGCCGCCCGGCTCGCCCGGCGCGAGGGACGCCTCGCCGCCGACCGGGCCGCCCTGGAGGATACGGTCGCGGCCCGCACCACGGACCTGCGCGCCGCCAACGCGCGCCTGGAGGCCGTGGACCGTTCGCGCCGGCGGTTCTTCGCCGATGTCAGCCACGAGCTGCGTACGCCGCTCACCGTGATCCTGGGCGAATGCGACATCGCTGCCCGATCGGCCGGACGCCCCGGCATCGACTACGCGCCGGTGTTCTCCACCATCCGCAAGCGTGCCCTGCGGCTTCAGCGCCGGGTCGAGGATCTGCTCCGGGTGGCCCGTTCGGAATCCGGTCAGATCGAGCTCGACCGGCGGCCGGTCCTCGCCTCGGCGATCCTCGCCGACGCCGTCGAGGGCATGGCCTCCGAGGCGGCCCGCCGCCGCGTCGGCCTCGTCCTGGAACCCATCGCCACCGATGCGGTTCTCCTGGCCGACCGGGAATGGCTCCGTCAGGTTCTGGAAAGCCTGGTCGACAACGCGCTGCGGCATGCCCGCGGCCTGACCCGCGTCACCCTCGCGCTTTCGGTTTCCCTCGACGGCGTGGCGACCGTCACCGTCACGGATGACGGCCCCGGCTTTCCGGAGACGGGCGACGCCCTGTTCGAGCGCTTCCGTCGCGAAAGCCCGTCCGGCGAGAGCGGGTTCGGCATCGGCCTGGCCCTGGCGCGCTGGGTCGTGGAGCGGCATGATGGTGCGATCCGCTTGGGGGCCGGGCCTCAGGATCGCGGGGCGCAGGTCGCCCTCGCACTTCCCGTTTCCGACGAAGCAGCGTCGGCCTCCCATCGGACAGAGAAGGAAACCACGGCATGACGCGGGTCTTGATCGTCGAGGATGACAGCGACATTCGCGCCATGCTCGCGCGTGGCCTCGAGGCGGAAGGGTTCTCCGTGGGGGTCGCCGGCTGCGTCGACGATGCCCTCATCGCGGCGCGCGACTCGGCGCCGGAGGCCGTCGTCCTCGACATCACCCTGCCGGACGGCTCGGGCCACGATGTCTGCCGCTCGCTCCGCGAAGGCGGCTACCCCGGTCCGATCCTGTTCCTGTCTGCCCGCGACGAGGTCCGCGACCGCGCCGAAGGCCTGGCGCTGGGCGCCGACGACTACATCGTCAAGCCGTTCGTGTTCGACGAGCTCCTCGCCCGCCTGCAGACGCATCTCCTGCGCCGCAAGGAATCCGACGAGCCCCGCACCATCGTCACCGCCGGCCGCCTCGTCCTCGACCTCAACATCCGGCAGGTCGGCTTCGCGGATGCGACGGCGCGCCTCACCCCGCGCGAGGCCGAGCTCCTGGCGCTCCTCATGGACAAGGCCAACCAGCCGGTGTCGCGCGGCGACATCTTCGACAAGCTCTGGGCGGGCCAGGGTGGCCTGTCGCTGAATGTCGTCGATGTCTACGTGGGTTACCTGCGCACCAAGCTGTCGGACTTCGTTCGCTTGGGCGGCCCGGTCATCGTGACGGTCCGCGGACGCGGCTTCATGCTGGACCTCAAGGGACAGGATTTCCGGCACTGAGGGCGCGCCGCGTAAGCGCTTTCTGAGAGGATAGCGGGAGAAACCGGCAATTTAACGCTTGCCCTGCCGGGCGGAATTGTCGATATAGCTCCCGCGACAGAAACCACTGCGCCGTCAGTGTCTTACGATCTTCTTAAGGTCGATCGGGGCGCTGCTGTTCAAAAGAAACTCTGGAGAAACACCATGACCTGGGCTGCCCCCGTCGTTTCCGAGATCTGCGTTGGCATGGAAGTCACGAGCTACGAGTCGGCTGAGATCGATACCTTCAACTAAGGTTGTCGGAGCGAGCCTGAGGAGCGGGACAGCGTCGGTTCAGCCATGCATGTCGTGATCCTCGGCTCCGCCGCGGGCGGCGGCCTTCCCCAGTGGAATTGCCGCTGCCCCATCTGCTCCCTCGCCCGCGAGGATTCCACCCGCGTGAGGCCGCGGACCCAGTCGAGCATCGCTGTGTCCCCCGATGGGGATCGCTGGCTCCTGGTGAACGCCTCCCCCGATATCCGCCAGCAACTGTTCGACACTCCGGTGCTGCACCCGCGCGAGGGGCTGCGCCACTCGCCGATCCATGCCGTGCTGCTCACCAACGGCGACGTCGATCACGTCGCCGGCCTGCTGACCCTGCGCGAGGGCCAGCCCTTCACCCTCTACGGGACGGCCGGCATCCTCGATTCGGTGAACGCCAACCGGGTGTTCGACGTGATGGCCGACGGGGTCGTCGCGCGCGAATCCATCGGCCTCGATGCGGCCTTCGAGCCGGTGCCCGGGCTCACCGTCACCCTGTTCTCCGTGCCCGGCAAGGTGCCCCTCTGGCTCGAGGGGGAGACCGTGGACCTCGGCGCCGAGACCGAGACCACCGTCGGCGCGATGATCGAGGCGGGGGGCAAGCGGCTCGCCTACATTCCCGGCTGCGCCCGCGTCACCGACCGCCTCAAGGCCCAGATCACGGGCGTCGAGGCCCTGTTGTTCGACGGCACCGTTCTGCTCGACGACGACATGATCCGCGCCGGCGTCGGCACCAAGACCGGATGGCGCATGGGCCATGTGCCGATGACGGGCGAGAACGGCTCCATCGCGGCGCTCGCCGACATCGAGATCGGCCGCCGCGTCTTCGTGCACATCAACAACACCAACCCGGTACTGGTCGAGGATTCGGCCGAGCGCGCATCCGTCGAAGCCGAGGGCTGGACCGTGGCCCATGACGGTCTGAGCCTGTCCCTCTGACGGCCCGCGGCGGCCTGCACCGGACCCGGTCGCACCGATTGTCGGGTGGGACACGCTGGCAATTTACTGCCCCAGCACCTATGTGGTGCGCAATATAATTGCGTTCGTGGTGTCGTTGGCCTGACAGGGATCACGACACCATCTAGAAGATGCGCCCAGGAAACGCCCACCGTTGGAGCCGGACAACGCCCATGACCGCGCCTTTCCCTACGCCCGTCGCCGATGAGACCCAGCGCCTCCTGAGCCCCGAGGAACTCGCGGCGGCCCTGCGCGACATCGGCGCGAAGCGCTACCACAACCTGCATCCGTTCCACCGCCTGCTGCACGACGGCGAGTTGAACAAGGATCAGGTCCGCGCCTGGGCGCTCAACCGCTACTATTACCAAGCCATGATCCCCATCAAGGACGCGGCCGTGCTGGCGCGGATGGAGGATGCGAGTCTTCGCCGGATCTGGCGCCAGCGCATCGTTGATCACGACGGTGATGCGCCCGGTGACGGCGGCATCGAGCGTTGGCTTAAGCTCGCCGAGGGCGTCGGTTTTTCGCGAGCCTATGTGGAATCGACCGAAGGCATCCTCTCGGCGACCCGGTTCTCCGTGGACGCCTACGTCCACTTCGTGAAGGAGCGCTCGCTGCTGGAGGCCATCGCCTCCTCGCTCACCGAGATGTTCTCGCCGACCATCATTTCCGAGCGCGTCGCCGGGATGCTGAAGAACTACGACTTCATCACCAAGGACACCCTGGCCTACTTCGACAAGCGCCTCACCCAGGCGCCCCGCGACGCGGATTTCGCCCTCGACTACGTTCAGAAGCACGCCACCACGCCGGAGCTTCAACGCCAGGCGATGGCGGCGCTCACCTTCAAGTGCAACGTGCTGTGGACGCAGCTCGACGCCCTGTATTTCGCCTATGTCGCCCCAGGCCTCACCCCGCCCGACGCCTGGACCCCCGGCACCGGTCTCGTCCCCGAGACCGTGACCGCGCAGGCGGCCGGTACCGGCACGCTGGGTCCGCACGACGTGCCGCGCCTGCCGCGCGGCGTGCGCCTGCGCCACGACACCGTGCGCGGCGAGCACGTGCTGCTCGCCCCCGAGCGCACCTTCGACCTCGATGCCAACGCCGTGGCGGTGCTCGAATTCGTCGATGGGACCCGCACCGTGCGCGACATCGCCGGCCTGCTGGCGGAGAAATTCACCGCCGACCGCGCGGTGATCGAGGCCGATATCCTCGTCATGCTGAACGACCTCGCCACCAAACGGGTTCTTGAGCGATGAACGCGATCACGCCGACCGCCCCCGTCCTGCCGGCGCCCGTCGGGCTCCTGGCCGAACTGACGCATCGCTGCCCCCTGCGCTGTCCATATTGCTCGAACCCGCTCGAACTCGACCGGCGCTCGGGCGAACTCGATACGGCAACCTGGCAGCGGGTGTTGACGGAGGCGGCGGCTTTGGGCGTGCTCCACGTCCACCTCTCCGGCGGCGAGCCGACGGCCCGCAACGACATCGTCGAGATCACTCAGACCTGCGCGAAGCTCGGCCTGTACTCGAACCTCATCACGTCCGGCGTCGGCGGAGCCCTGGCCAAGCTCGACGCCCTCTACGACGTCGGCCTCGACCACGTGCAGCTGTCGGTGCAAGGGGTCGATGCGGCCAATGCAGAAAAAATCGGCGGGTTGAAGAACGCGCAGCCGCAGAAAATGGCGTTCGCCGAGCGGGTGACCCAGCTCGGCCTGCCGCTGACGCTCAATTCCGTCATCCATCGCGGCAACATCCACGAGGTCGAGGGCTTCATCGATCTCGCCGTGAAGCTCGGGGCCAAGCGCCTGGAGGTGGCCCACACCCAGTATTACGGCTGGGCCTACGTCAACCGCGCCGCTCTGATGCCGAACAAGGCCGAGGTCGATCGCTCGATCCGCATCGTCGAGGCGGCGCGCGAGCGCCTCAAGGGCCAGCTCGTCATCGACCTCGTGGTGCCGGACTACTACGCGAAGTACCCCAAGGCCTGCGCCGGCGGCTGGGGACGCAAGCTCATGAACGTGACGCCGGCCGGCAAGGTGCTGCCCTGCCACGCCGCCGAGACCATCAAGCAGCTCGAGTTCTGGTACGTCACCGACCACTCGCTCGGCGACATCTGGGCGAACTCGCCGGCCTTCACCGCCTATCGCGGCACGGATTGGATGCAGGAGCCCTGTCGCTCGTGCGACCGGCGCGAGAAGGATTGGGGCGGCTGCCGCTGCCAGGCGTTGGCGCTCGCCGGCGACGCCGCCGCCACCGATCCGGCCTGCTCGCTCTCGCCGCTCCACGCCAAGGTGCGGGATCTCGCCACGGAAGAGGCGGCCGAGACCCCGCCCGACTACACCTACCGGACCATCGGCAGTAACGTGCAGCCCAACGTGCGTACGCCGCTCAACGAGGACGTGTCCCTTTGAAGTCTGCGACCCTTGCCGCACTGCTGATGCTGACGGCCACTGCCGCCCTGGCCCAGAGCACGCCCCCGACCGAGGCTCCGGCCGTCGCCAAGGCCAGCACGGGCGCTCCGAACGCCTCCGACCTGCTGTTCGAGCGGCCGCAGATGCAGAACGTGCCCCCCGGCACGAAGCTCACCTACGGCTACATCCGCCGCAGCGGGATCTCGAAGGGCCCGTTCGGGCCGCCCCTGGACGATACGATCAAGCTGGGCGTCGAGGCCGGAAAGAGCGCGGACAGCCGTGATATCCGGGTCGAGATGTTCTCGGGTGCCAACCGCTTTCCCGCCGGCCCGTTCGAGAACATGCCGGGCAACCCCGTGATGACCCTGTTCCTGGAGCATCACCTCATCGACATGGCACGGGTGCTTTCGGCCAACCCCCGCTACATCAAGAATGCCATCCGCAAGGGGCTTCGCGACAACGCGACGGTGACGCCGACCACCATCGACTACAAGGGGCGGACGGTGTCCGCTTGGCGCATCGAGACGCAGCCCTTTCTGGACGATCGGATGAAGGAGCGCATGCGCGGGATGGAGAACATCCGCTATACTTTCGTGACGTCCGATTCCGTACCCGGCGAACTCGTCTCCATCGAGGCGCAGTCGAAGAACGCCGAGGGTGGCGAACTCCTGGAAGAGAACCTGGCCTATGTTCCGAACGCTGGTTGAGCGTCTCGCCCTCCCCGCCCTTCTCGTCGCCGGCCTCGCCGGTCCGTTGCAGGCGGCGGAGTTGGAGAACGACTATCCGACCGAGACCCGGGCCGATTACATCTTCGGCTGCATGGCGGCGAACGGGCAGTCCCGCGAATCCCTGTCGCGCTGCTCGTGCTCCCTCGATGCCCTGGCGTCGATCCTGCCCTACGACCGTTACGTCCAGGCCAGCACCGTGCTGTCCATGCGTCAGGGCATCGGTCAGCGCGCCAACGAGTTCAAGTCGACCAAGGTTTTCGACGACAAGGTCGCCGAGCTCCGCCGGGCGCAGGCCGAGGCCGAGATCCGCTGCTACCGCGGCGGCGCCTGACGATCCACACGGCAGGAACGCCCGGACCCGACGCCATCCATGGGGAAGGATCGCCGCCGTCCCGGGCATTAACGCGAGCCTGCCCCCCGATACGCCCCGTGGACTGCTACCGGTCGGTCCACGGGGCGTTCTCCTGAATGGTTCAGCTCTCGCCGCGCGCCACCCGGGCTTCGTATTCCGGCAGCTCGATCTGGCCTTCCTTGGCGACGCGCGCCTTGTCTTCCTCGGGGATCACGTCGGCCACCATGTCGAGGCGCTTCCAGAGGGCCAGCGGCGTCTCCTTGTCGGGCGTCGGCACGTACTTGTTCTGTGCCACCTTCTGGTACTTGTGGATGTAGCGCGGGCAGTTGACCCACGCCTTGGTGACCTCGACCCGCACGAGATACTTGGCCTCGGTGTACTCGGCCATCAGGGGATCGTCGCGCAGCATCCGGGCATGACCCTGGACGCGGACCCGATGCGGGGTCTCGAAGTCGATGAACAGCAGGCCGACCTTGGACTGACCCTCGATGTTGCCCATCGAGTACCACATGCCGTTTCCGTCGAAGCCCGGGAAGACGAGGGTGTTGTCGTCCAGCACCTTCACGAAGCCAGGGCTGCCGCCCTTGTAGGAAACGGTGGGCATGCCGTCCGGATCGACGGTGGACAGGAAGAACATGTCCCGGCTGTTGATGAAGGCGGCCTCGTCCTTGCCGATCCCGTCATGCACCCAGCCGGTGTCGAGGCGCTCGGCGAGCTTGACGGTGTTGTACTCTTCCTGAAGCGCGCGATGCGCGTCGTAGTAGAGCGATGCCATGGGTGTCCTCCGTGTGTCGGCCGCTCTCAAGTCGGGCGACCGTTGCGGAGCATGATCGCGAATAACCTGCCCGAGTACAACAGGCGGGGCGTCCCGGTCGCGCCCACGTGAGCGCGCTGCGGGCTGCGGTTCGCGTATGAAAAAGCCGGCGCCGCTGTCGCGACGCCGGCTTCATCCTTGGGGCGCAGCCGAGCAGAGCACGGCTGCGCCATCCCGAAAAGAATCAGTTCTTGGCCTTGTCGACGAGGGCCTTCTCGGAAATCCACGGCATCATGCCGCGCAGCTTGGCGCCGACTTCCTCGATGGGGTGGGCGGCGAGCTTGGCGCGGGTGGCCTTGAACGAGGTCTGGCCGACCTTGTTCTCCAGCATCCAGTCGCGGGTGAACTTGCCCGACTGGATGTCGTTGAGGACGCGCTTCATCTCGGCCTTGGTCTCCGGCGTCACGATGCGCGGGCCGGTGACGTACTCGCCGTACTCGGCGGTGTTCGAGATCGAGTAGTTCATGTTGGCGATGCCGCCCTCGTAGATGAGGTCGACGATGAGCTTCACTTCGTGGAGGCACTCGAAATAGGCCATCTCGGGGGCGTAGCCGCCCTCGACCAGGGTCTCGAAGCCGGCCTTGATCAGCTCGACGAGGCCGCCGCAGAGCACGGCCTGCTCGCCGAACAGGTCGGTCTCGCACTCTTCCTTGAAGGTGGTCTCGATGATGCCGGCGCGGCCGCCGCCATTGGCCGAGGCGTAGGACAGGCCGAGGTCGTGGGCGTTGCCCGAGGCGTCCTGCGCGATGGCGATCAGGGTCGGCACGCCGCCGCCCTTGAGGTACTCGCCGCGCACGGTGTGGCCGGGGCCCTTCGGGGCGACCATGAGCACGTCGAGGTCCTTGCGCGGCTCGATGAGGTTGAAGTGCACGTTGAGGCCGTGGGCGAACAGGAGGGCGGCGCCCTGCTTCATGTTCGGCTCCAGGGACTCCTTGTAGATGTCGCCCTGCAACTCGTCGGGAGTGAGCATCATGACGACGTCGGCCTGTTTGGCGGCATCGGCGACGTTCATCACCGTGAAGCCCTCGTGCTCCGCCTTCTTGGCGGTGGCCGAGCCCTCGCGCAGCGCGATGACGATGCCCTGCACGCCGGAATCGCGCAGGTTGAGCGCGTGGGCATGGCCCTGGCTGCCGTAGCCGACGATGACGACCTTCTTGCCCTTGATCAGGTTCAGGTCGGCGTCACGATCGTAATAGACCCGCATGGCGGTACCTTCTCTTTTCTCTCGATTGAGCATGAGTGCGCTCCGGCGCCCTCATCTGAAACAGCATCCGCGCGGCCGTGCGATCCGGGCAGCTTTTAGCGAGACGATTCCCTTGACGAAAGGGGAATCGTCATCCGAGCGGCGTTCTACGGGCCTTACGCGGGCAGGCGCAGCTCTTTACGCGGGCAGGCGCAGACCTTCGCGGGCAAAGACGGCCCGCACGGCGGGGCGCGCCGCCATGGCGCGGGCATGCGCCGTCCAGTGGGGAAAGCGCTCCGCCATGTCGAAGCCGAGGGCCGGGCCACGGCCCCAGGTCCAGAACAGCAGCAGGTAGGGATCGACCACGCTGTAGCGGTGCCCCAAGGCCCAGCCGCCGTTGGCGAGCCGAACGTCCGTCATGGTGAAGAGGTCGCCGCAGGTATCCGCGCCCTTGGCCGCGATGGCCGGAAACGCGTCCTCGTCGGCGGTGTAGCGCTCCGGCCGCCGGACATGGGCATAGGCGATGTGATGGTTCGTCGAGAGCCATGCGAGCCACTCGTCGGCGCGTGCCTGATCGCGCGAATCCTCCGGCCATAGGCCCGCCTCCGGATGGAGGCGCGCGACGTGGCGCAGGATCGCCGTGTTCTCGGTCAGCACCCAGCCCTCCTGCAAGCCCCCTTGCACGAGAGCCGGCACGCGCCCGCGCTCGTTGACGGCGAGGTACTCCGCCGCACGCTGATCGCCCTTGGCCAGATCGAGCCGAACGGTCTCGAACGGCGTGCCGGTCTCCTCCAGGGCGATGTGCGAGGCCAGCGAGCAGGCGCCGGGGGCGTAGTATAGGGTGGTCATGCCGATCTTCGTTTCCACGCATTCAGAGATCGAGGTGCAGACCAAGAAGGTTTGCGACTGTGCCTCGGACATCCTTCAGGACATCCGCGGGGACTTTCCCTATCGGTCGGAAGCCACGCATCGTGCGATCCACGCGACGGATCTGATCGCACAACACGGCGCCGCTCACGGCGAGTCCGTCCGGCAGGATGACTTTGGTCGGCCAGGGAGCCACATTCGACGTCGCCGCACAGATGATCGCGGTGGCGTTTCGCTGGTGGAAGCCCCGGTTGGTGAGAAAGAGCGCCGGCCGCACACCGGATTGCTCGCGGCCCAGAGTCGGGCACAGGTCAACCCAGACGAGATCCCGGGCATCCGGCAGGGCCGCCTCAGCGGCTCCAATCGTCATGGATGATCTCCGTGCCGACGTCCGGCCCCCAATCAACGAGCTCCGGCCGATTATTCGGGCCGAGACGATCCATCTCCGCCAACATCTCGTCGAGTGTGGGGACACGGCCGCGTGGGCTGATCTCTACGATCTGCCCATCGCTCAATCCGTTCTCGCGACCCACCTTCGCGGGAATCCGGATCACGAACTCATCCCCTGTCCGGTTGAGCTTGGCCTTCATGACGAGAGCCCCTTCCTCCGGAGGCAGGACAGTACCACCGTCGAGAGAAAAGCCTCACATCGCCTCCGACCCACGTCCCATGGCGGCGATGCCCGTGCGCGAAATCTCGACGAGCCCGATCACCGTCATCAGGCCAATGAAGCGGTCGATTTCCTCGGTGGTGCCGGTGACCTCGAACACGAAGGAATTCAGGGTCGCGTCGAGGGTCTTGGCCCCGAAGGCGGCCGCGAGGGTCAGGGATTCCGTGCGGTGCTCGCCGGTCCCGGCCACCTTCACGAGGCAGAGTTCGCGCTCGAGGGACTGGCCCTGAAGCGTCAGGTCGACCACGCGGTGCACGGGGACGAGGCGGTCGAGCTGTGACTTGATCTGCTGGATCACCGCATCGGTGCCCGTGGTGACGATGGTGATGCGCGAGATGTGGCGCGCGACCTCGGTCTCCGAGACGGTCAGGCTCTCGATGTTGTAGCCGCGACCCGAGAACATGCCCGAGATGCGGGCGAGCACGCCGGGCTCGTTGTCGACGATGACCGCGAGGGTGTGCCGGTTGATGGGCTCGACCCGGCCGGCGTCGGGGTAGTGGGTGTTCATCGCATTCATGGCTTGCCCCAGTTCCAACTCTTCGCTTCTTCGCCCATCCGGGTCCATGCTGGACCCGTTCCAGACGTCATGATACCGCGCCGCCATGGACAGTCGCCAGCGCACGCTCGCCGCCGTGAGGCCCCACGGCCGGACCGGCGTCGAACTCGGTCCCCTCGACCGGCCCCTCGTGCACCGCGGCGACGGCGACATCCTCTACGCCGACCATCTTTCGACGGACGACCTCGCCCGGAAATACGCCGGCCATGCCGCCGCCGGCCCGCGGGCCCGCGGCGCCCTGGTGGAGGTCGATCTCGTCCTCGACCGCCAGACCCTCGCCCAAGCCCTCGGAGACCGTGGTCCCGTGGACTACATCGTCGCCTCGCACGTCATCGAGCATCTGCCCGACCCCGTCGGTTGGCTGAGGGATTGCGCCGAGGCCCTGCACGAGGATGGCCTCCTGTTTCTGGCCGTCCCGGATATGCGCTTCACCTTCGATCGCGGCCGCACGCTCACCACCGTCGGCGACCTCGTCGGCGCCTCCCTCACCCGCCCCACGGGCCCGAGCCCGGCCCAGGTCTACGAGCATTTTTCCCGCGCGGTGCAGGTGGATGCCAAGGCCGTCTGGGCGGGACGCGAGACCCGCTTCCCCCTGTTCACGGGACACGGGCCCGAGGCCGGCCTGGAGCATGCGCGGCGTATCCACGAGGCGGGCGGCACGATCGATGTGCATTGCAGTGTCTTCACCCCCGACAGCTTCGTGTCCGTCCTCGGCGAGGTGATCGCCATCGGTCTGGTGCCGTTCGCCTTCGCCGAGTTCACGCCGACGCAGCCCGGCGAGATCGAGTTCTTCGCGCTGCTTCGCAAATGCGAAGGACTCGCCCCGGCCAAGCGAGCGGCGTTCACCTCTCGGTCCGACCGGCCGGCTCCGCGTCCGGCCGCGCCGGGCTGGCGCAGCCGCCTGTCCAACGCGCGCCGCCTCGGCGTCCCGCGCTAGGGAACGGGGCACGGGAGACGCCCGGCGGGATGCGGGTCAGACCAGCATCTTGCCCTCTTCCGAGATGATGTCGCCGATCTCGGCGCCGGTCTCACCGAGGTAATCCGACAGGATCATCTCGTTGTGCGCCTTGCCCGACGGGATCATGGGGAAGCAGTTTTCCTTCTTGTCGACGACGCAGTCGAAGATCACCGGGCCGTCGTAGTCCAGCATCTCCTGGATCGCCGCGTCGAGGTCGCCGGGCTTCTCGCAGCGGATGCCCTTGGCCCCGTAGGCTTCCGCCAGCTTGACGAAGTCCGGCAGGCTCTCGGAGTAGCTCTGCGAGTAGCGCGAGCCGTGCAGCAGCTCCTGCCACTGGCGCACCATGCCCATGTACTCGTTGTTCAGGATGAAGATCTTGACCGGCAGGCGATACTGCACCGCCGTGGACATCTCCTGGATGTTCATCAGGATCGACGCCTCGCCGGCGATGTCGATGACGAGCCCGTCCGGATGGGCGAGCTGCGTCCCGATGGCGGCGGGCAGGCCGTAGCCCATGGTGCCAAGGCCGCCCGAGGTCATCCAGCGGTTCGGCTCCTCGAACTTGAAGTACTGCGCCGCCCACATCTGGTGCTGGCCGACCTCGGTGGTGACGTAGGTCTCGCGGCCCTTGCAGGCCTCGTAGAGGCGCTGGACAGCGTATTGCGGCTTGATGATCGTGCCCGACGGCCAGTAGGCGAGGCAGTCGCGCGCCTTCCAGGTGCGGATCTTGCCCATCCAGGCGTCGAAGCGCTCCGGGTCCGGCCGGGTCGGCAGGGCCTTCCAGGCGGCGAGCATGTCTTCCAGCACCGAGCCGCAATCGCCGACGATCCCGACATCGACTTTGACGACCTTGTTGATCGAGGAGGCATCGATGTCGATGTGGATCTTCTTGGAGAACGGCGAGAACGCATCCAGGCGCCCGGTGATCCGGTCGTCGAAGCGGGCACCGACGCAGACCATCACGTCGCACTCGTGCATGGCGAGGTTGGCCTCGTAGGTCCCGTGCATGCCGAGCATGCCGAGGAAGTTCTCGTCCGAGGCCGGGAAGGCACCGAGACCCATCAGGGTCGAGGTCACGGGAAATCCGGTCTCGGCCGCGAGTTCGCGCAGCAGGGTCGAGGCGTGCGGGCCGGCGTTGATGACGCCGCCGCCGGTATAGAGGATCGGCCGGCGCGCGTTCGCCATCAGCTCGACGGCCGCCTGGATCTGGCCTGCGTCACCCTTGAACGCCGGCTTGTAGGTCTTGTGGCCGTTCTGGGTCGGACGCTCGTAGAGTCCGCTGGCGAACTGGATGTCCTTCGGCAGATCGACGACGACGGGGCCCGGCCGCCCGTGCGAGGCGACGTAGAACGCTTCGTGCAGGATGCGCGGCAGGTCGGCGATGGATTTGACCAGATAGTTGTGCTTCGTGCAGTGGCGCGTGATGCCAACCGTGTCGCACTCCTGGAACGCATCGGTGCCGATGAGGTGCGTCGGCACCTGTCCGGTGATGCAGACCAGCGGGATCGAGTCGAGCAGGGCGTCGGTGAGGCCGGTGATGATGTTGGTGGCGCCCGGTCCCGAGGTGACGAGGACGCACCCGACCTTGCCGGACGAGCGTGCGTAACCTTCCGCCGCGTGGACCGCGCCCTGCTCGTGGCGCACGAGAACGTGCTTCAGGGTGTCCTGATGGTAGAGCGCGTCGTAGATCGGCAGCACCGCGCCGCCGGGATATCCGAACAGGGTGTCGACACCCTGATCCTGAAACGCCCGGATGACCATTTCGGCCCCAGTCATGACCTCGCCGCCCATCGTCCTGCTCCTCGAACTCTGTTCTGAAATCCGTGTCGTCTCTCGTCGCGGCAACAAAAAAGGGCCCCGAAGGACCCTGCATGCGCCACCATCCGGATCGCGGTCCCTGGTATCAGGACCGCCCCGTCGGTGGCGCTTTCGTTACGATGAGGATGGCACGCATCGGAATGACCGTCTGATCTCTTCACCCGCCAAACCGGCGGATCGAATTTCGTGTCGCGTGTCGTAGCCGATCCGCCCCTCAGGGTCAACGCGGATCTACTCGGCGGGAACTTCGCCCAGGACGGCGCCGGTCCTCGGATCGGCATCGAACTTCATCCGGCGCCCGTTCTTGATGCCCTCGCCGTCCCAATGGCCATCGTCGGCTTCTAGTTTGATGATCTCCGAATAGCCGGCGGCCTTCAGGGCCTGCTTGGTCTGTGCCGGCGTGAGCCAATCCGCACCAGGCGTCTCCGCGAAGGCGACGCGGGGGCCGAGGGCGAGGGTCACCATGAGGGTGAGGCGCGTCAACCGTCGCATGCGAGATCCTGTCCTGTGTGGGAGCGCGTCCCCGTCCGACGCACGATCCATCTAGGGCGCTCTCCGCCGAAGTGGATGCCGGTTCGGCGGAAAAGAGCGCGGCTCCAGGCCGGTGGCGTTCGGGGGCATGGGGACCTCGAAAACACACGACCTTGGGCCTGAAGTGTTTGCCCGCCCGGCCCTGGCCGTCCTATCTGAGACGTGCTGAATGCCAGCGCGTCGAACCTCGCCCCGCCCGCGATGCCATCATCGGAAAATTCCCTGTCGACCACAACGGCCCTGCTCCTCCTCGACGTCGCCGGAAGTCCCTGCGCCCTGGTGCGGACCTCCGTGCGCGAGGTGCTGCCTCTGCCGGACCTGCATGCACCCCCGGCGACGGGCGGTCCACTGGCGGGCTTCCTCGACCTCGGCGGCGTGCCTGTGCCGGTGGTCGATCTCGCCCGTCTCCTCGGCCTCCCGGCCCGGGACGGCGCGGAAGCGGACGACCCCTATAGCCACCTCGTCCTCGCGGCGGACGCGACCGCGGCCTTCCTGGTGGATCGGGTCGAGGATCTCGTCGTCGTTCCGAGCACGGCGATCCAGCCCGTGGCCGAGACCCGCACCCTCAACGGCTGCGTCACGGCCGAGATCACCCTCGGCGACCGCATGGTGCATGTCCTGGACCTGGCCCGTCTGCTCACCGCCGAAGAGCGCCAGCGCCTGGACGACCTCACCCGCGCCGCGGCCGGACGCCTCGCCGCATTCGGGCGGATCCCTGCATGAAGCGGCCCGACCGGTTCGGCCCGCAATCCGACCCGGCCTTCCCGGCCCTCAAGGCTCGGATCATCGCGCGAACCGGCCACCACTACTACGCCGACAAGGACGACCTCCTGCTGGATCGCCTGCGCAAGCGGTTCAAGGCCAACGGCCTGCCCGACTGCGCCGCCTACGCGGCTCTGTTGAACGACAGGGCCCTGGGCGAGGCCGAATGGGCGGCCCTCGAGGCCGAGATCACCATCGGCGAGACCTTCTTCTTCCGCTACGCCGAGCAGTTCGCCGCCCTGCGCGGCACCATTCTGCCCGGCCTGATCGCGGCGCGGGCGCATGAGCGTTCCCTGAAGATCTGGAGCGCCGGCTGCTCGACGGGGGCCGAGCCGTATTCCCTCGCGATTCTCCTCCACGAGCTCCTCGGGCCCGCCCTGCCCGATTGGCGCATCGCCATCACCGGCAGCGACATCAGCACCGCGGCCCTGGCGACGGCGCGGGCCGGCCTCTACGGCCGCTGGGCCCTTCGAACCCTGCCGCCCGAGGAGCGGCTGCGCTACTTCACGTCCGGTCCGGTCCTGCCCGGTCCGGGCCGGGAGGGAACCTACACCCTGCGCACCGACTACCGCAGGATGGTCCGCTTCGAGCGCCGCAACCTGATGGAGCTCGTCGACGGCACCGCGCCGCCGCACCTCGCCGACTTCGATCTGATCCTGTGCCGCAACGTGCTGATCTACTTCGAGGCCGAAATCGTGCTGGGGATCGTGCGCGGTCTCGGGCGGCGCCTGCTGCCGGACGGTTGGCTTCTCATCGGCCACGCCGAGCCCAATCCCGCCTTCGCCCAGACCCTCGAACCGGTGAACCTGCCCGGCACCGTGGCCTACCGCCCCCGGGGGGCCGGCGAGCCGGTGATGGTGCAGCCGCCCGTCCCCTCCGCCCCGTGGGAACCCACCCTTCCCTGGATCGGCGAAGGGGCGAGCGCAACCGATCTTCGGAGCGTGGCGGACCCGTTGCCGGTCTGCCCGACCGGTGGGACGCTGGAGGTGGGGGCAGATGCGGACGGGGCGGGGCGGGACGCCCGTCCTCGGAACGACACCGCTCCACCGGAGACCCTCGACGACGATCTCACTCGGATCCGCACCCTGAGCGATGCCGGCGAGACCGGCCAGGCTTGGCGCAGGGTCCGGGCGGCCCTTCGTGCCGCTCCGATGGCGGCGGTCCTGCACTATTACGATGGGCTCCTCGCCCGGACCCTCGGGCGCGACGCGGAGGCCGAAGCGGCGCTGCGACGGGCTCTCTACCTCGATCCCGGCTTCGTCATGGCGCATTATCAGCTCGGCCTGCTTCTGATCGCCATGACGCGGCCGGCGGAGGGCTGCCGGTTCCTCGACAATGCCATCCGCCTCGGCGAGACCCTGCCGGCCGTGGCGCATCTGGCCGAAGCGGACGGGATCGGCCCGCGGGAACTGGCGCAGAGCGCGGCCCTTGCGCGTTCCACCCTGGAGGATCTTGCCGAATGAAGGCCATCCCAAGAACGTCCGCCATCAACGCCACCCCATGAACGGAGCCGCCGAAGCCGCCCGCCGACGGGCCCTGCGGGAGGCCCGCACGCGCGCCCTCGCGGGACGGGATCGGGCCGCGGGGCAGCGGGTGACCCTGCGCTCGTTCCTCGTGTGCGCGTGCGGCGAGGATCGCTACGGCCTGCCCCTCGCCCAGGTCGCCCAGGTCCTGCCCGCTCGCCCCGTCACGGCGGTGCCGGACGCGCCCGATGCCCTCCTCGGCGTCGTCGCCCTGTCGGGCCGGGTGGTGAGCCTGCTCGGGCTTGCGCGTGCGCTGGGACGCCCCGGTGCCGCCGAGCCCGGAGCCGGTCATATCGTGGTCCTGCGCGGTGGTGCGGCGGCCGTGGCCCTGGCCGTGGACCGGGTGGAAGGCGTCGTCGCCATCGCGCCGTCCGACCCGGACCTTCCGAACGCCACCGAAAGCCTCCTCGATCCGGCCGTCGCGGGATTGGGTCCCGGGGCGGTTTCGGGCTATGCCCCGGCGGGAACCCATGGGGGCGACGGCTTCGTCGCCGTCGATCTGCCGCGCCTCCTCAGGCGCTACCTGTCCTGAGTGTCCCTCGGAGAACGCCCGCCGCACCGTCGCGCTCGGAACGAGAGCCGACGGTGATCGGGCGTTCCGGAAGGCACTCCGGCGCCACCTGCCCGGTGTGCGTCGGTTTCGTGGAGCCTTGAGCCAGCCTGTGTCGATCTCCATCGGAAAACGCATCCTCCTCGGCTTCGTCGCCATCACCGTGGTGATCGTGGCGCTGGGCCTCTACGCCCTCGACCAGATCAGCGCCGTGCGCGACAACATGAACACCATCGTCAAGCGGGACCTGACGGTGGCGCGCCAGCTCGACGACCTCGGCAACAAGGCCCGCGACATGGGGCTCTTGCGGCGCAACGCCGTGATGGCGGCGCTCATGCGCAACCGCCCGGAGGCGGAGCTGATCCAGATCGTCGAGACCTGGCGGCGCATGGGCCAGGAGGCCGATGCGCTCTTCGGCGAGGTGGTCCGGACGGCCAACGGGTATTCCGCCACGGCGCCGGCTCCGGCGCGCGCCGCGGCCTGGAAGAAACTCGCCGAGACCGCCGAGGCGGCGGCCGGCGACTTCCGGCAGTTGCGCGCGGTCAGCGAGCCGCAATTCACCGCCATCGCGGCCAGGGACGCCGAGGCCATCGAGGCGCGCAACGAGCCGATCAACCGGATGCAGGAGGTGCTCCTGGCCGACATCGAGCGCACCCGCGAGGCCCTCGACGCCGGGATCGCCGCCGGCCAGCAGCGCGCCGCGGAAATCTACGACCGCAGCCTGTGGTCCGTCATCCTGACCCTGGCCACCAGCGTGCTGCTCAGCATTCTCATCACCGCCCTCATCCGGCGGGGCGTGGTCAAGCCCTTGGAGGACGTGATGCAATTCGCCGAACGCGTCGGCGGCGGCGACCTGTCCGGCACCCTGGCGACGAAGGGCGACGACGAGATCGCCCGGCTCGGGCGCACCCTCAACGGCATGGTGGCGGGGCTCGCCGATCTGGCGCGCACCAACCGCGCCGCGACTGCGGATCTCAACGCGGCGGCGGCGGAGATCCGCGCCTCGGCCCAGGAGCAGGCGGCCTCCGTCGAGGAGCAGTTCGCCGCCGTCCAGGAGACCGCCGCCACCGTCGACGAGATCACCCATTCGGGCGCCCAGATCGGCAAGCGCGCCGGCGAGGTCATCGCCACGGCGCAATCCACCGCCCAGACCTCGCGGGCGGGCCTGCGCGCGGTGGCCGACACCGCCAAGGCCATGGAGGCGATCCGCGAGCAGGCCGAGGCGGTGGCGGGCAACATCGTCGCCCTGTCCGAGAAGACCCAGGCCATCGGCGACATCATCACCACCGTCAACGACATCTCGGAGCGCACCCATCTCCTGGCGCTGAACGCCGCCATCGAGGCGGCGGCGGCGGGCGACAGCGGGCGGAGCTTCGCCGTCGTCGCCTCGGAGATGAAGCTGCTCGCCGATCAGGCCAAGGCGGCGACGGGGCAGGTCCGCACGATCCTGGGCGAGATCCAGCGCGGCATCAACACCTCGGTGATGCTGACCGAGGAGGCGGTCAAGCGCGCCGCCGCCGGCAAGGCCCGCTCGGACACCACCCAGCGGACCATCGAGGAGATCACCGCGAGGGTCGAGGAGAGCGTCCAGACCTTCCAGCAGATCGTCGCCTCGACCAACCAGCAGCAGCTCGGCATCGAGCAGGTGATGGGCGCCCTCCAGAACATCCGCCAGGCGAGCCAGCAGACGGCGGCCGGCACCCGCGAGGTCGAGGCCGCCTCGGCCAATCTCACCGAGTTGGCCCAGGCCCTGATGACCCTGGCCGAGCGCTACCGGCACTGAGTGTCTCTCACAAAACTCCCGCTGCAACGCCGTATTCGAGGCGAGAACCGATGATGACCGGGAGTTTTGTGAGGCACTCTGAGACGCGGGAGGCCGAGGCCATGAAACGAATCCGCTTCCCGAAGGGCCCGGGCCCGCTTCCGCACGTGCGTTCGCACCTGCGGAAGCGGGCCTGAGCGGCGAGCCGAACCGGATGGACATTCGCCAACTCCTCCTCGCGGCCTTCGAGGTCGAACATCGCGAGCATATCGACGCCATCCGCGCGGCCCTGGCCGGGGCGGCGGAGTCCCGCGACTGGAACGACGTGTTCCGCCGGGCGCACAGCCTGAAGGGGGCGTCGCGGGCCGTCGACCTGCCGGCGGTGGAGGCCGTGGCCCATCGGTTGGAGACCCTGTTCGACCGCATCGTCGAAGGCGGCGGCACCCTCGACCGGGGGGCGGAGGCCGCGGTCCAGCTCGCGCTCGACCGGATCGAGGCCTATGTCGGCGGCCTTACCGACGGGGTCGGCGCGCCGATGCCGGACGATGCGCTGCAGGCCCTCGACCGCTGCCTCGACCCCGGATCCCCCGTGGCAGCCGCGCCGGATCCGGCGCTCCGGTCGGCCGAAGCGCCGCCGGCCGTTCCACCCGCCGCCCCTGCGCCGACCGCGCCCGAGCCGGCGCCCGAGGCCGGCGCGCTGCTGCGCGTCCCGGCCGAGGCCATCGATGCCCTGACCCGGGCGAGTCACGAGCTCGCGAGTGCCCTCGGGGGCGAGGTGGTCCTGGCCGAGGGGCTCGCCCGATTGACCCGGCGGGCGGGCGACCTCGGCCTCATGGCCGAGCGGTTGCGCGGGACGGCGACGGCCGCGACGTCCCTGCGCGACCTCGAGACCGGTCTGCTCGCCCTGGCCCGCGAGGCCGCCCACCTGTCGCGGGTGCGCCTCACCGTCGCCTCCGCCGTCGAGGCGGCCGCGGCCCGGGTGGCCGAGCACGCCGAGCGCCTCGCCCTGATGCCGGCCGAGACGGTGTTCGGCGGGTTTCCCCGCGCCCTGCGCGAACTCGCCCGCGAGGGCGGGCAGGAGATCGCCGTCCAGACCACCGGCCTCGATCTTCCGGTGGAGCGCTCGATGCTCCAGGCCCTCAAGGACCCGGTGCTGCATGCCCTGCGCAACGCCCTGAGCCACGGGGCCGAAGCCCCGGAGGCGCGCGCCCGCAGCGGCAAGCCGCCGGCCCTCGCCATCGGCCTCGACGTCGCCGTCCGGACCGGGCGCCTCGTCGTCACGGTCCACGACGACGGGCGCGGGCCGGATCTGCGCGCCATCGCCGAGGCCGCGCGGCGGCGGGGGCTGGCGGCGACGGAGGACGATCCCGAGGCACTCCTCGCCCTGGTGTTCGAGGCGGGGCTCTCGACGGCGGCCGAGGTCGACACCCTGTCGGGGCGCGGCATCGGCCTGTCCGTGGTGGCCGACGCCGTCCGCCGCCTCGGCGGCCAGGTCCGCCTGAGTCCCCGGGCGCCCTGGGGCACGGAGCTCGCCATGACCCTGCCCCTGCAGGCGGCGCGGCGCGCGATGCTCCTCGTCGAGGCGGGGCAGGCGACCTACGCCGTGCCGAGCGCCGCCGTGGAGCGGGTGATCCGGTTCGATCCGCGCGACCTCGACCGGGCCATGGGCCGGCCGGTCCTCCGGGTCGTGTCGGAGGGCGGCGCAGGCGCCACCCTGCCGGTCCTGGCGCTGGCCGATCTGCTCGGTCGTCCCGGCGGCCGGCCGCCCGAGGCGGGGGCCGCCGTCGTCCTGCGGGCCGGGGGGCGGCGCGTGGTCCTCGTCGTCGAGACCCTGCGCGAGGTCCGCACCCACCTCGTCCTGCCGGCGCCGCCCATCGGCGCCGACCCGCGCCTCGTCTCCGGCACGGTGATCCTGGGCGACCGCCCCGTCCTCGTCCTCGAACCGGACGGCCTCGTCGCCCGGGCGGCGGAGGCCGGATTTCAGGCCGGACCGGATGCCGCGCTCCTCCCCGGGGCGGAGCGCGGAACGATCGGTTCGGCCTCACGTTCGAACAACCTCGCGAACAACATCGCCGCCACCCCGGCGACCATCCTGGTCGTCGACGATTCCATCACCACCCGCACCCTGGAGAAGGGCATCTTGGAAGCGGCCGGTTACCGCGTCGTCGTCTGCGTCGACGGGCAGGACGCCATCGAGCGCCTGCGCGCCGGGATCGAGCCCATCCGGCTGGTGCTGGCCGATGTCGAGATGCCGCGCCTCGACGGGTTCGGCCTGCTGAAGGCCATCCGGGCGGAGGAATCCGTCGCGCGCCTGCCGGTCATCCTGATGACCTCGCGGGGCGATCCCGAGGACGTGGCGCGCGGCCTCGACCTTGGGGCCGACGCCTACCTGACCAAGCAGAGCTTCGACCAGCGCCGTCTCCTCGAGACCATCGGGCAATTGCTGTGACCGGACCCGCGACCCCCGACGCGCCCCGCGTGCGGGTGATGCTCGTCGAGGATTCCCTCGTCGTGCGCCAGCTCCTCATCCACATCGTCGGGCGCGATCCGCGCCTCGAGGTCGTGGCCGCCGTCGCCTCGGGCGAGGAGGCGCTCGCCACCCTCGCGTCCGCCCGGCCCGACGTCATTTCCATGGACATCCGCCTGCCGGGCATCGACGGCCTGGAGACCACCCGCCGGATCATGGCCGAGCGGCCGACGCCCATCGTGGTGGTGGCCGACGCCATCGAGGATTCGTCCCTGCGCATCTCCATGAACGCCCTGCGGGCCGGCGCCCTCTCGGTGGTGGAGAAGCCGGTGGCCACCACCCATGCGGGCTACGAGACCGTGGCCACGGAGATCTGCACGCAGCTGCGCATCATGGCCGCCGTGCCGGTGATCCGCCGCCGGCCCATCGGTGCGGAATGGGCGGGCCGGCCCCGCGACCTGCGTGCCCTGATCCCCGCCATCGCGTCCGAGGCACCGAGCGTGGTCGCCATCGCGGCGTCCACGGGCGGCCCTCCGGCCCTCGCCCGGGTCATCGGGGCGCTGCCCGAAGATTTCCCCCTGCCGGTCCTCGTGGTCCAGCACATGGGTGCGGCCTTCATGGAAGGCTTCGCCGCCTGGCTGAACGGCGTCGTCGCCCTGCCCGTCGCCGTGGCGCGCGACGGCGAGCGCGCGGCCCCCGGCCGGGTCTACGTCGCGCCCGGCGACCGCCACCTCGAACTGGCGCCCGGCGGGGGCCTGCGCCTGACCGACGCCGACCCCGTGGGCGGGCAGCGCCCGGCCGCCACCGCCCTGTTCCGCTCCCTCGCCCGCCATGCCGGTCCGCGCGGGGTCGGCGTGCTGCTGACCGGCATGGGCGAGGACGGCGCCGTTGGGCTCCTCGACATGCGCCGTGCCGGGGGCGCCACCATCGCGGAGGACGAGAGCACCGCGGTTGTGTTCGGCATGCCGGCCGCCGCGATCCGCATGGGAGGCGCCGGCACGGTGCTGCCGCTGGACCGGGTGGCTTCCCATCTCGCCAGGATCGTCGCTGGGGGGGGCATGCCGTGAGCGAGCCGGCCCGCCTTCTGCTCGTCGAGGATTCCGAGACCCAGGCCCTCGAATTGCGGCTGCTGCTCGAAGGGCACGGCTTCTCCGTCGAGCGCTGCGCCACGGCGGAAGCGGCCCTCGACCACCTCAACACCCGCCTGCCCGACCTCGTGGTGGCCGACCACCACCTGCCCGGCATGAACGGCGACGAGTTCGCCCGCCAGCTCCGCCTGTCCCTGCGCACCCGCGCCCTCCCGCTTCTCATGCTGACGGGGGCGCGCGACGGCGAGCGCCAGGGCCTGGAGAGCGGCGCCGACGCCTACGTGGCCAAATCCGCCGACCGCGACATCCTGATCCTGCGCATCCGCGCCCTCCTGCGCGAGCGCCTGGGCGGCGGCTCGGAGGCGCCCGGCGCCTCGGGGTTCCGGCGCGGGCGCGTCCTCGTCGTCGACGGAAGCGCCACCTACCGCACCTTCCTCGCCGGGCTGCTGGCCCACGAGGGCCATCTCGTCAGCGTCGCCGACACCGCCGAGGCCACCCTCGCCGCCCTCGACGCCGACGGCGCTGCCTTCGACTGCGTCACCATCGATCTCCTCGGCACCGCCTATGACGGCCTCGGCCTCTGCCGGGCCGTCGACGCCCGCCGGGCCGCCGACATCGCCGCCCGCGAGGCCGGCACGCCCACCTTCCACGTGGTCGGCATCGCGGGCAGCACGCCGGCCAAGGATTTCCTCGTCCAGGCCTTCGCGGCCGGTGCCGACGACGTGGTGTCCAAGGTCGACGGCGACGTGCTGGTGATGCGGGTGCGCAGCCTGGTGCGGCGCAAGCTCCTGGAGGAGGACAACCGTCGCATCGCCGGCGAGTTCGGCGCCCGCGAACGCGCCCTGGAACGGGCCCGGGCCGAGGCCGAGGCGGCGGAGGCCCGCGCCGCCCTCGCGGGTGCCCTGGAGCAGGCGAATTCGGATCTCGCCACCGCCAACCGCAAGCTCACGGATGCCCAGGCCAAGCTGGTGCAGGCCGCCAAGATGGCCTCGCTGGGCGAACTCGTCGCCGGCATCGCCCACGAGATCAACAACCCGCTTGCCTTCATCCTCGCCCACCAGGGCACCGTGGAGCGCCTGCTGAACGAGGTCGTCGCGGACCCCGCCCCCGCCGACGCCCCGCGCCTCCTGAAGAAGTGCGGCGACCGCGTCGGCGCCATGCGGATGGGCCTGACCCGGATCCAGGACCTCGTCCTGAATCTGAGAAAATTCTCGCGCCTCGACGAGGGCGAGCGCGCCCTCGTCAACGTGCCCGACGCCATCGAGACGGTGCTGGCCCTGATCCAGCACAAGCTCGGCGACCGGATCGGGGTGGTGCGCGACTTTTCCGGCCGGCCGGAAATCCACTGCACCCCGGCGCTCCTCAACCAGGTGGTGATGAACATCCTCGGCAACGCCGCCGATGCCATGCCGGAGGCCGGCACCATCACGATCCTCACCGCCAGTACCGACGAGATCGACGAGATCCGCATCTCGGATACCGGGCCGGGCATTCCCGAACCATTGCGCGAGCGGATCTTCGAGCCGTTCTTCACGACGAAACCTGTCGGCGCGGGCACCGGCCTCGGTCTCGCGATTGCCTACTCGGTGGTACAGGCGCATAGCGGCACGCTCACGGTCGAGGCCGCCCCGGGCGGCGGAGCCTGTTTCATCATCGGCATCCCCCGGCAGGCGCGGTGAGCATGTCCAAAGCTACGATCCTCGCCGTCGACGACGAACCCGACATCCTCATCGCCCTCGAGGACCTGTTCGAGGACGAGTACCGGGTCCTGACCACCAGCCGTCCGGCCGAGGCCCTGGAGATCCTGGCGGCCGAGCCCGACATCGCCGTCATCGTGTCGGACCAGCGCATGCCGGGGATGACCGGCGACGCCATGCTGGCCCAGGCCCGCGGCCTGCACGACGCCCAGGCGATCCTGCTCACGGGCTACGCCGACATGAGCGCCGTCATCAGTGCCCTCAACCAGGGCGGCATCACCGGCTACGCCACCAAGCCCTGGGACGCCGATCTCCTGCGCGGCGCCGTGCGCCAGGCCTACGAGCGCCACCGCCTCGGGCGCGAACTCGCCACGGAGCGCGCCCTGCTCATGGGCCTCCTGGATCACTCCGAGGATGCGATCTCGTTCAAGGACGGACAGGGCCGGTTCGTCCGCCTCAATGCCCGCAAGGCCGAGCGCCTCGGGCGAACGACCGCCGAGTGCCTCGGGCGCACGGAGGCGGCGCTCCGGGACGACCCCGCGAGCACGGACCACGCCGGCACCGAAACCGACGGGGCGGCGGAGGCCGACGCCCAGGCCATCGCGGCGGGCCGGCCGACGGAGACCGAGATCACCGAGGGGCCGGAGGGGGCGGAGCGCTGGAGCCACGTCGCCCGGGTGCCGATCCGCGGCGCCTCGGGCGCGGTGGTGCATCTCGCCACCATCGAGCGCGACGTGACCGAGCACCGGCTTCTCGAAGCGCGCCTGCGCCAGTCGGACAAGATGCAGGCGCTGGGCACCCTCGCGGGCGGCATCGCCCACGACTTCAACAACCTCCTCACGGCGATTCTCGGCAGCCTCGAACTCGCGACCCCCAAGATCGCGGACCAGCCCCGCGTGCTGCGCCTCGTCACCAACGCGACGCAGGCGGCCCAGCGCGGGGCGACCCTGACGAAGCGTCTCCTCGGCTTCAGCCGCTCGCGCGACCTCCGGCCCCGGGCCGTCGACCTCAACCACGTCATCGCCGGCATGGGCGAGTTGCTGGGGGGGAGCCTCGGCGGCCTCGTGGGGCTGACCCTGCGGCTCGACCCGGCCGCACCTGCCGCCCGGGTCGATCCCGATCAGCTCGAACTCGCGGTGCTCAACCTGTGCATCAACAGCCGCGACGCCATGCCGGAGGGGGGGAGCATCACCGTCTCGACCCGGATTTTGGCCCTGCGGGACGATCCCGACCTGCCGGATGGCGACTACGCCGCCATCGAGGTTGCGGACACCGGCACCGGCATCCCGCCGGCGATCCTGCAACGGGTGTGCGAGCCGTTCTTCACCACCAAGGCCGTCGGCCAGGGCACGGGGCTCGGCCTCGCCATGGTGTTCGGCCTCGCCCAGCAATCGGCTGGGCGCCTGCGCATCGCCAGCGAGGTCGGCGAGGGCACCCGCGTCGAACTGCTGCTGCCCCGCACCGAGGCCGAGATCGTGGGGGAGGCCGCACCCGAGCCGGCCCCGGCGGCGCCCGTCCAGGCCGCCCGCATCCTCGTGGTGGACGACGACCCCGAGGTGCGTCACGTGACGGCCTCGTTCCTCGCCACCTTCGGCTACGCTGAGAGCGAGGCGTCGGACGGGCCCTCGGCCGTGACCCTGCTGGAACGGGACCGCTTCGACCTCGTGGTGGCGGATCTGGCCATGCCGGGCATGACCGGCGTCGAACTCGCCGCCATCGTGCGCGCGCGATGGGCCGGCGTGCCGGTGCTCATCCTCACGGGTCACGCCGAGGCGATCCCGATCCCGGCCGACCTGCCGGTGCTGCGCAAGCCCTTCGAATCCGGCGATCTCGCGGCCGAGGTGTCCCGCCTCCTCGTCCCCGGGCCTTGACGGCGACGCAGACCGGCCGGGCAGGCGTTGCTCCCCGGGCGTAATCGCGCCAAAGCAGTCCGAACCGTCATCCCATCCGACAGAGCCCCCGTGCCCCCTCCTCCCTCGAAGCTGCAGACCCTGCTGCCCGATCTCGGGCAACGCGTGCTCGTGATGGGCATCCTAAACGTCACGCCGGATTCGTTCTCCGACGGGGGGCGCTTCGCCGATCCCGGGCCCGCCCGCGCCCAGGCCGAGACCCTGGTGGCCGAGGGGGCAGCGCTGATCGACATCGGCGGGGAATCGACCCGGCCGGGGCATACCCCCGTCTCGGCCGAGGAGGAGCAGGCCCGCATCCTGCCGGTGATCCGCGACCTCGCGTCCCGCCTGCCCGTGCCGATCTCCGTCGACACCTACAAGGCCGCCACCGCCCGCGTCGCCCTGGAGGCGGGTGCGCGCATCGTCAACGACGTCTGGGGCCTGCAGCGCGAGCCCGACATCGCCCACGTCGCCGCCGATCACGGCGCGCCCGTGATGGTGATGCACAACCGCGAGACCATCGAGCCCGGGATCGACATCGTCGCCGACATGCTGCGCTTCTTCGAGCGCTCCCTCGCCATCGCTCGGCAGGCCGGCATCCGCGACGCCGACATCGTCCTCGATCCGGGCATCGGCTTCGGCAAGAGCTGGGAGCAGCACCTGGACGCCCTGCGGCGGCTGCCCGAGATCGTCGCCCTCGGCTTTCCCGTCCTCGTCGGCGTCTCGCGAAAGTCCCTGCTGGGGCGCCTGCACAACACCGAGACGAAGCCCGTCGACCGCCTGTTCGGCTCGCTGGCGAGCCACGTGCTGGCCGCGACCCTCGGCGCCGGGATCGTGCGCGTCCACGACGTCGCGCCCCATGTCGATGCCCTCCGGGTGGTGGATGCCGTGATGAGGCCGGAGCGATGACCCTGTCCCATCCCGGCGACCGCATCCTCGTCCAGCGCATCGCGGTCTTCGCCTATCACGGGCTCCTCGAGGAGGAGGCGCGCCTCGGCCAGCGCTTCTACATCTCCCTCGAATGCCGCCTCGACCTGGCGCCGGCGGGCCGCTCCGACGAGGTCGCCCACACGGTGAGCTACGCGGACCTCACCGAAATCGTCATCCGGATCGCGACCCAGCGGCGCTTCGCCCTCATCGAGGCCCTGGCCGAGGCCATCGCGGCCGAGATCCTGTCGGCGCACGAACCCATCCGGTCCGTGAGCGTGCGGGTCGAAAAGCCGAGCGCGCCGGTACCGGCGGTGATCGAGGGCGTCGCCATCGAGATCGTCCGCCACCGGGCCGGAGACGCGTCGTGAACGCCGCCTATCTCGGCCTCGGCTCCAACATCGGCGACAAGGCCGCGACCCTCGCCGAGGCGGTGGCGCGCCTCGCCGTGACGCCGGGCATCCGCATCACCGCGCGCTCGGCCGATTACCGCACCCCGCCCTGGGGCGACACCGATCAGGACTGGTTCCTCAACGCGGCCCTGGGGCTGGAGACGAGCCTGTCGCCGCACGACCTCTTGGAGGCGGGCCTCGCCATCGAGACCGCCATGGGCCGGGTGCGCGAGCGCCGCTGGGGGCCGCGGGTCATCGACATCGACGTGCTGCACTATGCCGGCGCCACCATCGACGACGCCCGCTTGGTCCTGCCGCACCGGTTCGTCCGCGAGCGCGCCTTCGTGCTCGTGCCGCTGGCCGAGATCGCCCCCGACCTGGTCATCGGCCCCGAGACCGTGGCGCAGGCGCTCGCCAAGCTCGACACCGCGGGCATCGAGCCGGTCTGATCAGGGACGGATCTCAACGGGCGTGCCGACATCGACCCGGGCGTAGATGTCCACCATCTCGCCATTGGTCACGCCGACGCAGCCGTTGGTCCAGTCGACGAAGCGGTGCAGGGGGCCGAACCACGAGAAGCCGTTGAGCAGGCCGTGGATCATGATATCGCCGCCGGGCTCCCGGCCCTCCGCCGCCGCCACGGCCGCCTGCTCCGGCGTCGGATAGGACACCTTGAGCGACAGGTAGGCGACGCTGCGCGGGTTGCGATACGCGATCGCATAGAGCCCCTCCGGCGTGCGCCCATCGCCCTCGCGGGCCTTCTGGCCGACGGGCGCGAAGCCGAGGGAGACCGGATAAGTGGCGAGCACCCGTCCCTCCCGCAGGAGGGTCAGGCGCCGCGCGGCCTTCTCGACGAGGACGGCGTCGGCCCGGTCCGAGACCGGCACGAGGTCCGGCTCGACGCGAGTCCATTGCTGCCGGTCTGCGACGACGGCGACCGTCCCGAGACCCACGACGGCGGCGGCGAGCCACCATCGCCGGGTCCGGGGCGGACGTGCGTCCGTCATCTCAAGGGGATGCCGGGGCGAGGAGCTTGTTGCCCTCTTCCTCCAGCAGCGGCACGTCGAAGTCCCGCAGGACCTTCTCGATGTCGGTGCGACGCTTGCGCAGGATGGTGTTGAGGCTGCGCTTCCAGTCGTTCTCCTCCATCCGCACGCCGAGGGCGATGCGGAAGGTGAGCGGTGGCCGGTCGGGCTCTTCCAGCAGCGGCACCACCGCCATGGGCACGCCGCTCTGTTTCGCCAGCCAGCCGGCGGCCGGCCCCCACAGGATCGCCGCGTCGATCCGCTTCTCGGCGAGATCCGCGATCACCTCGGCCGCGATGGTCTGGTGTTTGCGCGCCGGGTCGAGCTGGTAGGGCGCGTAGGCCTTCATGGTGCTGACGAGGCCGAGTTCACCCATGCGGTTCACCGGGGGCGTGCCGCCGATGACGCCGATGGCCTTGCCCTTGAGGCGCGCATCGTCGAGGCGCGTCACCCCGTCGAGGTCGCCCTTTCGGGTGACCAGCGTATAGGCCGAGCGATAGTACGGGTTGGTGTGTTGCACGAGTTCGCCGCCGGACGCCGACCCCATGATGAGGTCGCACAGGCCGGTGCCCAGGGTGTTGCGCACGAAGCCGGGTCCCTGCGTCAGCCAGTAGTAGCGGACCTTGACCTTCAGCTCCTCGGCGATGATCGCCGCGATGCGGTTCTCGAACCCGTCCTCCTTGCGCTGGGAGAACGGCATGTTGCCCGGATCGCCACAGACCCGAAGGGTGTCCGTGGTGACGAGGTCGGGCAGCGATTGCGCCAACGCGGGTCGCGCCCCTGCTGCGGCGAGCAGGAGCGCGAGGACGAGGCCGGTGGTCGAGCCTGTGCGGGTCATCAGCCGCCCAGGCACTCCTTCTCGGCCTTCTTGGCGGCCTCGGGCTTCTCTTCCTTGTCCGTCGGGCGGACGCGCGGCATGGCGCCGGAGGCACGGGCCTTCAGGTAGGTGTAGAGATCGTCGGCGTAGCACATGACGTTCTTGTTGTCGCCGAAGGCAGGCATGACGTTGGTGCCGGACGCGCTGACATCCTGTTTGCCGCCGGCGATGACGCCGATGAACTCCTCGTACGACAGGCGCTTGAGCGAGTCCTTGAGGGCGGGCGCGTAGGTCGAGCCCATGGCGTCGGGGCCGTGGCAGACGTGGCACTCGGCGTGATAGCGGCGGTAGCCGGAATAGGCGTACCAGTCGAACTTCTTGCCATCGTTGCTGATGTGATAGGTCGGAGCGCCGTCCTTGTCGAAATACTTGCCGTCCTCGACCTTTACCGCCTGATACTTGTCGAGCAGCTTGGCGTCCTTCTCGGGCGCATTGGGATCGAGTTGGTTGACCAGGGCCGCATCGGTGGGCTTGGCGTCCGCGGTCTTGGCGTCCGCGGTCTTGGCGTTCGTGGTCTTGGCATCAGCCGGCTTGGCGTCCTGCGCCTGGACGGCGGCAGTGGATGCGAGCGCGAGAACGAGGGCGGCCACGAGCGGACGGATGGCGGCTTTGCTTTGGTACTGCAACGACGTTTCTCCCAGGAGCATCCATCGGCCCGTTCGACCGATGTTCGAATTGTTCTTGATAATGACCTAATCATAAAGGTGCCGGCGCGGAAACCCGCGCCGGCACCCTAACCTTCAAAGCTTCGTGCGACCGATTAGTTCGGGAGCGCGAACACGGTCAGCTGACCGCCGAGGTTGGTGTAGTTCGAGAGGGCGGCGTAGCCACCCACCGCGCCGAGACCGGCGTTCGGGTCGGTCAGGCCGGCCGCGAGGCCGATGCCAGCCCAGCCACCGACACCCGACAGGATGCCGACGAACTGCTTGCCCTTGTGCTGGTAGGTCATCACGTTGCCGATGATGCCCGACGGGGTCTTGAACTTGTAGAGCTCCTTGCCGGTCTTGGCGTCGACGGCCTTCAGGTAGCCCTCGAGGGTGCCGTAGAACACCACGTCACCGGCGGTGGCAAGAGCGCCAGACCAGACCGAGAACTGCTCGGAGTTCGACCACTTGATCTTACCCGCGATGTTGTCCCAGGCGATGAAGTTGCCCATGCCGCCGTGGCTGTTGGGGGCCGGGTACATGGCCAGCGTCGCGCCGACGTAGGGCTGACCGGGGGTGTAGGACACCCGGAACGGCTCGTAGTCCATGCAGACGTGGTTGGTGGGCACGTAGAACAGCTGGGTCTTCGGCGAGAACGCCGCAGGCTGCTGGTCCTTGGTGCCGAGAGCGGCGGGGCAGATACCCTTGGAGTTGGTATCCTCACCGTTCTGCTCGGTGGAGTACTTGGCCTGGACGAGCGGACGACCGTAGGTCTTCGAGCCCTTGTCCATGTCGACCTTGGAGGCCCAGTTCACCACCGGATCGAACTTCTCGGCGACCAGGAGCTCGCCGGTGGCGCGATCGAGGGTGTAGCCGAAGCCGTTACGGTCGAAGTGGGTGAGGAGCGGACGATCCTTGCCGTCGACCTTCTGATCCGTGAGGATCATCTCGTTGATGCCGTCGTAGTCCCACTCGTCGTGCGGGGTCATCTGGTAGACCCACTTGGTCATGCCGGTATCCGGGTTACGTGCCCAGATGGTCATGGACCACTTGTTGTCGCCCGGACGCTGCTTGGGGTTCCAGGTCGAGGGGTTGCCCGAGCCGTAGTAAACGAGGTCCAGCTTCGGATCGTAGGAGAACCAGCCCCAGGTGCAGCCGCCGCCGGTCTTCCACTGGTCGCCTTCCCAGCTCTTCAGCGAGGAATCCTTGCCGACCGGCTTGCCGAGCGAGGTGGTCTTCTCGGGATCGACGATCAGCTGGTCGTCGGGACCGACGGAGTAACCGCGCCAGGCCTTCTTGCCGGTCTTGGCATCGTAGGCCGTGACGTGGCACTGCACGCCGAACTCGCCGCCGGAGATGCCGACGATGATCTTGTCCTTCACGGGCAGAACGGTGGCGGTGTTGGTCTCACCCTTCTTGGGGTCGCCGTTGACGACGGACCAGTTCACCTTGCCGGACTTGGCGTCGAGCGAGACGACGGTGGTGTCGGCCTGGTGCAGGATGATGTTGCCATCGGCGTAGGCGAGACCACGGTTGACCGTGTCACAGCACATGACCGGGATGACCGACGGGTCCTGCTTCGGCTCGTACTTCCAGACGATCACGCCTTCCTTGTCGAGGTCGAGGGCGTAGACGATGTTCGGGAAGGGGGTGTGGACGTACATCATGTTGCCGACGACGAGCGGGGAGCCCTCGTGGCCGCGCAGCACGCCGGTCGAGAACGTCCAGGCGACCTGGAGTTGCTTGACGTTGCTGGCGTTGATCTGGTCGAGCTTGGAATAGCGGGTGTTGCCGTAATCGACGGTCTGAAGGACCTGCTCGGCCGGGTTGGCCGTGCGCTTCAGGACGTCTTCGTTGGCGAGGACCGGGCTAGAGGCCACCAGGCCGGCGCCCAGGGCGAGAAGGTGAACCGCTCTCATGCATTCCTCCGACAAGTCTTGTCACCGAGCGTTCGCAGATCCGGAGATGCGCGAGTTTTCGATGCGACCTGCTGTTTGCGACAGGGACAGATAACGCTTCCGTAGCGGGCGGAGGGCCGAACCGAACCATGAGGTCCCGGGTCGATCCTCCTGGCCGAGGGCCGCTATCCCTTTGCGGCGCCCCTCGAAACCGAAGCTTGAATGAACTCTAAGAAAAATTCCGGGGCCGTCAACTCGCTTTGTGAGGGTTTCCTGAGGCTAGGCCAAAGGTCGTAACGCTACGACCTTGGTGAATCGACCCCTAATGCTGCGGCGCAACCGATGTTGCGGTGCAAAAACAGCGATCTTGTTACCAAAGCTTTTTATAGGGCGGACGGGATCTTATGCGCGAAACGCATGCGGACATGCGGAATGCATGCGTGGTCCTCGATTCCGGCGGGATCCGGACCGAACGCGCCCTCGGCTTCGGTCGGGCGCCGCCGTCAGCCCTGGGGCCATGCAGTATAGTGCAGGCGGGTATTCCGGCCGCCGTATCGGTGGAAAGCCGCGGAACCCGCGCGGCCCGTCACGTCCAGGGGCGATGCGTTGTCTCGCCGCATCGGAGGCGCGGCGGCTTTTCCGGGGACGCCGACGCCTCCGCGGGCCCCTTGTCGGCTCAGACGGCGATGATGCCGGGGTAGCGGCCGGCGAGATCGGCCCGGGTCGCGTCCGCCCAGGGCCGGTCGCGGGCTTCGCGCGGGCGGTCCAGGGCCACGGTGGCGACGCGGCGCGCCGGTCGGGCCGACACCAGAACGAGCCGGTCTGCGATGGCGATGGCCTCGGCGACGTTGTGGGTCACCATTAGGACTCCCATGCCGGTTCCGGTGACGCTGTCGACGACCAGGCCGCGCAGGGCCGCCGCCGAGGCGTCGTCGAGGGACACGAACGGTTCGTCGAGGATGAGGATGCGCGGGCTCTGGGCCAAGGCCCGCGCCAGGGCGACGCGCCGGGCCATGCCGAGGGACAGGGCGCCGGGATAGCGACGCCGCCACGGGGTCAGGCCGAGGGACTCGAACAGGGCATCGAGATCGCGGCCGCGCGCGGTGCGCGGCAGGGCGAGGCGCACGTTCTGCTCGACGGTGCGCCAGGGCAGCAGGCGCGGCTCCTGGAACACCATGGCGATGCCGGCGGTCTCCGGGTCGGGCGTCACGCTGCCGTCGTAGGCGGTGTCGAGGCCGAGCAGGATGCGCAGGGTCGTGGTCTTGCCCGCCCCCGAGGGGCCGATGAGGCAGGTGATCTCGCGCGCGTGAAGGGAGAAGCCCAAGTCCCGCACCGCCTCGACGGGCTCGGGGCCGCCGGCGCCGTAGATCTTGGAGCGGATGTCGACGGTGAGGGCCGCGGGCCCGGCGCCGCCGGCGGACATGGGCTCAGCGCCAGCGTCGGACATGGGCTTCGAGGCGCTGGAGGACGAGAATGTCGATGGCGATCATCACGCTCATGAACACGATGCTGTAGCCGACGATGGCGGCCACGTTCAGGCTCTGGACGAAGTAGTAGTTGATGGCGAAGCCGACCCCGTTGGGCCGTCCCAGCAGCTCGATCACCAGGACGATCTTCCAGGCCAGCGACAGACCGGAGCGGGCGGCCGCCACCACGAAGGGCTGGAGTTGGGGTACCAGCACGTGGGCGATCCAGGTGCGCCGGTCGAACCGGTAGGTCCGGGCCATCTCCTCCAGTTGCGGATCGAGGCCGCGCGCGCCCTCGCGCAGGATCACGGCGACGTTCGGCAGCTTGTTGAGCACCACTGCCAGCACCGCCGCGCCCTCGTTGAGGCCGACCCAGATGTAGGCCAGCACGGTGATGACGAGCGCCGGGGTGTTGAGGAGGATGAGGAGCGGCGTGTCGAGGACGAGGTTGAGGCGCCGCGACCGCCCCAGCGCGATGCCGAGCAGCACGCCCAGCACCATGGCGAGCACGAAGGAGATCCCGACCCGCGCGAGGGTGATGCCGACGTTGGACCACAGGTCGCCCGAGGCGGATTCGCTCTGGATGAAGCTCAGGATCGCGAGGGGCGCCGGCAGCAGCCGCGAGCCGGCCGCGACGGCGGCCGCCTGCCACCCGGCCAGCAGGACGAGGACCGAGACGAGGCGGGTGGCGGTCCCCATGTCGCTAGAATCTCATCGTGCTAGGCAGGCTTCGCGGGAGTGGGCACCGGTTCTGCGTCGAGAACCCGAGTCGGTTCGCGTCGGGGCGCCGAAGCGAACCGGCTCAGAGAGGCGCAGAGCGGCTCCGGCCCGCGGTCGCGTGCGTCAGCCATTCGCCGTGCCGTCGTAGTACAGGTCCGGCGGCAGGGTGATGCCGGCGCCGACGAGGCGCTCGCCCCCGAGCCGGGCCAGGACGCCGTAGAGACGTTCGCCGTCGGCGCGTTCGGCGGTGAGCGCCCGGCGCGGGATGCCGGCGAGGAAGTCGCGCTTCAGGGCCTCGAAGGTCGCCTCGTCCTCGGCCGCCATGAGGGGGCGGACCACGTCCCACGCCGAGGCGTCCTGGGCGAGCATGTCCTTGGCCGCCTTCGAGGCGCGGGTGAAGCCCGCCACCGCCTCGGGCTTGGCCGAGACGGTCTCGCCCGCCAGGAGGTAGCCGATCAGCGCCATGGAGCCCGTAGCGCCGAAGGCCCGCATGATGTCGTCGGAGCCGATGATGCGCCGGAAGCCCTTCGGCTCCAGGCGCGCGCAATAGGTCCAGTACAGCAGGCCGGCGTCGAGTTCGCCCTGCTCGAGCTTGAGCGCCAGGAGGGGCGGCGCGCCGAACGCGATGGTGGCCTCGGTCTCGAGGTCGAGGCCGGCGGTGTCGCGGGCCTGGGCCTTGAGGAGGAGCCAGTTCTTGTCGAGCGGGCCGCCGGCGACGCCGATGCGCTTGCCCTTGAGGTCCTTGAGGGTGGCGATGGGGCTCTTGCCCGGCACCATCAGGGACCCCTCGGTGGTGGAATAGGGAAAGAACCGCATGGCGCGGCCCTCGTTGCCGAGGCGGGCCGCCCACAGCAGATCGCCCACGATGGTGTCGACCTGACCGCCCTGGAAGGCGATGCGGGCGGCATCGTTGCCGGCGAGCTTGACCACGTCGAGGGTGAAGCCGTTGGCCGTGTCCAGGCCGCGGGCCTTGATCACGGCGGCCTCCCACGACACCGTGCCGAAGGGCAGGCTGCCCACGGAAACCCTGGGGGGCGCGGCCCGGGCCGGGCGAGCGGCCAGGGGCAGCAATGCCGCCGTCGCGAGCAATCCGCGCCGTGACAGCATCGGCGGTCCCTCCCTTATTCTGTTGAGAGTCTCAATAGGATGTCCCGGTTCGGCCGTCCACCGGCGCGCCCGCGCCGGCGCTGAGGCGAAACGGCCCGCGCGTTTGCGCGGGCGTCCTTGCACGGGCGTCCTTGTGCAGGTGTCCTCGCGCGGACGTCCTTGCACCTGCGCCCCGCCCGTCGCAGGGTCGCCGCCAGGCGCCCGGCCGACGCCGGGCCACGGGAGGATCCACCATGGCCGAACCGCGCGAACCCGTCCTCGACGACGCCACCATCGAGGCCCGCCTCGCCGGCGAGCTGCCGGCCTGGCGCCTCGAGGACGGCTGGATCAAGCGCACCTACAAGACCGCGAGCTGGAAGAGCACGCTCATGGTCATCAACACCGTGGGGCACCTCGCCGAGGCCGCCTGGCACCATCCCGACCTCACGGCCTCCTACGCCTGGGTCGAGGTGCGCCTGACCAACCACGCCGCCAAGGGCGTGACCGAGAAGGACTTCGCCCTGGCGCGCAAGATCGAGGAGGTGGTCGGCTGGCAGCCCGGCACGGAGGGCGGCGCCCTCGAGGGCACCCCGACGGACCCGCGCTTCGCCTACATCAAGCACGACAAGTAGGGCGCGCGTCTCACCGCTCCGCCTTCACCCGGCGGCACTCGGTCTTGAGGTAGGCGGTCTTCCCGACCTCATCGCGAAGATCCGTGCGGGCGATGATCTCCTGCCAGCCGTTGGTGCAGCCGAGCTCGTTGGCAACGCGGACCTTGCGGACCTCGCTCGCCCTGTCGTCGGTGCAGCCCTCGATGGGGATGCCGTTGGCGCAGACGAGGACGACGGCGATGAAGGCGTTCACGGGCGGGCTCCGGCTGACAGACGCATCATCGGGTACGCGCGGCGCCGCGCCCCGGTTTCAGCCGATCTCCGGGTCAGCCGATTTCCAGGATCGTGTCGGGCGAGAACGTGGCGCCCTCGACCGGGTTGGCGACCCAACGGGTGCGCCCGACCCTGAGATCGTGGCCTGCGTGGAAATGACCCGAGATCCACACATCCGGGCGTGCGGCGTCGGGCAGGTCGTCCAGCACCGTGGTGGCGTAGAAGGCCGGCAGCCACCACGGCACGCCGGGCGCCCCGCGAAACGCATCCACCGCCGCCGTACCGGCCGGGTGGTGGGTCACGCACACGCTCGGCCCGTCATGCGGCACCGATAGGGCCGCGACGAGCCCCGCCCGCTCGCGCTCATGCGCCGCCATGGCGTCCCGCGGCGACCAAACCGAGCCGTCGCCGTTGCGGATGGCGCCGCGGAACTCGCGGGACCCGGTGACGGGGTCGGTCATGCGCGCGGCGGCGTAGGCGACGGGGTCGGCTGGCCGGTCCGGCGTCCCGGCGTCGCACCAGCGCCCGGCGAGGCGCCAGTCGGTCCACAGGGTGGTGCCGGTGAAGCGCACCCCGTCGAGGATCACGGACGCGCCCCCCTGGAGCAGGTGGATCGTGTGCCCCGCCTCGTTCAGGCGCGCGACCTCGGCCTCCAGGGCGGCGAGGAGCTGGGGCGCCGTGCGACCGTCGCCCGTGGGGGCGTAGCGCTCGTGGTTGCCGGGCACCAGCACGATGGGCCGGCCCTGCGCCAGGGCCACCACGGCCGCCAGCCCCCGCTCGGGATGGCCCTCCCACAGGTCGCCGGCGCAGGCGAGGACATCGAAGGCGGGGCGCGGCAGGGGGATCACGTCGAGGCGGCGGCGCTCGAGGTGGAGATCCGAGATCGGAAAGACGCGCATGGAGTTCTGGAGCCTCGGACTTTCAGGAAGCCGTCTTCACGCGACCGCCCGTGAGCGACCGTTCTGCCTCAAGCCACCGTTTTGGCCGCGCGCCATTCCGCGCGGGCCGCCCGGAGGATGTCCCCGGCCGAATCCGCGTTGAGGACGGCGATGCCGGCGGCGGCGACGAGGTCGGGCCAGGGGGACAGGGTCAAGGCGGTGACGAGGCCGGCGGCGATGATGGCGAGGTTGGCGTAGGCGTCGTTGCGGGCCGAAAGGTAGGCCGCCCGGGTCAGGCTGCCGCCGCCGTCGCGGTGGCGCGCCAGCATCGCCGCGCAGACGAGGTTGACGCCCAGAGCCGCGAGCCCCGTCAGGGTCAGCGCCAGGGGCGCCGGCGGGGTCAGGTCTGAAAACTTCTCGTAGGCCGCGTAGGCCGTGGCGAGGCCCGGAATCACCAGGATGCCGGCCAGCACCATGCCGAGGCGGGCCCGGTTGCGGACGCTCCAGCCGATTCCGGCGAAGATCAGCAGGTTGATGGCCGCGTCCTCGAGAAAATCGAGGCTGTCGGCGATGAGGGCGATGGAGCCGATGGCGAGCGCCACGGCGATCTCGATGCCGAAGAACCCGAGATTCAGGGCCGCCACCCGGGCGACGACGGGACGGAGCGCGGGGGTGGGCGCGGGCTTCATCACGCGGCCGGATCGATCGGGACGGGAGATTCGGTCACGGGGCCATCCCTGAAGCATCGTCCCCGAAGGCGTCGGTCGGCGTTCGGGACAGGACGAGGCCGAGCCTCCGCGCGCCTCATCTCATCCTGCGCCTCTTCGCCGATGCGCCGCGCCCTGTCGAGGGGGCGGCCGCCCTTCCCCGGAGACTTCTAACTACGGGAGACTTCTAACTACGGGAGACCTCCAACCATGGGAGATCTCGAATCGTGGGAGATCTCGCATCATGGAAGGGACCGGGGCGGGCCGGAGATCGGCGCGACCGATCAGGGGCCGCGCGCGATGCGCCGGTTGCGCACGTCCTTCAGCGCGCGCCGATGGGTGGGAGAGATCCCCGGCGGCGTCGGCGGCGGGGCCGGCTTCGGCAGGACGGGGGTCAGGGTCCGCACGCGAGACGACAGGGCCGGATGGACCGGTGCGCCCTGCGGCCGCCCGGGCGCCGGCCAGCCCATCGGGGCGGCTTCCCAATCGACCGTGATGGGCCTCGGCGCAGCGGGCCTGCGCGTTCGACCGGTGCGCCGCGGCTGCGGCGAACGGCACGCCGCGACCGTGAAGGCGACGAGGGAGCCGGCGAGGCAGGCGCAGGCGATGACGAGGATGTCCGGCCTCGGCGTTTCGCTCACCATCAGGCCGACGAGCCCCGTCACCGAGAGCGCCGACCCGATATGCCGGGGTGCGAAGGGGTCGAAATCGGTCATGCCCGACACCCTCGGCCCTGGGGATCACGAAAGCGTGAAGTCAATCCTTCGAATTGTCCCGGCTCTTTCCCCGGTACCCTGGCGCACTGCGTCCATCCATCCCGCCTGCGCACACGTCGGTCTGGTCCCGTGGGCCGCAGGCGTCCTCCTCCTCCGGAGAAGAGGCCTCAGGGTTCGCGAAACCCCGTCGGCAAGCCGTCGAGGCTCACTGCATTCTTCTCGGCGCGATAGGCACGAAGCCCGGCTTCTCCCTTGGCCTCGGCCCAACGCGCGAGAACCGGGCGTTCGCCCGCGTACGCGAAGAGCGGGACGCCGTAGCCGCAGCTCGTCTGCACGAGGTCGATCGCGAGGGACACGACCTGACGGGCCCCGAGCGGTTCCACGCCTCCGTAGAAGCGGTCGAGAAACTCCGCGTAATCCGATGACCCCCGGAACGCGACGCGGCCTTTTCCATAGAGCCGAAGAATCGACGGCGGGCCGTCGAACGCGCAGAACATGAGGGTCACCGGGCCGTCGGCCCTCACATGGGCGGCCGTTTCGCTGCCGCTGCCGGTCAGGTCCAGATAGGCGACATGGTTCGGGTCGAGCACATGAAGGTGTTCGGTCGGCCGGGGCGAGATGTTGGTGCGCGCGCCCAATGCCCCGGAGCCGGTGAAGAAGATCTTCTGCGATGCGATGAAGTGCTGATGCGTGTCCTCCATCGCGGGGAACTGCTTCGCCATGCTGGCCTCGTCGATCGGTTCGCTGTCCGGCAGAGTTTGCGCACGAAGAGCCACCCGTGCGGCGCCATCGTGGCAGACCCAGGGTCGTCTCCGTCACGTGCCGCGGTGTCCGTGAAGGCTCGACCGGTTCGGGTGAATACGGGCCGCGCGGCGGTCCGAGACTGGATTTGGCCGCGCGCCTGTGCGAGGCGAGCGTGACCTGCCGCGCGTCCCCGGACGTGCCGCCGACGCATGCGTGCCACAAACGGAACGAGACGGGGGAACTGCCCATGATGCCAGAACTGCGCGTCCTGTACTTCGAGGACCTCGAAGTCGGCCTGTCCGAGACCCTCAACAAGGAGATCTCGTCCTCCGACGTGGTGGGCTTCGCCGAGATCACCGGCGACCGCAACCCGATCCACCTGTCCGAGCACTTCGCCGCCCGTACGCCGTTCGGCACCCGCATCGCCCACGGCCTCTATACCGCCGGCCTGATCTCGGCGGTGCTCGGCACCCGCCTGCCCGGCCCCGGCGCCATCTACATCAGCCAGACCCTGAACTTTCGCGCGCCCGTGCGGATCGGCGACACGGTTCAGGTCACCGTCGAGGTGGCCGAACTCGTGCCCGAGCGCCGCCGCGCCCGCCTGAAATGCACCTGCTCCGTCGCCGGCGAGATCGTGCTGGACGGCGAGGCCCTGGTGAAGGTGCCGACCAAGGCCGAAGCCGATCCCCTGGCGATCCGCATGGGCGGCCGCCCGCCGAGCGCCTGACCCGGCACTTGATCCCGATCCCCATCGACGACCCGGCCGACCCGCGCCTCGCCCCCTACACGGCCATGCGCGAGCGCGACGTGGTCGGGCGCGCGGGCCGCTTCATCGTCGAGGGCGACGTCACCCTGCGGGTGATGGTTTCGCGGAAGGCGCGGTTCTCGCTGGAATCGATCCTGCTGTCGCCGGAGCGCGTGGACGGCCTCGCCGACATCCTGCCCGACGCCGTCCCGGTCTACGTCGCCGCCAAGGCCGTGATGAGCGCCATCACGGGGTTTCCGATCCATCGCGGCGTGCTGGCCGTCGGCCTGCGCGGGGGCGAGGCCGCCCTCGCGGTGCCGCCCGCCCCGGCGCCGGCCCTCGTCGTCGGCCTCGTCGGCCTGACCAACCACGACAATGTCGGCGGCCTGTTCCGCAACGCCGCCGCCTTCGGGGCCGACGCGGTGCTCCTCGACGCCGACACCTGCGATCCCCTCTACCGCAAGGCGATCCGGGTCTCGGCCGGCGCGGCGCTCACGGTGCCGTTCGGGCGCCTGCCCGACGGTGCCGCCTGTCTGGCATTCGCGCACCATCACGGCCTCGTGCCCCTGGCGCTCAGCCCCGCCGGGGGCGAGACCCTGTCCGACCTGACGCCGCCGCCCCGCGCCCTCCTGCTCCTCGGCACGGAAGGCCCCGGCCTGCCCGAGGCGCTCATGGCCCGCGCCCGGACCATCCGCATCGCCATGGCGCCCGGCTTCGATTCCCTCAACGTCGCCACCGCCGGGGCGCTCGCCCTGCACCACCTCGCCGCGCACCGGTTGGGATGATGGCATTCCGCTCGATTTTCCACGGGCGCGGCCCCGAATCACCCCCCGCACCGGCACGCGACAATCCGTGGCTCTTGCCCTGCCGGTCGCTACGCTCAAGATTGCATCCGTGTGCCGGTCGGTGTGCGTGGTAAAGCCGGATCGGGCCAGGGGGCGTGATCCAGGCGATCGATGGGGAGTTGTGAGCGTTGCTGCAGTCACGGGATGGCTTGCGGACTTTGTCCGGACGCCGGGTCATCATCGTCGGCGCCGGTCCCGGCGGCCTCGCCACGGCCCTGCTGCTGGCGCGGGCGGGCGTCCACGTCACGCTCCTCGAAAAGGACCCGGCGGTAGGCGGCCGGACCAAGACCGTCGAGGCACCGGGCGGGTACCGCTTCGACATCGGACCGACCTTCTTCCTCTATCCACAGATTCTCGCCGACATCTTCGAGTCCTGCGGTGAGCGGCTGGAGGACCACGTCAAGCTCGAACGTCTCGATCCGCAATACCACCTCGTCTTCGAGGAGAATGGCGGGATCTCGGGCACGATCCAGGCCACCAACGACATGGCGCGCCTGGAGGCCGAGGTCGCTCGCATCGCGCCGGACGACGCCAAGAACGTCCGAAAGTTCTTCTCCGACAACCGGGTCAAGCTGAAGTTCTTCAAGCCGGTGCTTGAGCAGGCGTTCCACACCCTGCGCAGCATGGCCTCCCCGGCGATGATCGCCGCCCTGCCCCACCTCCATCCGGGGCGCAGCGTCGACAAGGACCTGCAGCGCTACTTCGCCGATCCGCGCGTGCGCCTCGCCTTCGCGTTCCAGACCAAATACCTCGGCATGTCGCCGTTCCGGTGCCCGAGCCTGTTCACCATCCTGTCGTTCCTCGAATACGAGCACGGCGTCTATCACCCCGTCGGCGGCTGCGGCGCCGTCTCGGAGGCCATGGCGGGGCTGGCGCGCCGCATGGGCGTCGACATCCGCCTCGGCGCCAGCGTCGACCGGGTGCTGTTCGAGGGCAAGAAGGCCTGCGGCGTCGTCTGCGGCGGGGAGACGATCCACGCCGACGCGGTGGTGATCAACGGCGATTTCGCCAAGGTGATCCAAGATCTGGTCCCCCAGTCGCACCGCCCGCGCTGGCGCGACGCCAAGATCGAAAAGGCGCGCCTCTCGTGCTCGACCTTCATGCTCTATCTCGGGATCGAGGGCCCGGCGCCGGAGGCGCTCGGCCATCACACGATTCTGCTGTCGGAGGATTACGCCCGCAACATCCGCGAGATCACCGGTGGCATCCTGCCGATGCAGCCCTCGCTCTACGTGCAGCATGCGGGCTTCACCGACGGCGGCATGGCGCCCCCCGGCCACACCAGTCTCTACGTCCTCGTGCCGGTGCCGAACCTCAAGGCCGACATCGACTGGGCGACCACGCGGCAGACCTATCGCCGCCTCGTCCTCGACCGCTTGAAGATCCTCGGCCTCGGCGACATCGAGGAGCGCATCCGCTACGAGCGCATCGTCGACCCGACGGAGTGGCGCGACGACTTCTTCGTCCACGAAGGCGCCACCTTCAACCTGGCCCACGACCTGATGCAGATGCTCTACTTCCGCCCGCACAACCGCTTCGGGCCCGGCCTCTACCTCGTCGGCGGCGGCACCCATCCGGGCTCGGGCCTGCCGGTGATCTACGAGGGCGCGCGCATCACCGCCCGCCTGCTCATCGAGGAGTTGTCGGCCGGCCGCGTCGGCGCAGAAGCGGCCGGCGTGCCGACTACGGCGCCGCTCGCCACCTCCGGCGACGCCGCGTGACGCATCGCATAGCGGGCGCCGCCTGCCTCGCCCTCTGCCTCATCGCCGGGTCCGCCCGGGCGGCCACCGTCGAGGTGACCGTGGACGGGATCGAGCCCGTGCCCTCCACACTCTACGTCGCCCTGTGCCAGGGCGGCCTGTCGGAGGCCGAGTGCCGGACCGGCCAGGACGCGCCCGTGCGGGCCGCGAGCCAGCGCGTAGTGTTCGAGGGTGTGGCGCCCGGCGCCTACGCGGTGGCGGCGTTCCAGGACCTGAACGGCGACCGCCGCCTCGACCGCACCGGCCTCGGCCTGCCCACCGAGCCCTACGGCTTCTCCGGGGCGCCCGAGCGCACGGCCCGGCCGGATTTCGCCCGTGCCCAGATCGCCGTGCGCGAGCCCGGGCTGGCCCTGCGCGTGCGCCTGGTCCGCGCCCTGCCCCGCCGCTGACCGCCCCCGTGCCGTCCCACGCACCCCTGGTCGTGGTCCGGGGGGCCACCCTGAACTACCGCGACCGGCGCGTCCTCGACGGCGTCGACCTCGACCTGTGCGCCGGCCGCACCGTGGCGCTGCTCGGCCCCAACGGGGCCGGCAAGACCTCCCTCATGCGCCTCGTCGCCGGGCGCCTCGCCCCGCAGGCCGGCAGCGTGCGCATCGCCGGGTACGATCCGTTCGCGACCCACGCCGCCCGCCGGGCCATCGGCTGGGTGCCCCAGGACATCGCCCTCTATCCCCGCCTCACGGTGGCGGAGAACCTCGACGTGTTCGCCCGCCTCGCCGGCCTCTCGCGGCACGCGCGCCGCGCCGCCGTGGCGGAAGCCCTCGACCTCACGGACATCGCCGACGTCGCCGGGCGCCCCGTCGGCCTGCTGTCGGGGGGCTACCAGCGCCGGGTCAACATCGCCGCGAGCCTCATGGCCCGGCCCCGCCTCGTTCTCCTCGACGAGCCGACGCAGGGGGTCGATCTCCACGCCCGCGCGGCGATCCACGCCGTGCTGGAGCGCCTGCGCCGCGAGGGCGCCGCCCTCCTCGTCGCCACCCACGACTTCGCCGAGGCCGAGCGCCTCGCCGACCGGGCGGCCTTCCTCGCGCAAGGCCGCATCGTACGCGAGGGCGCCCTGCCCGACCTCCTGGGCCGCCTCCGCGACGGCGCCCCCGAGCACGAGATCGCGTTGTCCAGCCCCGCCCTGGGCCCCGCCGAAGCGGCCCTGCGGCGCGCCGGGTTCGGCCCCGTGGACACCGGCCTGACCTGGCGGGCGCATCCGGGCGCCGACTCGCGCCTCGAAGCCGCCGGCCCGCGCTTCGACGCGGCCGCCCTGCTCGCCGCCCTGCGTGCCGAGGGCGTCCCCGTCGCCGAGATCCGCATCCGCGCGCCCGGACTCGAGGCGGTCTACCGCGACGCCCTCGGCCTGTGGGACCCGGCCGACCCCGTCCGCCTTCGCCGCCAGGAGAGCGTCGCGTCATGATCGCCGCCGCCTTCCGGGTGATGCTCCTCGGCCTCGTGCGCGACCGCGCCGCCCTGGTCATGGCCTTCGTGCTGCCGACCGTGATCTTCGTGATCTTCGCCGCGATCTTCTCCGGCGCCATCGGCGAGCGCATCCGCATCCATCTCGGTCTCGTCGACCTCGCCCGGACGGCGACGACGGAGCGCCTCGTCACCGCCCTGGAGGCTGACCCGACGCTTCGGATCGCCCGCCTGTCCGTCAGCGACGTCGCGGGGGTCACCGCCGCCGTGCGCCGGGGCGAGGTCGACGTCGCCCTGGTCCTGCGCGGCGACCTCGATGCCGCCCCGGCCGGCGCCGCTTCGGCCGACCAGCCCGTGGTGCTCGTCGAGAACCCGGCACGGGCGCTGGCCACCCCCATCGCGCTCGGCCAGTTCCAGCGGGTGCTGAACGCGGCCCTGCCGGACGTGGTGCTGGCCCGGATCGTCGCCGACGTGGAGCGGACGGGCAAGATCGGCGCGGACGAGCGCGCCTTCCTGACCCAGGCCTTCGCCGAGCAGCGCGCCCGCAAGGAGCCGTTCTCGTTCGCCTCCCTGGTGGAGTTGCGCACCACGGCCACGGGCGGCGGCAACGACCGGGTGAGCTACTATGCGGGCGCCATCGCGGCGGTGTTCCTGCTGTTCGCCGCCATGCAGGGGGCGATGTCCCTGGTGGAGGAGCGCCAGGGCGGCCTCGCCGACCGCCTCACCGCGGCCCCCGGCGGCCTCGCCGTCATCGTGCTCGGCAAGTTCGCCTTCCTGGTCGTCCAGGGCATGCTCCAGGCCGGGCTGATCTTCGCCGCCGCGAGCCTCCTGCACGGCGTCGACCTGAAGCCCCACTGGGGGGCGTGGCTCGTCACCACGTTCCTCGTCGCCGCCATGGCGGCCGGATTGGCGCTGTCCGCCTGCGCCGCCGCCGCCACCCGCCAGCAGGCGCACCTCGCCTCGACCTTCGGTGTCCTCCTGCTCTCGGCCGTGGGCGGCAGCATGGTCCCGCGCTTCCTCATGCCGCCCTGGCTGCAGCAGGTGGGCTGGTACACCCCCAACGCCTGGGCCATTGAGGCCTACCAGACCGCGCTCGGTGAAGGCGTCTCCGCCGCCCTGCCCGCCTGGGGCGTGATGATCGCGGTCGCGGCGGTGAGTTTGGTGGCGGCCGTGGGGTTGGTGTCGCGCCGGGTGACGTGAGGGGGGGCTCCCGTTGAAGTTGTGGCGCACACGTGGCATCGTGCGCGACGATGATGGAGCCTTCGATGGCCGAGCCCCGCTTCCGATCGATCGAGTCCGCGCTGACGGACATCGTCAGGGATGAACGTATCCTCGGGGGAACACCCGTGCTGGCGGGCACGCGTATTCCGGCCGAGACCATCGCCGCCTATCTTCGCGTCGGCCACACGCCCCTGGAGATCCGGGCCGATTATCCCGCCCTGCCGGCCGATGGGATCGCGGCTGTCGAGGCCTGGGCCGCCGTCCAATACGGGTCCGATTGGAAGTCCGCGGTGGTCACCGCCCGCGCGTGATCCGACTGCTGATCGACGAATGTCTCTCGACCGCCCTCGTGGCAGTCGCCCGCGAATGCGGTTACTCCGTCGATCATGTCAGCTACCTGGGCCTCGCGGGGTATCAGGATCGGAGCCTGATCCCCGTGATCGAAGCGGGCGATTATTGCTTCGTCACCAACAACCGCTTGGATTTCCTGCGTCTCTATGGGCGCCAATCCTTGCACAACGGCTTGATCGTGATCGTGCCGAACACCCACCGCAGGGCACAGATCGAACTCTTCGGACGCGTGCTCGATGCCCTGAGCGATGGACTCGATCTCATCAATCATGTTCTGGAGATCGAGGCCGACGGCCGCATCACCTACGCTCCTCTACCGTGACAGGGCTAATCTACGACAGGGCCAAGCGTCGGATCGTCGGTCGCGCCTTCACGCCGCCGCGACGGGGTAACGCGTTGACCCCCGTCGCCGGCGGCCTAGCTTCAATCGTACAGAGCGGCTTTCGTCCGCACCGGGAGTAACGTGAACATGCGGGCTGGGTCTTCGGTCGCCGTCGTCGGCGCGGGGTTGGGCGGCCTCGCGGCGGCCTGCGTGAGTGCGGCGCGCGGCCACACAGTCACGCTCTACGACAAGAACGACTGGCTCGGCGGCAAGGCGGCGGTGCTGCACGAGGGCGGGTTCCGGTTCGACATGGGGCCGACCATCCTCACGGTGCCGAAGGTGCTGGAGCGCATCTTCCAGGAGGCCGGGCGCGACATCCGCGACTACCTCGACCTGCGCCGCCTCGATCCGCAATGGCGCTGCTTCTTCGACGACGACACCCGGATCGACCTCATGGCCGACGTGCCCACCATGGCGGCCTCCATGGACCGGTTCGCCCCGGGCACGGGCGCCGGGGAGGGCTACACGAAGTTCATCGAGATCTCCGAGCACCTGCACGGCGTCTCGAACAAGTTCTTCTTCTGGAAGGCGGTGGAGGACCTGTTCGACACCATCGACATCCGGGCCAACATGAACCCCGGAACCCTGCGGGACGTGCTGTCCCTGCGCATGGGCTCCTCGGTGGCCGGCACCATCCGGTCCAAGGTCAAGGACGCGCGCCTCGCCCAGATGCTCGACCACTTCGTGCAGTATGTCGGCTCGTCGCCCTACGGCGCGCCGGCGGTGCTCTGCGCCATCGCCCACATGCAGACGGCCGAAGGCGTGTGGTACCCCATGGGCGGCACCCGCGCGGTGGCCGAGGCGTTGTCGAAGCTCGCCGGCGAGCTCGGCGCCACCCTGCGGCCGGGCGACGAGGTCACGGGCATCGCCATCGAGAACGGCGCCGTGAAGGGCGTGCGGACCGCCGCCGGCACCACGCCGTTCGACGCCGTGATCTCCAATATGGACAGCGTGCGGACCTACCGCGAGCTCGTCGGCGGCGCCGTCGGCAAGGCCTACGAGAAGAAGTCCTTCGAGCCGGCCTGCTCGGGCGTGGTGCTCTACCTCGGGTTGAACAAGCGCTACGACCACCTCAGCCACCACGACTTCGTCTTCTCCCGCAACCCGGAGGAGGAGTTCGACTACATCTACCGCAAGGGCGAGCCGGCGCCGGATCCGACGGCCTACCTCGCCGCCCCCTCCTCCACCGATCCGAGCGTGGCGCCGGAGGGCGGCGAGGCCCTCTACGTCCTCGTCCACACGCCCTACCTCCGGCCGCATCACGACTGGTCGAAGATGTTCCCGGCCTACCGGCAGGTGATTTTGGACAAGCTGAAGCGCACGGCCGGCATGCCGGACCTGGAAGAGCGCATCGTCGTCGAGCGCCACCTCACGCCGCAGGACATCCACGAGCGCTACAAGGTCTTGAACGGGGCGATCTACGGCCTCGCCTCCCACGGCAAGTTCATGGGCGCGTTCAAGCCCGGCAACCGATCGCGGCAGGTGCGGGGGCTCTACCTCGCCGGCGGCGCGGCTCATCCCGGCCCCGGCATGCCCATGGTGATGATGTCGGGCTGGATCGCGGCCGACGCCCACGATACCGATGCCCAGACGATCGCGTCCCTCGAAGGGAACCGGGCGAGCGCTTAGGGACCGGACGGTGTCGGCCCCGGCCCGCTCGCGGTTCGTATGGCGGTTCATGGTCGGTTATTTCGACCGGTTCCTGCGCCGCCACATGAACGCCCTGCGCCTCGCGCGCTGGGGCGTGCCGGATTGCGCCGGCCATCCCGGGCCCGTCGTGGTCTACTGCAACCACCCGGCCTGGTGGGATGCCGCCGTGGTGATCCTGCTTGCCGGGCGGCTGTTTCCGAAGCGCGCGAGCTACGCGCCGTTCGATGCCCGGATGCTGGCGCGCTACGCGATCTTCGCCCGCATCGGTGCCTTCCCGGTGGACCTCGACTCGGCGCGCGGCGCGGCCCAGTTCCTCCGCTCATCGCGAAACATCCTGGCGCAGCCGGATGCGATGATGTGGATCACCGCACAGGGGCGCTTCGCCGATGTCCGCGCCCGGCCCCTGGACCTCCGGGGCGGCGTCGCCCGCCTGCCCGAACTCGGACCCGACACCCTGTTCGTGCCCCTCGCCCTCGATTACGCCTTCTGGGAGGAGCGCGGCGCCGAGGCTTGCGCCGCCTTCGGCGCGCCGATCCGAGCTTGCGACCTCCAGGCCCTCCCCCGGCCCGAGCGCCTCGCCCGGATGGAGGAGGCGCTGACGGCGACCCTCGACCGCCTCGCCGCCGACGTCATCGCCCGTGACCCCGCCCGCTTCACCGCCCTCGTCTCGGGCGCCAAGGGGGTCGGGGGCGTGTACGATTGGGGACGGCGCCTGCGCGCGGCCCTGACGGGGCGCCGCTTCGAGCCCGCCCACCGAGTCGAGGAAGATCTGTTGCGCGAGAAAGACCGCACGCCGTGATCCTCGCCCTCGCGATCGCTTCGGTGCTGCTTGCCCTCCTGCCGGTTATTCTCACCGCCGTGAACCTGTTCGCCCTGCGCACGCCGGTGCCCGACACCGCTCGCCTTCCGGCGTCGGGCGGGAGCCACGGGTCCCCACACCTTCCAGGAGAGGGACAGGGTGAGGTGTGTGGATTGTCCGGAGATGTCCCACACCTCACCCCAGCCCTCTCCTTGCAGGAGAGGGGGGCGGTCGCGGCTCACGGCGCCCCATCGCCGACGTCTGAATCCCATCAGCCGGGCGCTGACAACGAAGCGCCCCGCGTGTCGATCCTCATCCCGGCCCGGGACGAGGCCGCCACCATCGCCCACACCGTGCGGGCGGCGCTCGCCAGCACGGGCGTCGCCATCGAGGTGCTGGTGGGCGACGACCATTCCACCGACGCCACCGCCGCCATCGTGCGCGACATCGCCGCCACCGACCCGCGCCTGCGGCTCGTGGCGATCCCGCCCCTGGCCGAGGGCTGGACGGGGAAGAATCACGCCTGCGCGGTGCTGGCCAGCGCGGCACGCGGGGCGCACCTGCTGTTCATCGACGCCGACGTGACCCTGGCGGCGGCGGCGGCGGCGGCACTCGCCGCCTACGCCGTCCGCACGGAGTCCGCCCTCGTCAGCGCGGTGCCGCGTCAGCGCATGGGGACGCTCGGCGAATGGCTCACGGTGCCGATGATCGGCTTCCTCCTCGTGGGCTACCTGCCGGTGCCGATGATGCGCGCCTCCCTCCGCGCGTCCCTCGGGGCGGCCTGCGGCCAGCTCGTCCTCGTCGACCGGGCGGTCTACGCCGCCACCGGCGGGCACGGCGCCATCCGGGGCTTCCTCCACGACGGCGTGCTGCTGGCCCGTACCTTGCGCGGGGCGGGCCACCGCACCGATCTCGTGGCCGGGCACGCGCTCGCCACCTGCCGGATGTACCGGACCTGGCGCGAGTGCTGGGCCGGCTTCTCGAAGAACGCCCACGAGGGCATGGCGACGCCGCGCGCCTTGCCCGTCTGGACCGGGCTGCTGTTCACCGCCCACATCCTGCCGGTGCTGCTGCTGGTCCTGTTCGGCTTCGGCCTCGTCGCGCCTGGGGCGGCGGCCCTCGCGCTCGTCGCCTTCCTGCTCTCCCTCGGCACGCGCGCCGCGATCACGCGCGCCATGCGCGAGCCCCTCGTGACGATCCCGCTGCATCCCGTCGCCGTCGCCGTCGCCCTGGCGATCCAGTGGAACGTGCTCCTGCGTCGCAAGGCTGCCGGCGCCGCCGTGTGGAAGGGCCGGAGCTATCCGCTGAACGGGGCCTGATCCGTCTCTTCGGCGATCCACGCCGCCGTGTCCGGGTCGGCGCCCACCACCGGAAGATGTAGGATGATCGGCGTCTCGTAGGGGTGGCGTTCCTTGAGGGCGGCACTGAGCGGCTCGGCCAGGGCCTCGCGGCTCTTGATCAGGGCCACCACCTCGTCGGCCCGCTCCACCGCGCCCTTCCAGGCATAGACCGAGCGCATCCCCGGCAGCACGTTGACGCAGGCCGCCAAACGCAGGCGCACCAGGGCCTCGCCGACGGCGAGCGCCATCTCGGCATCCGGGAAGGTGGTGTAGACGAGGAGTGGACGCTCCATGCTATGGGTCCTCCAGCGATGGGTCTCGTGATCGCGCAGCGGCGGGTGTGCCGGCCACCGGCGCGTCCCGTGGCGCGATGCGACGCCGAGCGTGGTTGGGTCAACAGGGCGGACGAGGGTTCATGTCGCGGCGTTTCAACACGATCGCGTTCATCGCGAGCCCGACGCCGGATGCGCGCCAGGCGGCCGACGCCCTGATGCGCCGCTACGACCACGTGCCGCCCGAGGAGGCGGACGTGGTGGTGGCGCTAGGCGGCGACGGCCTCATGCTCCAGGCGCTCCACCGCTTCATGGATGCCGGCACGCCGATCTACGGCATGAACCGCGGCACCGTCGGCTTCCTCATGAACGAGTACCGCGAGGAGGACCTCCTCGAACGGCTGGAGAACACCAAGCGCAGCCGCATCCATCCGCTGCTGATGGAGGCCGTGGACACGGAGGGGCGCCGACACCGGGCGCGGGCCCTCAACGAAGTCTACATGCTGCGCCAGACCCATCAGACGGCGAAGCTGCGGATCTCCGTCGACGGCCACGTGCGCCTGCCCGAACTCATCGCCGACGGGGTTCTGGCGGCGACGCCGGCCGGCTCCACCGCCTACAACCTGTCCGTGGGCGGCCCGATCCTGCCCCTCAACGCCCGCCTGCTGGCGCTGACGCCGATCTCGTCCTTCCGCCCGCGCCGCTGGCACGGGGCCCTCCTGCCCGATCACGCCCGCATCTTCATCGAGGTGCTCGACGCCGAGCACCGGCCCGTGGCGGCGGTGGCCGACCACACGGAGTTTCGCCGGGTCGCCACCGTGGAGACTTGGCTCGACCACGCCACCAACCTCGTGCTCCTGCACGACCCCGGCCACAGCCTCGACGAGCGGATCCTGCGCGAGCAGTTCGGCTGACGCCTCGGACGGTCTGCCGTTCGGCCGAGGCGCCGGTTCCCCCGTAGGTCGGCCGACGCCTCAGGCCGCGAGGCGGACGCGCTCCCGGTCGGCGCGGTAGCTCGCCACCAGGGCGTTCGGGATCGTGTCGAGGATATCCGCGACGGTGGCGGCGCGGGCGGCCTCGTCCGCACGCTCGGCCGCCCGCTGCTTTTCCGCCCGGTCCTCCTGGAACTGCGCCAGGATCGCGCGCGGCAGGGCTTCGAGGATGAGGCCGACGGGATCGCTCCGGGACGCGACGGGCGCGTCCTCGGCCGCGACGGCGTCCGGGATGTCGGTCGAGGCGGACGCGGCGTCGCCGTCGGCGATGGGCCCGAGGGCCGGCGGGGCTTCGCGGCTCTCCGGGGCTTCGGGCGCCTCCGGCAGATCCGCAAGCTCCGAGTCCCCAAGCTCCGAGTCCGCGTCGTTCGAATCCGCTAGGGCCATGTCCCCGAGGTCCAGGGGCGCGTGCTGCTCCGAGGCCGTCGGCCTCCCCCAGGTGGGCTGCGTCTCCGGGCGCGGCGCGGTCTCCGAAGGGTCGACCGCGGCCGCGGGGGGCTCCCGGTGGCCGGTGATCTCGGCGGTCTCCCGAAGCATCCGGCTCATGGCGGCCGCGTGCTGCGGAACGGGCGGGACCTGCTGCTGCGCCTCGCGCCACTCGGCGTCGAGGATTTCCGACTCGACCGCCCGCAGGTCGAGGGGCTGCGCGTCGACGTCCGTCGTGTCGAAATCCTGCGGGCCGGAGAGGAGCCCGTCGAACGCTGGCATGCCGAAGATCCGTGCCTCGGGGAAATCCGTCGCCGCCGGGGGCGCCAGGGCCGCGCGCTCGGTCATCGTCCGGGTCCGCGTACGCGCGGCGTCGCGGGCCGCTTCCGCCTCGAAGCGGGCGAGCAGCGCCATCACGCCCTGGGCCTCGGCGAAGGGCATGCTCTCGCAGGCGGTGAGGGCCCGCTCGATCATCAGGCGCGACAGGGCGGCGCCGTGGGCGGCGGTCTCGCCCCGGCCGGCCTCGCGCCAGGCCGAGAGGGCGGCGGAGAAGGCCGGCAGCAGGGGCTCGGGCAGGCCGGCCTTGCGGTGGAGGGCAGCGTAGGCGGCGTTGGCCCCCTCGTGCATGAGGCCCGCGACCCGTCCCGCCGGGAGGCCGGCGAGGTCGGCAAGGGCCGTCTCGGCGAACGGCATGTGGCCCGACAGGATCGCCCGCAGGATCAGGCCGGCGTTGAGCTGGCCGTGCCGGCGCAGGTGGGCGACGAGGCGGGCGAGATCGATGGGGTGGGCACCGACGCTGAAGGCCAGGGTCGCGCGCTCGCGCGCCTCGCGGCCGGCTCGCTCGCCCCGGGCGGGCGTCAGCCAGCCCGACGCCACGGCGAGGCGCGCCAGGGATTCGGCGACCCGGTCCGTGCAGGCCTGGCGGACTTCGAGGGGAAGGTGGGGCCGCGCCAGCACCGCCTCGCGCAAGGCCGCGTCGTCGCCGTGGCGGGCGACGAGGCGCAGGAGGCTTCCGGTGGTGACGCCGGCGCTGTGGTTGCCCACCAGGGCCGTGAGGGCGACGGGGCCGGCGATCTCCGCCATGGCGCCCGCCACCGCGTGCGACAGGTCGCGCCGCTCGGCGATGGCCCGGCGCGTGGCCTCGCAGCCGATGGCGACGCCGTCGACGAGGTCGGCATCCGTGAGGACGGGGGAGCGCCTGAGGACGATGCCGGCGATGTCCGGCAGGTCCCCGGCCAGGGCCACCACGAGGGAGCGCGGCGCGGTGGCGCTCGCTGCGCAGGCTTCGGCCAGCGCCCGGCGCACCATGGGGGCGGGATCGTCGAGGAGCGCGAGGATCGTGGCCTCGGTCTCGCCCGCCGTATCGGGGGCGAGGCCGCCGTGCAGGGTGGCCCGCACCAGGGCGCCGGCCGCCTCCGCCCGGCGCGCGGCCGAGGCGTGCTGCGTCAGGGCGAGGAACTGGCGGATGATCATGGGCCGCTCCGGGCGGTGAAGAGGGAGGAATCGAGGGGGGCGCCGGTCCGGGCGACCGAGGCGGTGGTGAACTCGGCCGGCCGCCGCGGCGGCAGCGGCGCGTCCACGAGGGCGGGGCCGGATGCGGGCGTCGAGGTCTGCTCCGCCTGGGTGGCGGAGACCGCCGTGGGGGCCGCCGCCGCCGTCGGCGCCGGTGCAGTCGCGGGCAGGACGGTGTCCGCCGTGCCGTCCGAGCGCGGGAAGTAGGTCGGCGCGGGTCGGCCGTCGGTGACGGCCCGGCCCTGCTCCGACGCGGCTCTGCCTTGCCAGAGCTTGGCCACCCCCTCCGAGATGGCGCCCTGGCGCTTGTCGGTCTGGAACAGGGAGCGCAGGCCCCCGTCGAGGGAGGCGTAGGCGGTGGGAGCCTCGGGCAGCACGATGGGGCTCGCAGGCGCCGATCCGCCCGCCTGGGCCGCAGACGCGCCCACGGGACCCGCCGTGGTGCGGGCCGTCGACAGGAGTGCGTAGAGTTCGGCGGCTCCCCGTGCCCGACCGGTCTTGTCGTAGAACAGGTTGCGGTTGGCGGCGGCCGCCTCCGGCATGTCGAGGGCGGCGACGCGGGCCGGGCTGGCCTGGGCGGTGTTGATGAGGGCGGCGGCCCCGCGGGCCCCGAGGACGTGGGCGGCGTAGAGGTCGCCCCCCGTGGGTTCGCGGCCCAAAGCCGCCGTCAGGGCTTCGCCGTTGCGCTGGGTCAGGGCGCCCGCCAGGGTCGCGGCGGTCTTGGGGTCGCGGCGCAGATCGAGGATGGTCTGGCGTGCGTCCGGGTCGGCCACCGTGTAGGTGCCGTCGGGGCGCGTCGTGATGGCGTCGGCGTAGGTCTGGAGGCCGAGCTTCGGCCCGGCGTTCTTCATGGTGCCGAGCCAGGTCTGCTCGATGAACTGGAACAGGCCCGTGGCCGAGGAGGTCCCGGCCTTGGCCGTGGGATTGAGGGCGGATTCGCGCTGGGCCGTCGCCAGCAGGTAGTCGAAGCCCACCCCGGAGCTCTGCGCCCCGTCCCGGATCGCCTCGACGACGGCCGAACCGGCGCCCGAGGCCGTGCCCGACACCGCGCGCGTGCCCGCATCCCGGGCGGAGCCGGTGTCGCGGGCGGTGGCGGGGGGCGTGGTGAACAGGAACATGCGCCGTCCGGCTGAAGGCACGGCGCCGTGGTGGCGGCCTGTCCTTCGGGTCGGACTTTGCTCAACTATGGTAAAGGAAGCTTAAAGGGGTCGCGGCCGGGACATTGTTCAATCCGGCGCAAGGTAGCGTCGGCGCGCCCAGCCCAGGAGTGGGCCGGCCTTGACCCGGCACCAGGTCAGGCCGCTCGGGGTGTCGCTGGTGCAACCGAAGCCGCGCAGGCGCGCGCCGGCCGGCACCTGCCCGAGGGACGGGGCGGCGGCGTCCGGCGTCTCGCGGATCGTCAGGCCCTCGCCCCGCGGCAGGCCGTCGACCCGGAAGGCCTCCACGGCGTGGGCGGGTCCCGCCAGGACCAGGGCGATCAGCATGAGGGGCAGGCGCATGGCGGGCTTCAGGAGCGGTGCACGCCCATCATCGCCGTCAGACCGCCATCGACGGGCAGGACCGCGCCGGTGACGTAGGCGGCCCCCGCCCCCATGAGGAAGACGGCGAGCGCCGCCACCTCCTCCGGACGGGCAAAGCGCCCGGCGGGAATCTGGCGCTCCATGCCGGCGCGGTGGGCGGCGTAGGGGGCCATCATGCCGGTGTCGATGAAGCCCGGCGCGATGACGTTCACGGTCACGCCGCGCTTGGCCGATTCGATGGCGAGCGTCCGGCAATAGGCGATGAGCGCGCCCTTGCTCGCCGCGTAGGCGGCGTTGCCGGGGTTCGCCCGCAGCGCCGCCACCGAGCCGATGGCGACGATGCGGCCCGAGCGCGCCCGGATCATGCCGCGCACCAGGGATTTGGCCAGCCGCGTCAGGGACCAGAAATTCACCTGCATGGCGGCTTCCGCCCGGTCCTGATCGAGCATGGCCGCCAGCGCGTCGGAGGATTGCCCGGCATTGTGGACGAGGCCGTAGAAGCCCGTCTCCTCGTGATCCGCGCAGAACGCCTCGAGGGCGTCGCGGTCGGCGAGGTCGAGGGCGTGGGCCGTTACCGCGCGGTCGGGATGGGCGGCCGCCAGCTCGGCCACCAGGGCCTCGGCGGCGGGCGCCGACGAGCGGTAGGTGAAGGCGACGTCGTGGCCGGCGCCGACGAGCGCCCGCACCAGGGCGGCGCCGAGGCCGGACGCGCCGCCGGTGACGAGGATGCGGGTGCTCATGCGGGCTCGTCCCCGAGCACGAGGCAGGTGTTCTGCCCGCCGAAGCCGAAGGAGTTTGAGAGCACGCGGGACACCCGCGCGTCGCGGGCGGTGGCGACCACGTCCAGCGGGATCGCCGGGTCCGGCACCAGGTAGTTGATGGTCGGCGGGATGCGGCCGTGCGTGATCGTGAGGAGCGAGACCACGGCCTCGATGGCCCCGGCCGCCGTCAGGGTGTGGCCGATCATCGACTTGTTGGACGAGATCGGCAGGCGGCCGATGCGCGCCCCGAACACGGCGGCGCAGCCCATGGCCTCCATCTTGTCGTTCTCCGGCGTCGAGGTGCCGTGGGCGTTGACGGTGTCGATGGCGTCGGGGCCGACACCGGCATCGTCGAGGGCCGCGCGGATCGCCGCGATGCCGGGCGCGCCGTCGGGGCTGGAGCGGGTGCGGTGGAAGCCGTCGCCCTTCTCGCCGCAGCCGAGGACGTAGCCGAGGATCTTTGCCCCCCGCGCCCGCGCGGCTTCGGCGTCCTCCAGCACCAGGGCGCCGGCGCCCTCGCCCATGACGAAGCCGTCGCGGTTCTTCGAGAACGGCTTCGAGGCACCCTCCGGCGGGTCGTTCTGGGTGGAAAGGGCGGAGAGCAGGGAGAAGCGGATCAGGGATTCGGGGTTCACCGAGCCGTCGGTGCCGATGCACAGGGCCGCCGTCACCTCGCCCCGGCGGATCGCCTCGACGCCGAGCTGGATCGCGGTGGCCCCCGAAGAGCAGGCGGTGGAGAGCGAGATGGGCGAGCCCCGGGTGCCGAACCGGTCGGCGATGTTCTCCGCCACGGTGCCGAAGATGAAGAGGTCGTGCCACGCGTCGAAGCGGCGGCTGGCGGCGGCGCGCTGGAGGTCGGCGTAGGTGATCGGCCCGTCCTGGCCCGACGCCTCCGCCATGGCCCGGCGCTGGGGCCATTCCATCTCGACGGGCGGCACGGCGATGAACAGCGCACCGGGAAAGTCGCCTTTCGGACCGAGTCCGGATTGCGCGACGGCCTCCTCGGCGGCGGCTTCGGCGAAGCGCTGCGACAGGGCGGGGGCGACGAGCGGATCGGTGTCGAGGAAATCGACGGTGCCGGCGATGCGGGTGCGCAGGCCCTCCGTGGGGAAGCGCGCGATGGTGTGGATGCCCGAGCGCCCGGCGGTGAGGGCCGCCCAATTGTCGGCCTGGCCCTGGCCGAGGGAGGTCACGATGCCGAGGCCCGTGACCGCCACCAGGGGGCGGCCCTTGCTGTCGCGAAAGGAAGCGTTCGTCATCGCGCCGTTCTACACCGTTTCACGGATCTTGGGGCCTGGGGCCGGGGTACCGCTCTCCCCCACGTGACCTACCGAATCCGAACGCATGTCGCGTTCTCGCCGTCGTCGGGGCAGCGGGTTATGGACGGCACCCGGCTTCAAGGGGCGATGCGCAACGGGGCTCCCTCTCCTGAAAGGAGAGGGTTGGGGTGAAGTGTGCGAACTCTCCGAAAGGGTCACACACCTCACCCTGTCCCTCTCCTTCCAGGAGAGGGGACCTGCGCTGCCCGAGAGAACTCTGAACCCTGGCAGCCACTCGGGTGAAATCCCAGTGCCGTCCATCAGGCCGCACAGACGCGGAGTACGCCCTCGCCGCGGCGGTGGCCGATGGTGGTGACGGCGACCTCGCGGGCCCGACCCTGCGCCACCAGCCCGGCCGCCAGGGCCGCGCCGAAGGGCGCCGTCACTTCGAGCGTGTGGCCGGTGACGTCGCCGAGCGCCGTCACGGGGATGCCGGGCGCGAGGCGGCCGAGGGCCGCGCCCTCCTCCGCCGTGATCCCGCCGACGCCCGTGGCGCCGGAGAGGACGTGGTCGGGGGCCTCGAATCCGGCGTCGCGCCACAGGGTCTCGACGCTCCGCGCCGTGGCGCCGGGGGCGCGGCGGGTGCGGTCGCTGCGCACCGGCATGAGCCGGGCGAGCGCCTTCGCGCCGCGGGCGCGGGCGTGGTCGGCGGATTCGAGGACCAGGAAGGCGGCGCCGCTGCCGAGGATGAACCCGTCCTCCCCCTCGCTCTCTCGGGAGAACACCGGGCGGAAGGGTTTGGCGCGCAGGTATCCGCCCATCTCGTGGACCACCATCACGTCCGGCCGCTCGGCGCTGTAGGACCCGCCCACGAGCATGCAGTCGACCTGGCCCGAGGCGATGCGGGCCTGGGCGATGCGCAGGGCATCGGTGCCGGCGGCCTCCTCGCCCATGAAGGTGCGGGACGCGCCCGTGACCCCGTGCACGATGGCGATGTTGCCGGCGAGCAGGTTCGAGAGCTGGGCGAGGAACAGGGTCGGGCGCAGGTCGTTCAGCAGGCGCTCGTTGAGGTAGGCGCCCGGGTCCGCGGCGTCGCGCAGGCCCGAGAGGATCGCGCCGTCCACCTCCGTGTCGCGCTCGCCGCCGCCGCAGGCCACGACGAGGTGCATGGCGCCCTTCAGGGCCGCGCCGCCCTTCAGGCCCGCCGAATCGAGGGCGAGGCCGGCGGCGTAGACGCCGAGGCGCTGCCACGGCTCCATCTGGCGCTGGTCGGATTTTTTCGGGATCTGCCCGTCCAGCGCCAGCGGCGCCACGGGATGCACCGTGTAGGGGGCGAAGCGCTCGGTGTCCGTCCGGGCCGGGGCGCCGGCGTCCAGGGCGTCGAGATGGGCCGCGATGCCCTCGCCCGCGCAGGAGACGAGACCGAGGCCGGTGACGACGACGTCGTTCATGCTGGCTCCGGTTCCGTCGTGAGCCCCGCGAGAGCCAGGAGGCCGATCCGCTGCGCCCGCGCCCGCATGGGCGCGTCGAGGCCGTCGGGGAACGGCATGGTGCGGAAGCGCAGTTCGGCGTTGCAGAGCGGCTTGCCGTCGTGCCGGATGGCCGCCTTGGTCACGGCGTAGCCCGAGCCGTCATGCTCCAGGCTCGCCTCCACGGCGAGCTCGGCGCCGGGCCCGACGAAGGCGCGGAACCGCGCCTTGTCCACGCCCATGAGGAACGGCATCTGGCGGAAGTCGAGATGGGCCAGGATGAGGTAGCCCGAGGCCTGCGCCATGGTCTCGGTGAGCAGCACGCCCGGCACCAGGGGGTGGCCGGGGAAGTGCCCCTCGAAGACCGGGCTCTCCAGGGGCACCCGGGCCATGGCCTCGATCCGGCCGGCGGCCCGGTCGAGGACCGTGACCGCGTCGATCATCTCGAAATATTCGAGCCGCATGGCTGAGGTTCCGGCGGCTTCAAGAGGCTTTGGCGGCCTTCTCGGCCACGAGGGCGTCGATGCGGGCGCAGAGGTTCTTCAGGACGAAGTATTCCTCGGCCGGGACCTTGCCCTCGTTGACCTCCTGGGTCCAGCGCTCGAGGGGCAGCTTGATCCCGAAGGCCTTGTCCACCGCGAAGGCGATGTCGAGGAAGGCGAGGCTGTCGATGCCGAGATCGTCGATGGCGTGGCTCTCCGGCGTGATGGTGTCGCGCGGGATGTCGGCGGTGTCGGCGATGATTTCCGCGACGCGGTCGAAGGTGGCGGTCTGGGTCAGGTCGGACATGCGTTCTCGCCGTGTTTGCTGGATATCCCGCCGCCCCGTTCCGCGCCGACGTGGGGCGGACCTCAAGGCCGGCCCATGATGCCCGGTGCCCCCGGTCGCGCAGCATGCCCTGCCGGACGACGCCGCGCGCCGTCCCCGAAAGATGAAGGCGGTCCCTTACACGAGGGGGGTAGACCGGGCAACCGTGCCGCTTGCCCGGGGCGGCCTCCGGATCGTGAGCGCGGGGTCATTCCGCACACGGCGTCGGCGGCCTAGATGAGGGCTCGGCCGTCCGCCGCGGGCGCCGCCGTCCTCCGAGGCTTTCCCATCCATGCCCCTTCCCCCTCGCACCGCCGATCCGGCGCCGGCTCCCCCTCCGCCCGGTGCCCTGACGCCGCGGGCGCAGGGCGTCGCCCGCATCCTTCTCGTGGTGGGTCTCGCCGCCCTCGGGCTCTGGGTGCTGCACCCGTTCCTGCCGGCCCTGGCCTGGGCGGTGATCCTCGCCATCGCCCTGTGGCCCCTCTACGCCCGGGCCGAGCGGCGCTGGCCGCCGGGACGGCACAACCTGCTGCTGCCGAGCCTGTTCACCCTGGGGGTCGCCCTGGTGTTCCTCCTGCCCCTGGTGGTGCTCGGCATCGAGGCGGCACGCGAGGCGCACGACGTCGTCGCCCTGGCGCGTTCGGCCGAACAGACCGGCCTGCCGGTGCCGGAGGTTCTTTCGCGCGTTCCCTTCGGCGCACAGGCGAGTGCGTGGTGGGCGGCGAACCTCAGCCATCCGCAGGCGGGCGCCGACCTCCTGCACCACCTCGACAAGTCCACCGCGCTGGGCCTGTCGCGCAGCCTCGGGGCGCAGATCGTCCGGCGCAGCGTGCTGTTCGGCTTCAGCCTCGTCGCCCTGTTCTTCCTGTTCCGGGACGGGAAGCTCGTGACCGCCCAGGTGCTCACGGCGAGCGCCCGCCTGTTCGGCCCGCGCGGCGAGCGGGTCGCCCGCCAGATGGTGGCCTCGGTCCACGGCACCGTGGACGGCCTCGTCCTCGTCGGCCTCGGCGTGGGCGTGGTTCTGGGGATCGTCTACTATTTCGCCGGCGTGCCGCACCCGGTGCTGCTCGGCGCGCTGACCGCGGTGGCGGCCATGATCCCGTTCGGCGCGCCCCTGGTCTTCGGCGCCGCCGCCCTGGTGCTCATCGCCGCCGGCTCGGTGGTTCCGGCGGCGGTGGTGGTGGTGGCGGGCTTCGTCGTCACCTTCGCGGCCGATCACTTCGTCCGCCCCGCCCTCATCGGCGGCACGACGCAGCTGCCGTTCCTCTGGGTGCTGCTGGGAATCTTGGGCGGCGTCGAGACCTTCGGGCTGCTGGGGCTGTTCCTCGGGCCGGCCGTGATGGCGGCACTGATTTTGTTGTGGCGGGAGTTCACGGGCGGAGACGCGCAGGCGGCCTGAGCGCCACCGACGAAAAAGGCCCCGTCCTTGCGGGCGGGGCCTTCGTTCATCGGAGGGCTTGCCGATCCTACGCCGCGAGCGAGCGCAGTACGTACGGCAGAATCCCGCCATTCCGATAATACTCGAGCTCGTCGAGGGTATCGATCCGGCAGGTCAGCGGGACGTCGCGCTTGGTGCCGTCGGCGGCGGTGATCTGGGCCACCAGGGTCTGGCGCGGCTTGAGGTCGCCCGACAGGCCGAGGATCGTCACGGTCTCGTCGCCCTTGAGGCCGAGGGTCTCCCAGCTCGTGTCGCCCTGGAACACCAGGGGCACGATGCCCATGCCGACGAGGTTCGAGCGGTGGATGCGCTCGAAGCTCTCGGCCACCACGGCGCGGACGCCCAGCAGCTTGGTGCCCTTCGCCGCCCAGTCGCGCGACGAGCCGGTGCCGTATTCCTTGCCGGCGAACACCACCAGGGGCGTGCCCTCGGCCTGGTACTTCTGCGCCGCGTCGTAGATGAACATCCGCTCGCCGGAGGGCTGGAACAGGGTCCAGCCGCCCTCGACCACGGTGCCGGCCTCGTCGCGGACCATCTGGTTCTTGATGCGGATGTTGGCGAAGGTGCCGCGCATCATGACTTGGTGGTTGCCGCGCCGGGTGCCGTACTGGTTGAAGTCCTGCACCCGGACCTGATGCTCCTGCAGGTAGGCGCCCGCCGGCGAGTTCGCCCGGATGTTGCCCGCCGGCGAGATGTGGTCGGTGGTGATGGAATCGAGGAACAGGCCAAGGATGCGGGCGTCGACCACGTCCTCGACGGGGGCCGGGGTCTTGGTCATGCCCTCGAAATAGGGCGGGTTCTGCACGTAGGTGGAGGTCGAATCCCACTTGAAGGTCTCGGCCTCGGTGACCTCGACGGCCTTCCAGTAATCGTCGCCACCGAACACGTCGGCGTAGCGCGACTTGAACAGGGCCGAGGTGATGTTGGCCTCGATGAACTCTGCGACCTCCGCCGTCGAGGGCCAGATGTCCCGGAGGTAGACGGGCTGGCCGTCCGACCCGGTGCCCAGGGGCTCGGTGGCGAGATCGATCTGCATGGAGCCGGCGAGCGCATAGGCGACCACGAGGGGCGGCGAGGCGAGGTAGTTCGCCCGGACGTCGGGGTTCACCCGGCCCTCGAAGTTGCGGTTGCCCGAGAGCACGGCGGCGGCCACCACGTCGTTGTCGTTGATGGCCTTCGAGATCGGCGCCGGCAGCGGCCCGGAATTGCCGATACAGGTGGTGCAGCCGAAGCCGACGAGGTTGAAGCCCAGCGCGTCCAGCGGCTGCTGCAGGCCGGCGCTCTCGAGGTACTCGGCCACCACCTGGGAGCCGGGGGCCAGCGAGGTCTTCACCCAGGGCTTCGAGCGCAGGCCCTTGGCCACGGCGTTGCGGGCGAGGAGGCCCGCGCCGATCATCACGCTCGGGTTCGAGGTGTTGGTGCAGCTCGTGATGGCGGCGATGACCACGTCGCCGTGGCCGATGTCGAAGTTGGCGCCCTCCACCGGGTAGCGCGTGGCGATGTCGGCGGCGCGCTTGAACTCCGTCTCCATGGAGCCGGCGAAACCGGGTTTGGCCGCATCGAGGAGCACCCGGTCCTGCGGGCGCTTGGGGCCGGCCAGCGACGGACGCACGTCGCTCATGTCGAGCTCCAGGGTGTCGGTGAACACCGGGTCCGGGGTCTGGGCGTCGCGCCACATCCCCTGCGCCTTGGCGTAGGCCTCGACCAGGGCGATGCGCTCGTCCGTGCGGCTGGTGACGGTGAGGAAGTCGATGGTCTTCCGGTCGATGGGGAAGAAGCCGCAGGTGGCGCCGTATTCGGGGGCCATGTTGGAGATGGTGGCGCGGTCGGCCACCGCCATGTCGTCGAGGCCGGGGCCGTAGAACTCCACGAACTTGCCGACCACGCCCTTCTTGCGCAGCATCTGCGTGACCGTGAGCACGAGGTCGGTGGCGGTGGTGCCCTCGGGGAGCTTGCCCGACAGCTTGAAGCCGACGACCTCGGGGATCAGCATCGATAGGGGCTGGCCCAGCATGGCGGCCTCGGCCTCGATGCCGCCGACCCCCCAGCCCAGCACGGCGAGGCCGTTGACCATGGTGGTGTGCGAATCGGTGCCGACGAGGCTGTCCGGGTATGCAACCGGGAAGGAATCGCCGTCGCCCTGCTTCGTCCAGACCGTCTGCGACAGGTATTCCAGGTTCACCTGGTGGCAGATGCCGGTGCCGGGCGGGACCACCGAAAAATTGTCGAAGGCCGACTGGCCCCACTTCAGGAAGGTGTAGCGCTCGCCGTTGCGCGAGTATTCCAGCGCCACGTTGTCGGCGAGAGCCTTGGGGGTGCCGAACTCGTCGACGATGACCGAGTGGTCGATAACGAGGTCGACGGGCACCAGGGGGTTGATCTTCTGGGGGTCGCCGCCTAGCGCCACCATGGCGTCGCGCATGGCGGCGAGATCCACCACGGCGGGCACGCCGGTGAAGTCCTGCATCAGCACGCGGGCGGGCCGGAAGGCGATCTCGGTCTCGGTCTTGCCGAGGTTGCCCAGCCACGCGACGGTGGCGGAGATGTCGTCCTTCTTCACCGAACGGTTGTCCTCGAACCGCAGCAGGTTCTCGAGGATCACCTTCATGGAGAACGGCAAGGCGGTGGCGTCGGCCAGGCCCGCCTTCTCGGCATGGGGAATCGAGTAGTAGGTGTAGGACTTGTCCCCGACGGTGAGGGTCTGGCGGGACTGGAAGCTGTCGAGCGATGCCACGGCGTTGATGATCCTCGCGAGCGGTTGGTCGAACACGCGCAGGCATAACCTGCGCCACGAAAGCTGTGCTCGGCTGGGTGCGCTGGAATGCGCGCGCCGCTCCGGGGGTGCCCGGACAGGTTGTTGCGCGAAGGACGGTTTGGACGCCCTGAGACTCGCGCGGCGCAGCCTGACGCCCGTATAGAACACTTCGAAACTGGCCGCTACCGGTGGGCTGACAGAGCGGTGGGTCTGTCGTCGCCGGGAGGGGGCTACGCCGCGGCGAGGTGCGCGAAATCCGCGCCTTCGGCCACGTGTTCGGAAGCGTCGAGGATCTCGATCCCGACGACACGTCCGGCGGCATCGAAATCGAGCATGATGCCCGGACGCACTTCCTCGCTCCCAACGATCGTGGCGTCGGCGAGCTGCACGTAGAGTGCGTCCGCCTCACGGTCATACCGGGATTTCATGCGTGCCGGGCCCCCGCCCACGATCGAGGGATGCTGTGATCACGTGAAAGGTTGAGGCCGAGCGTATCACATAAACGACGCGAAGCACGCGGCCGTCCCGTTCGGGCAATGCGCGGAAGGCCCGCCGTCGATCCGGATGCAAAGGATCGGGCTCCATGGCATCCGGGGTCAGGATCGTCCGCTCCACCCAAGCCTCATCCAGGGCACGCAGGGCGATCTGGTCCCGTGCGTGTTGGGCGTAGGTGATGGTCGGAGCAGGCATGACACCCGTGTGTGAACGATCGCGCGCCTCGGTCGAGGAAAGCCCAATCGTTCACGCTCCACAACGGATTCTCGGCAAAAGCACGTTTCGGTTGTGGGTGGGCGGGCGAAGGCGGATCGCAGACACGAAGGGCCGACGCAGGCGGCGAGGGTCTGACGACCTTTCCGCGCATGGGGTCTCGCCACTGAACGATCCGCGTGCGATGGGCGGGGTGCCGAGCGGTGCGAGGCTCTGAATTTGTCGCATGGACCGGATCGGCGACTGGCGCGACATCGTTCCGTGGCCGGTTCGACGAGGCTCATGATCCAGGACCCCCCGTGCGGCTGACCGCCCAGACCCTCGCCGTCCGCCGCTCCGGCCGCCGCATCTTTTCGGACGTGTCGTTCACGCTCGGCGCGGGCGAGGCCCTCATGGTCACCGGCCGCAACGGTGCGGGCAAGTCGACCCTGCTCGCCGTGCTGGCCGGTCGCCTCAAGCCCGAATCGGGGACGCTCACCGTGCACGAGGTCGGCGAGGCGACCCTGCCCGAGTGCCTGCACGTGGTCGGCCACCGCGACGGCCTGAAGAGCCCGCTGACGGCGGAAGAGAACCTCGCCTTCGCCCGCGATCTCCTGGGCGCGCCCACCGCGAGTCCGCGCGCGGCCCTGGAGGAACTCGGCCTCGGCCACGCGTTGCGGCTGCCGGTGGCCTACCTGTCGGCCGGCCAGCGCCGACGGGTGGCGCTGGCCCGCCTCCTCGTCTGTCGGCGGCCGCTGTGGCTCCTCGACGAGCCGACGGCGGCCCTCGACGTCGCCTCGCAGGCCGTGCTCGCCGGCATGATGGCGCGCCACCGGGCGACGGGCGGCCTCGTCATCGCGGCGACCCATCAGGCGCTGGGCCTGGAGGGCGCGCGCGAACTGCGCATCGAGGCGGCCAGGAGCGAGGCGACGGCGACGCCGTCCGACGCTGCGACCGGAGACGTGTGGTGGTGATGCGCGCCCTGAAGGCCCTCGTCGCCCGCGACCTCGCGCTCGCCGCCCGGGTCGGCGGCTCGGGGGCGCTCTCCCTCGTATTCTTCCTGATGATCGTCGCCGTGGTGCCGTTCGCGCTGGGGCCCGACCTCAACCTGCTGTCGCGGATCGGGCCGGCCATCCTGTGGCTGGCCGCCGTGCTCGCCACCCTCATCGGCCTCGACCGCCTGTTCCAGGCCGACGAGGAGGACGGCTCCCTCGACCTGATGACCGGCGCGCCCGTGCCCATGGAACTCGTGGTGCTCGCCAAGGTGCTGGCCCACTGGCTCACCACCGGCCTGCCCCTCGCGCTCGCCGCCCCCCTGTTCGGCCTCCTCGTGGCGCTCGACGGCACGGCCATGGCGGCCACCAGCCTGACCCTGCTCGTCGGCACCCCGGCCCTGACCTTCATCGGCGCCGTCGGCTCGGCCCTGACGGCCTCGATCCGGCGGGGCGGCCTCATCCTCGCCGTCCTGGTGCTGCCCCTGATGATCCCGACCCTGATCTTCGGCGTCTCGGCGAGCGAGGCGGCGCTCGGCGGCACGGTGCCGTTCACGACGCCGCTGGCCATCCTCGCCGCCCTCAGCCTCATCGCCGGCGTCGTCGGGACCCTGGCCTCCGCCGCAGCGCTCCGCTGGAGCGAGTGAGCGCAGCGCCGAGACAGCCGTCGCTCGTGTAACGTGGATTGGTGTGACCTTCGGCCCCGCGAACCAGGCCGGGGCAGGGCGCTTGTCCCGTGGACGGCCCCCCGGGGCCCCGAGCGACGAGAGCCCGCATGGTCGATTACCCGAAGCCCCCCTTCCCGCAGCCGCCGATTCCCTATCCGGGCCGGTCCGCCGAGATGACCCCCAAGCCGGATCACGGCGAGGAGAGCTACCGGGGGTCGGGCAAGCTCACCGGAAAGGTCGCGCTCATCACGGGGGGCGACAGCGGCATCGGCCGGGCGGTCGCCATCGCGTATGCCCGCGAAGGCGCCGACATCGCGCTCAGCTACCTCGACGAGCACGACGACGCCCGGGACACCGCCGCCTGGGTCGAGCGCGCCGGCCGCCGCGTGGTTCTGCTGCCGGGCGATGTCGCCGACCACCGCCATTGCGCGGCCCTGGTCGACAAAACCGTTTCCGAGCTCGGCCGCCTCGACATCGTAGTAAACAACGCCGCGTTCCAGAAACTCGCCGACACCCTCGAAGAGATCGAGATTGCCGATTGGGACCGGCACTACGCCGTCAACGTCCACGCGATGTTCTACATCCTCAAGGCCGCCTCGCCGCACCTCAAGGCCGGGGCGTCGATCATCAACACCGCTTCGGTGAACGCCAAGACCCCCGTGGAGCAGCAGCTCGCCTACTCGTCCACCAAAGCGGCCATCACCAACATGACCGCCAACCTCGCCCGGATCCTGGGCGCGCGCGGCATCCGCGCCAACGCGGTGCTGCCGGGGCCGATCTGGACGCCCCTGATCCCCTCGACCATGTACACCGAGCAGGTGGAGAAGTTCGGCTCGATGACCCCCGCCGGACGCCCCGGCCAGCCGGCGGAACTCGCGGGCGCCTACGTGCTCCTCGCCTCCGACGGGGGCAGCTACATGAGCGGCGCCATGATCGCCGTGACGGGCGGCATGGTCACCCTCTGAGGGTTTTCTACGAGGCCTCCATCGCTCCGGAGCCGGTCGTGGCCGGGCGGTCCGGACATCGGGGCGGGCGGAAATCGCCCGGTGCGCCGTCCGGACGGCCGGGCCGTCCATGATCGGAGAGGCGACACGATCCCGGCACCTGGTCTAATCCCGCCTGGGAACCGATAAGGTGTCGCAGGCCGATAGCCGGCCCTACGTCCGGTCGTCCCGCGCCATAGTTAGGAGTTCCTATCCATCGCGATGGGGGAAACCATGAAGCCAATCGTTCTCGGCACGGTCCTGACACTTGCGCTCTCGCTCGGCGCGCATGCGCAGGACATGGGTGACGCCGCGGCGGGCGAGAAGGCGTTCGCCCCCTGCAAGGCCTGCCATCAGGCCGGCAAGAACGGGGTCGGCCCCAATCTCGTCGGTGTCGTCGGCCGCGCCGCCGGAACCTACGAGGGCTACAACTACTCCGCCGCCCTCAGGGGCTCGGGGATCACCTGGGACGACGCCAATCTGCACGAGTGGCTGAAGAATCCCAAGGCCAAGGTGCCTGGAACGAAGATGGTCTTCGCCGGCTATTCCGACGACAAGAAGATCAACGACGTCGTCGCCTACCTCAAGACCCTGAAGTAGATCCCCTGCCGGCTCCACCCCCGATGGCCGGGAAGGAGCCGGCGTCTCCCCTCACGCCGGGTCGGCGTCGATCCGGATCTTCAGGATCGCGTAGGGCGGCGCCTGCCGATCGGTGCCGTTGTTGTATTCCGGCCGGCGGTTCACCTGGGCGGCCGAGATGTGGAGCCAGCGGTCGGGGGTGATCCAGAACGTGTCGGCCCAGATCAGGCGCGGGTCGGCGGCCAGGATCTCGACGGTGCCGTTGGGGCTGCGCCGGCCCACCGCGTTGAATTCCTGCAGGGCGAGGTACACCCGGTCCTTCGAATCCGTGGTCAGGCCGCCGGTCATGCCCTTCTCGCCGAGATCGTCGACCCCGGCCGCCACCCCGGCATCGGTGACCTGCGGGTCGAGCAGGGCGGCGGTGTCGACGGCGTAGAGGTGCCGGCCGATGAGGGGGGCGTAGTACAGGCGCCGCCCGTCGGGGGAGAGCGCGATGCCGTTGGCGCCGCCCTGGACCGGACGGGGCGGGGCATCGCCCTTGCGCTGGACGACGGCGCGCCCCTCGACGAACTTCGTCAGCCCCTTCTGCGACTTGGTGCTGGCGTGCCCGTGCAGGCGCCGCACCACCCGCCCGGTGGCGAGGTCGACGGCGAGGAGCGCGCCCTCCCCGTCCTGGCCCTGGTCGGTGATGTAGGCGCGGGCGTACCCGTCGCGGATGTCGATGCGCAGGTCGTTGAGGGACGAAGTCGGGGCGATGCCGGATTCCAGCGGCACCACCCGCAGGATGCGGTTGCCGACGATGTCCATCTGCACCAGCTTGGCGCCGCCCTTCACCGGCGGCCCCGAGCCGTCCGGCAGTCCGGCATCGAGGAGCCACAGGGTGTCGTCCCGGTCGAACACGCCGTTGGGGACGTGGAAGAAGCGTGTCTGCGCCTTCTCCGGATCGGGCTGGTTGGTTTCCAGATCGGGATAGGGCCGCACGGCCCCGCCGGGCAGGACCTCGCCCACGGTGTAGGGCACCTTGGCGTCGAAGCGCGGCATCATGATGAAGGCGCGGCCGCCGCGCGCGATGGCGAGGCCCGTCGGCGTCGAGGGCGCATCGGCCACGAAGGCGAGTTCGAGGCCCGCTGGCGTCCGGTCCGTCGTCACGGCACCGGTTTTTGACTCGTGAGCGCCGGATTCGGATTTCGCGGTCGCACCGGAGGCGGACAGCAGAGCGGCCCCGGTGAGGCCGGCGGCGAGGAGGTCGCGTCGGGCGAGGGTCATGATGGGTCTCGGGTGTTCGAAGGGGATGAGAGCTCAGCCGTGGGCGGCGCCGCGGACCCGGAGGTCGATGGCCAGGATGGCGGGGCCGGACGCGATGAAGAGGCGGCGGCCGTCGGGGCCGCCGAAGGTGACGTTGGCGGCATCCGTGGCGGTGGCGATGCGGCCGAGGCGCCGTCCGTCCGGCGTGTAGACCCGGACGCCGTCGCCGCACGCGGCGTAGACACGCCCGTCCGCATCCACCGCGAGCCCATCGGGCACGCCCGCGTCCAGGGTGGCGAAGGTGTTCGGGGGCCCGAGCGTGCGCCCGTTCTCGACGGGGAACGCCAGGATGGCGCGGGCGCCTTCGGGGTTGAGGGAGGCGCCGGTCTCGCTGACGTAGAGGCGGCGCCCGTCCGGACTGAAGGCGAGGCCGTTGGGCTGGTCGAGGGCGTCGCTCATGCCCGTGAGCGTGCCGTCGGGGTCGATGCGATAGACCCGCCGCGCGGCCTGCGCCGGTTCGCGCACGATGCCCTCGTCCGGCATGGAGATGCCGAAGATCGGATCGGTGAACCAGAGTGCGCCGTCGGGCGCCAACGCCACGTCGTTGGGCGAGTTCAGGGGCTGCCCCCCGTAACGGTCGGCCAGGACCGTGAGGGACCCGTCGGCCTCGGCCCGCACCACGCGCCGGCCCCGGTGCTCGCAGGTCACCAGGCGTCCCTTGGCGTCGAGGGTGTTGCCGTTGGCGTTGTCGGACGGGTCGCGGAAGGTTCTGGTCTTCCCGTCGTCGCCGATGAGCAACATCCGGTTGGACCGCACGTCGCTGAAGACGAGGCCGCCGAGGTGACGCGCGTAGCACGGCCCCTCGCACCAGCGTCCCTCGGAATACAGAGAGGTGAGGCGCGCGTCGCGATCGACCACGGCCGCGAAGTCCGGATCGTCGACGTGCAGGACCGGTGCGGCGGCCGCTTCGCGCGGCATCGCCGTCAGGGCGAGGCCGAGGGCGGCCCGGCCGAGAAAGGTACGTCGGTGCATCGTCGCCCTGGGTTCGAGGAAGCGGCGGGCGGCCCCGTGAGGCCGCCCGGTCGTCGGGGTCAGCGCGCCGGCCGGGTGGAGCCGGTGGCGTCCGGGGCGGCGGGCTTGAAGCTCCAGAGGTCCGTCGGCAAGGCCGCCGGCGCGTCGGGCTTGTAGAAGGCCGAATCCTGAATGCGCGAGGTGGTGACGTAGAGGGTTCCGTCCGGGCCCTCCGCGAAGGTGTCGGGCCAGCGCAGGCGCGCGTCCTTGATCAGGGTGGCGGTCGCGCCGCCCTTGGCGGAAAGGTCGCGTACCTTGATGGAATCGTCCTGGGGCGAGGTGATGTACATCCGCCCATTCGTCCGGGAAATGATCAGCCCGTCCGCCGGGCCGTTCTCGCCCACGGTCTCGATCTTGCCCGAGAGGCTCTTGTCGGCGAGCGCCGTCGGCATCAGGGCCGTGGTGACGCCCTCCGCCAGGGCTTCCGTCGGCAGGCTGTAGAGGGTCTTGCCCTTGATCGCCTGCCAATAGAGGGTCCGGCCGTCGGGCGAGAGGGCGATGCCGTCGGCCGCGAACTCGACGCCGCGCCCGTCCGGCCGGCGCAGGGGCTTGCCGTCGTAGGTCACGGTCACGCCCTTGTCCGCTTGCGTCGAGGGATCGCCGTCGAGGACGCGGCGGGCCTTGCCGCTGGCGAGGTCCACCACCACGAGGGCGCCCTTGGCCCCCGAATCCGTGAGGTAGGCGGTCCTGCCATCGGGCGAGAAGCGCACGTCGTTGAGATAGGAGCCCTGCGGCGCCACCGTCTCGTCGAACGCGATGGTGCGGGCAGGCTGGTTCGTCCGGAGGTCGATCTCGACGAGCTTCGCGCCGCCCGGCACCAGGGCGCCCATGGCGGGGGCGGCGGGATCGAGGACCCAGAGGTTGCCGTCCGGGCTCGCGACCACGCTCTGCACGCAGACCCAATGATCCTTGGCCGAGACCTCGCCCTTCTTCGCGTTGCGCCAGGAATTCCAGGCGGCATCGGGGAACGGCACCACCTTGCCGTCCTTCACCTCGGCGACGGACACCTCGGTGTCCTCGGTCCATCGCGGAAAATTGACGAAGATCCGGCCGTCCTTCGACACGGTGACGCCGGTGACCTGATGCTCGAAGCTCGCGACCTTCGTCAGCGCATCTCCGGCCGGCACGTTGCCGGTCGGCGTGCCCCCGGGGGCCGGTTGCGCGCGGGCGGGAGATCCGCCCAGAGCCGTACCGACGGCGAGGGCGGTCAGGAGGGAAGTAGCGGTCGTGTGTCGGGTCATTGCGATCTCACGGGGCGGAAAGGCTCGGGATTCGTGACGACAACGCACGCACCCGCGGCCAAGCTTCATCCCGGCCGAAACCTCGTCCCGTCCGCTCGTCTGGGGTGCGGCGAACGGGCGCCGGATGTCGCGTCCGTCCGGTGTCTAGGGATCGCCGAGGACGGCGACGGATCTCGCCGGGTCGGCGTTGGTAGTCGATGGTCCTTCGCCGCGAGGCCTTGCCAGAAGCCAAGGACCACTTCGGCGAAGAGGCTAACGGTCCGGACCGCGACACGGGCCGACCGAGCGGATCTACTGTGCTTTCGACCTGTATGTGGGAATGGATGCGCTGCCGTCCGGCCTGATCGACTATGTTCCGCTATCATTTGATCTTATCTCAAGATAACCCGAACTCTTGTTTGAGGATCATCGGATAACGTACTCGTGATCAATAATTCGCGTGGCAGGCGAGTGTCTGCGACGATCAGACATTGGAAAATGTCTTTGGCGATTGAGGGATTATTAAGCGCAACTTGCCATACGGGTCCTGCACGCGCTGGGGGGTATTCCAGCCCAGAGGGAGAAACCGAGATGTTTGATTCCGGCAGTCGCGCCACGCTCGATGCGATCGATCGTTCGCAGGCGCGGATCGAGTTCGATCCGAAGGGTGCGGTGCTGGACGCGAACGGGCTCTTCCTCGACCTGCTCGAATATCCCCTCGCCGAGGTCCGGGGCCGGCATCATAGCCTGTTCGTCTCGGCCCAGGAGCGGGAGAGCCCGGCCTACGAGACGTTCTGGGCGGCCCTGCGTGCCGGTCAGTTCCAGGCGCGCGAGTTCATGCGGACCACGAAGAGCGGTCGCGAGATCTGGATCCAGGCGTCCTACAATCCGGTCCTGAACCGGGCCGGCAAGGTGGTGAAGGTGGTCAAGATCGCCACCGACATCACGGCCCAGAAGCAGCGCATCGCTTCCTACGAGGGGCAGATCGCGGCGATCAACCGCTCGCAGGCCGTGATCCACTTCACCCCCGACGGGGTGGTCACCGACGCCAACGCGAACTTCCTCGACGCCCTCGGCTACCGCCTCGACGAAATCAAGGGGCGCCACCACAGCCTGTTCGTCTCCCCCGAGGAGCGCGACGGTCCGGCCTACGCCGGGTTCTGGCGCAGCCTGGCCGGGGGCGAGGCCCATTCGGGCGAATTCCGCCGGTTCGCCAAGGGCGGCCGCGAGGTCTGGATCCACGGGGCCTACAATCCGATCCTGGGGGCCGACGGCAAACCTTACGCGGTGGTGAAGTTCGCCAACGACGTCACGGCCCAGGTGAACGATCGCAACCGCCGCCGCGACGGCCAGCGCCTCATCGACAACGACCTCGCCCTCATCACCGATGCGATCTCCGGCGTGAGCCGTCAGGCGGCATCCACGGCCGAGGCCGCGGCCCAGACCTCCGGCAACGTCCAGGCCGTGGCGGCCGGCGCCGAGGAGTTCTCGTCCTCCATCGAGGAGCTGAGCCGGCACGCCGTCGAGGCCAAGGGCGCGGCCGACGAGGCCGTGGCCCGGGCGGGCGAGGCCGGGACCATCATCTCCGGGCTCACCGCCTCGGCCGAGAAGATCGGCGAGGTCGTCACGGTGATCCGCTCCATCGCCGACCAGACCAACCTGCTGGCGTTGAACGCCACCATCGAGGCGGCGCGGGCCGGCGAGGCGGGCCGGGGCTTCGCCGTCGTCGCCGCGGAGGTGAAGGCGCTGGCCAACCAGTCGTCCCGCGCCACGGAGGAGATCGGCACGCAGATCGCGGCGGTGCAGGCCTCGACGAACCGGGCCGTGCACGCCATCGAGGCCATCGGCCGGACCATCGGGCATCTCAGCGAGATCTCCCTCAGCGTCTCGTCGGCGGTGACGGAGCAGGCCGCGGTCACCCGCGACATGTCGGTGAACATGCAGAACGCGGCCCAGAGCGTCGAGCTCGTCCGCCAGACCATGGACGGCATCGCCCGGGCGGCCCACGACGTCGACGCCTCCGTCCAGGCGGTCAGCGGCGCGGCGCGCGCCCTGGCGTGACGATCCGGAGCGGCAGCCCCTCCGGGTGCGCCGCCGCTCCGCTCACCCCAGATCCTGCAGGTGGCGCGCGGCGATGAGCGAGGCCGCCGTGCGGTTCTCGACGCCGAGCTTGGCGTAGATCCCCTCGAGGTGCTTCGTCACCGTGCGGGGGCTCAGGCCCAGGATCTCGCCGATGTCGCGGCTGGCCTTGCCGCGCGACAGCCACAGCAGCACCTCCGCCTCCCGCCCGGTCACGGGCAGGCGCGCGCGCAGGCGCTCGATCCCGGCCTCCACGGGGTCGCGGGCGAGGCGCAGCAGGATCTCGTCGCCCGTGCCGCCGATGAAGCTCAGGGTGTGGGCGACGCCGTCGCGGTCCGTCAGGGTCAGGGGCGCCGAGACCGTTCCGGCGACGGAGCCCCACAGCCAGTCCCGCCCCTGCGGCGGCAGGCCGCCCGCGCCCGGGTCGCCGAAGCCCGCGAGCAGGCGCGCCGCCTGGGGGGTCGACCACAGCACCGCCCCCTGCCCGTCCACCGCGAACAGGGTGCGGCCGGTGGTGTCGAGGGCCGCGCGCGCGCTCTGGGCCGCCCGGGCGCCCGCGAGGTGCACCCGGATGCGCGCCAGGATCTCGTCCGGCGCGATGGGCTTCGTCACGTAGTCGACGCCCCCCGCCTCCAGGCCCTTCACGATGTGCTCGGTCTCCGACAGGCCGGTCATGAAGATTACCGGCACGTGGGCGAGATGACCCTTGGCCTTGAGGTGGCGGCAGGTCTCGAACCCGTCCATGCCGGGCATCACCGCGTCGAGAAGGATGATGTCGGGGGTGATCTCGTCGACCAGCGCCAGGGCGAGGTCGCCCGCCACCGCCACGAGCACCGTGGCGCCCGAGCGCTCGATGGCGTCGGTGAGGAAGCTCAGGGTGTCGGGGGAATCGTCGACCACGAGGACGATGTCGCGCTGGGGCTCACGCATGGCCGGCGGGCTCCGGCTCGGCCGCCGTCGCGGGCGTGTCTTCGTTCACTGACCCGTGCTGGGCCGCGGGCGCTTCCTGAGCAGCGGGCGTGTCCTGAGCCGCAGGCGCTTCCTGGGCCGCGGACGTGTCCTGGGCCGCGGGCGCTTGCCGCAGTGCTTCGAGCACGCTCATGACGCGGCGCAGATCGTAGGCCGCCACGAGGCCGCGCATCCGCGCCAGGAACGCGGACGGCGGATCGGGCTCCTCCGCCATCCGCGCGAGCTTGGCCTCCAGGCCGCGGACGTGGCCGATCCGGGCGAGGCGCAGGAGATCCGCCACGGCGTCCGGCCGGGGCGGCGGGCCCGCTTCGTCCGCGGCGGCGGGCGGCGTGTCGGACGCGGGCGCCGGGTCCGGCGCGCTCCAGGCGAGGCCGAGCAGACCGGTGACGATCTCCAGAAAATCGCGCAGGTCGAACGGCTTGGCGATGATGGCGTCGTGGGGCGCGTCGTGCCCGCGCGACGGGCTGATCTCGTGGACGTTGGCCGACATCATGGCGATCCGGGCGGTCTGGCCGGCCTCACGCAAGGCCCTGGCCAGGACCCAGCCGGTCATGCCCGGCATGGCGATGTCGAGGAGGAACAGATCGGGCGGATGCCGGGCGGCGAGGTCGAGGCAGGCGGGGCCGTCGGCGGCCTCGATCACGATGAGCCCGAGGGGTTCGAGGATGTCGCGCATGAGGCCGCGATGGGCGGCGTCGTCGTCGGCGACCAGGATGGTGCGGCGCGCACCCGTGTAGGTCCGCGGCACCGCGGACGCCTGGGCCGCCAGCCGCACGGGTTTCGGCCGCGCCACGGAGGCGAGCATGAGGCGCAGGCGAAAGCAGGTGCCCTGCCCCACCGTGCTTTCCACGGTGATCTCCCCGCCCATGATCTGGGCCAGCAGGTGCGCGATGGTGAGCCCGAGGCCGGTGCCCGGGGTGGTCAGCGCCGCCGCCATGGAGCCGCGCTCGAACGGCTCGAACACCCGCTGCAGATCGTCGGCCGGAATGCCGAGGCCGGTGTCGCGAATCGTGAACACCGCGATCTGGCTGCGATAGGCGAGGTCGAGGGCGACGTGTCCCTTCGGCGTGAACTTCACGGCGTTCGACAGGAGGTTGAGCAGGATCTGGCGCAGGCGCTTCTCGTCGGTGGCCACCACCACCGGCAGGGTGTCCGGCCGGGTGAAGCGGAAGTCGAGGCCGGCGCCCTCGGCCTGCAGGCGGATCATGTCGCCGATCTGATCGAGGAAATCCGAGAGCCTGATTTCATCGCGATGAATCTGCAGGCGACCCGCCTCCATGCGGGAGATGTCCAGGAGCCCGTCGATGAGCCCCGACAGGTGCTGGGCCGAGCGCCGGATCACCCGGATGCCGTTCTGGCGCGGCGCCGGGATGGAAGGATCGCCCTCCAGCAATTGCGCGTAGCCCAGCACCGCGTTCAGCGGCGTGCGCAGTTCGTGGCTGATGCCGACCACGTAGCGGCTTTTCGCGAGGTTCGCCGCCTCGGCCGCTTCCTTGGCCTGCTGGAGCTTCAGGTCGGTGATCTTATGGGCGGCGATCTCGGCTTGGTAGAGCCCGGTCTGGCGGGCGGTCTCCTCCAGGGCGACGTGGCGGCTCTCCTGGGCGAGCACGAACAGCCACGCGACGATGCCGAGGATCACGATGAGGATGAGGAATACGGAGGTGAGCGCGGCGGCCAGCATGTCCCGGTGCTCGGGGTGCTCCGAGACCGCGCCCGCATGGACGATGCCGAGGATCAGCGCCACGGCGCTGACCAGTGTGAGCATCAGGGCGAGGTAGCGCCCGAGCGGTGCGCCGATCCAGATCGCCGTGCGGGCCGGCAGGACGCGTGCGAGGACGCCCTGCGCCTGGGCATCGAGGCGACCGTGCGGCTTGCACAGGTCGCCGCAGCGGGCATCGAGGGAGCAGCACAGGGAGCAGATCGCCCCGCCATAGGCCGGGCACTCGGCCATGTCCTCGGGCTCGAACGGATGCTCGCACACCCTGCAGGTGATGGCGGCCGCGCCGTTCCAGTCGGTTTTCGGGGTTCGCGCGAGGTAGTAGCGCCCGCCCGTGCCCCACGCGATGGCGGGGGCGGCGGCGAAGGCGACGACGAGGGCCAGCATCGGGCCGAACGGCGTGAGCGTGACGCCGAGCCAGCCGAGATGCGCGGCGAAGCCAGCGCCCATGGACAGGGCCATGGCACCCGTGCCGACGGGGTTGATGGCGTAGAGGTGCGCCCGCTTGAACTCGATGCCGGGGGGCGACAGGCCCAGCGGCTTGTTCACGGCGAGATCGGCGCTGAGCGCCCCGACCCAGGCCGAGACCACCACCGCGTAGAGGCTGAGGGTGCTGGCCAGGGTCTTGTCGATGCCGAGTTCCATGAGCAGGAGCGCGATGGCGACGTTGAACACCAGCCAGACCACGCGGCCCGGATGGCTGTGGGTGAGGCGGGAGAAGAAGTTCGACCACGCGATGGAGCCCGCATAGGCGTTGGTGACGTTGATCTTGATCTGCGAGACCACGACGAACACGGTCATCAGGGCGATGGCCCAGGGGCCCGGCGCGACCACGTAGCCGAAGGCGATCGTGTACATCTGCGTCGGTTCCGCCGCCCGGTCGGCCGGCACACCGTGGCGCAGGGCCAGGATGGCGAGGAACGAGCCGAGCAGGATCTTGAGGAAGCCCGGGACGATCCAGCCCGCCCCCGCACCGAGCACGGCGGCCCACCAGCGGCGCTCCCCGCCGGGTTCCATCGCGGGGACGAATCGCAAAAAGTCGACCTGCTCGCCGACCTGCGCGAGCAGCGCCAGCAGGATGCCGGTGGCGAGGCCGAATCGGGCGAGATCGAACTCGCCGGCACCGGTTTCCCCGGCATGGCCGAGCCACTCGCCCACGGGCGCCCCCCCCTGCCAGGCGATGCAGGCGAGCGGCAGCAGGTTGAGGACGATCCACAGGGGCTGGGTCCAGATCTGGAACCGGCTGATGAGGGTGATGCCGTAGATCACCAGCGGAATCACCGCCACCGCGCTGACGAGGTAGCCCAGCGCCAGGGGCAGGCCGAAGCACAGTTGCAGGGCCATCGCCATGATGGCCGCCTCGATGGCGAAGAACAGGAACGTGAAGCTCGCATAGACCAGCGAGGTCACCGTCGAGCCGATATAGCCGAAGCCCGCGCCCCGGGTGAGGAGGTCGATGTCCACGCCGTAGCGGGCCGCGTAGGCGCAGATCGGCACGGCGGTGGCGAAGATGATGAGCGCTACCACCACGAGGGCCGCGAGGGTGTTGGTGAAGCCCAGGGCGAGCACCAGGGTGCCGCCGATGGCCTCCAGCGCCAGGAACGACACGGAGCCGAGCGCCGTCTGCGCCACCCGCAGGCCCGACCAGCGCCGCGCCGCCTTGGCGGTGAAGCGCAGGGCGTAGTCCTCCAGCGTCTCGTCGGCGACGAAGCGGTTGTAGTCGCGCCGGATCGGCAGGATGCGCTGGTGCTGGGGCATGGGTCGGCACGAGGGTAGCACGCGCGGACCCTATTCCCGAGGCGGGGTGAGCCGCATCGCTTGGCTTCGATTCGCGCGTGCGTTCGATGCGCGAAAAGGCCGTCACGATGGGCCTCCGCGCGGGCCCGCTCCATACGCAAGACTGCGTATCGACCGCACCGCACCATGCGGGCTAGCCTTTGCGTATCGATCCACGGCCCTTTCGACGGGCCGGGCGACGACGATCAAGGATTTTGGGCACGATGGCAGAGAGCAAGGGCAACGGCCTGCAATCGGCGCTGCGGCGCAGGCTTCTCATGGGTCTCGCCGGCGTGCCGGCCATCGCGCTGATGCCCCGGATGGCGTTCGCGGCGGGGCCGGCGACGGCCACCGTGAACACCACCGGCCTCGCGGTGACCGACACCGAGGTCACGGTCGGCATCCTGCATTCCGCCACCGGCACCATGGCGATCTCCGAGACCGGCTCGATCCAGGCCGAGAAGCTCGCCATCGCGCAGATCAACGAGGCCGGCGGCGTGCTCGGCCGCAAGATCAAGATCATCCAGGAGGACGGCGCCTCCGACTGGCCGACCTTCGCGGAGAAGGCGAAGAAACTGCTGGTCAACGACCATTGCGCCGCCGTGATGGGCTGCTGGACCTCGGCCTCGCGCAAGGCGGCGCTGCCGGTGTTCGAGCAGTACAACGGCCTGCTGTACTACCCGACTTTCTACGAGGGCCTGGAGCAGTCGAAGAACGTCATCTACACCGGCCAGGAGGCCACGCAGCAGATCCTCGAATCGCTGAACTGGGTCGCCAAGGAGAAGGGCGCCAAGACGTACTTCTTCATCGGCTCCGATTATATCTGGCCCCGCACCTCGAACAAGATCGCCCGCAAGCACATCGAGAACGTGTTGAAGACCAAGGTCGTGGGTGAGGAATATTTTCCACTCGGCCACACGCAGTTCAACTCGGTGATCAACAAGCTGAAGCTCACCAAGCCCGACGTGATCTTCACCGACGTCGTCGGCGGCTCGAACGTGGCGTTCTACAAGCAGCTCAAGGCGGCCGGCATCGACCTGTCGAAGCAGACCCTGCTGACCATCTCGGTGACCGAGGACGAGATCGACGGCATCGGTGGCGACAACATCGCCGGGGCCTATTCCTGCATGAAGTACTTCCAGTCGCTCAAGAACCCCAACAACGAGAAGTTCGTCGCGGCCTTCCACAAGATGTGGGGCGAGAAGACCGTCATCGGCGACGTGACCCAGGCCGCCTATCTCGGACCGTTCCTGTGGAAGATGGCGGTGGAGAAGGCCGGGTCATTCGACGTCGACAAGGTGGCGGCCGCCTCCGCCGACATCGAGTTCAAGGAAGCCCCCGAGGGCTACGTCAAGATCCACCCCAACCATCACCTCTGGTCCAAGACCCGCGTCGCCAAGGCGCTGCCGAACGGCCAGTTCGAGGTGGTCTACGAGAGCAAGGACCTCATCGAGCCGAACCCCTTCCCCAAGGGCTACCAGTAGGACCGCTCTCCGCGCCCGCTGGATCAGGTCCAGTGGGCGCGGGTCCCCTCTCCTTCCAGGAGAGGGAGCGCGTCGCGCCTCTTTCGAGATGACCGCGCCCGCAGCCTCCCACGGCCCAATGCTTGCAACGCGATGGCCGAATCCTTCGGAAGGTCGAAAAGAATGCTCGGCGACTATTCCCTCACGGACCTCAGCTCGATCTTCGTGATGCAGGGCTTCGCCGGGCTGATCCTGTTCTCGGTCTACACCCTGATGGCGCTGGGCCTGGCGATCATCTTCGGCCAGATGGGCGTGATCAACATGGCGCACGGGGAGTTCATGATCCTCGGCGCCTACATGACCTACCTGTGCTCCGGGTTCTTCCAGACCCACCTGCCGGCCCTGTTCCCCGCCTACTTCTTCGTGGCCATGGCGCTGGCCTTCGTGGCGTCCGGGGCGCTGGGCATGCTGGTGGAATGGGCGCTGATCCGCCACCTCTACAAGCGCCCGCTGGACACCCTGCTCGCCACCTGGGGCCTGTCGCTCATCCTGCAGCAGGCCTACCGGACGATCTTCGGACCGCGCGAGGTCGGCGTCGAGTTGCCAAGCTGGCTCATCGGCTCGGTGCAGGTCACCGACACCATCGAGATCCCCATCAACGGCATGTTCGTGATGGCGATCACCCTGCTCATCACCGCCGGCGTCGCGCTCCTCATGTACCGCTCGCGCTTCGGCGCCCAGGTCCGCGCCGTGGTGCAGAACCGGCCCATGGCGGGCGCGGTCGGCATCGACACGGAAAAGGTCGACCGCCTCACCTTCGGCCTCGGCTGCGGCATTGCCGGCGTTGCCGGCTCGGCCTTCACCATGGTGGGCTCGACGGGGCCGACCTCGGGCCAGCTCTACATCGTCGACACCTTCCTCATCGTGGTCTTCGGCGGCGCCGCCTCGCTGCTCGGCACCATCGCGTCGGCCTTCTCGATCTCGCAGACTCAGTCGACCCTCGAATTCTTCCTGTCCGGCTCCACCGCCAAGGTGATCACGCTGCTGGCCGTCGTCGGCATCCTGATGCTGCGGCCGCAAGGTCTCTTCACCCTCAAGGTCCGGCGCTGAGGAGCCCCCCGTCATGACCCGCGCCACCGCTTCGACCGTCCACGACAACCCGTTCATGAAGCCCATGGAGTGGATCAGCCTCGCGCTGCTGGCCGCCGTGATCTTCCTCGTGCTGCCGATGCTCCTCGACGCCTTCCGGCTCAACTTGGTGGGCAAGTACCTCACCTACTCGTTCGTGGCGCTGGGCCTCGTCATCTGCTGGGGCTTCGGCGGCATCCTCTCCCTCGGCCAGGGGGTGTTCTTCGGTCTGGGCGGCTACCTCATGGCCATGTTCCTGAAGCTCGAAGCGTCGAGCGTCGAGAACACGAAGATCCAGTCGACGCCGGGCATCCCCGACTTCATGGACTGGAACCAGATCACCGAGCTGCCGTGGTTCTGGAAGCCGTTCACCAGCCTGCCCTTCACGATCCTCGCCGTGATCGTGGTTCCGGCGTTCTTCGCCTTCGTCATCGGCTCGGCCATGTTCCGCCGGCGCGTCGGCGGCACCTACTTCGCCATCATCACCCAGGCCATCGCCGCCATCCTGACGATCCTCATCGTCGGCCAGCAGGGCTACACCGGCGGCATCAACGGCATCACCGACCTGCGCACCCTGAACGGCTGGGACATCCGCACGGACCGCGCCCACAACATCCTCTACTTCGTCAACGGCGGGCTGCTCGTCGCCTGCATCCTGTTCGCCCAATACGTGAAGCGCTCGAAGCTCGGGCGAATCCTCGTCGCCATGCGCGACAAGGAGGACCGGGTCCGCTTCTCCGGCTACCCGGTGGCGAGCTTCAAGACCTTCGCGTTCTGCCTCGCCGCCGTGTTCGCCGCCATCGGGGGCGCGATGTTCACCCTGCAGGTCGGGTTCATGTCGCCGTCCTTCGTGGGCATCGTGCCGTCCATCGAGATGGTGATCTACGCGGCCGTGGGCGGGCGCCTGTCCCTGTTCGGCGCCGTCTGGGGCACGCTCCTGGTCAACTGGGCCAAGACCACCTTCTCGGAGAGCTTTCCCGAACTCTGGCTGTTCGGCCTCGGCGGCCTGTTCATCCTCGTGGTCCTCGCCTTCCCGAACGGTCTCGCGGGGATCTACCGCACCTATGTCGAGCCCCGCCTGACCCGGCGCGTGAAGGCCCTGGAGCCCGCCCCCGCCGTCGCCCTCCCCCACGCGGCCGAGTAGGATTTTTTCGGAATGAACGCCGCGCTGCTCCCCTCGCACATCATCGGTGCCGCCCCGGCGGAGAAGAACTTCCTCCTGGCGGTGGAGGGCCTGACCGTCTCCTTCGACGGGTTCAAGGCGGTCAACGACGTGTCGTTCTACGTCGACCCCAACGAGATCCGGGTGATCATCGGCCCCAACGGCGCCGGCAAGACCACGGTGCTCGACCTCATCTGCGGGCGCACCAGGGCCAGTTCCGGCTCGATCAAGTACAAAGGCACGGAGCTCACCAAACTCTCCGAGAGCGCCATCGTGCAGGCCGGGGTCGGCCGGAAGTTCCAGACGCCGTCGATCTACGACGACCTGACCGTGTTCGAGAACCTCGAGATCTCCTATCCCCGCGGCCGCTCGGTGTTCGGGGCGCTGACCTTCAAGCGCGACGCCGAGGTCCGCGACCGCATCGAGGAGGTCGCCAGCATGATCTTCCTCAAGGACCAGCTGTTGGAGCGGGCCGAGTTCCTCAGCCACGGCCAGAAGCAATGGCTCGAGATCGGCATGCTGCTGATCCAGGACCCCGAACTCCTCATGCTGGACGAGCCCGTCGCCGGCATGAGCGTCGGCGAGCGCATCAAGACCGCAGAACTCCTGAACCAGATCATCGTCGGCCGCTCGGTACTCGTCATCGAGCACGACATGAAGTTCGTCGAGGACATCGCCCACCGGGTCACCGTTCTGCACCAGGGCAAGGTCCTGTCGGAGGGCTCGATGGACCGGGTCAAGAACGACCCCAAGGTCATCGAAGTCTATCTCGGCCACTGAGAGGGAACGGGTTCATGCTCCAGACCACGCCCGGCCCCTCCCCCGCGCCCTCTATCCAAGCGGGCGTCCAGCCGATGCTGGCGATCGGCGATCTCCACGCCGCCTACGGCCAGAGCGAGGTGCTGCACGGCCTCGACATCCAGGTGGCGCCCGGCGAGATCGTCGCCGTGATGGGCCGCAACGGCATGGGCAAGACCACGCTCATGAAGACCCTGATGGGGATCGTGCCGGTCAAATCCGGCTCGATCCGGGTCGACGGCACGGAGGTCGGCGCCCTCAAGAGCCACCAGCGCGTCGCCAAGGGCCTTGCCTACGTGCCGCAGGGCCGCATGATCTTCTCCGCCATGACCGTGCAGGAGAACATCGAGACGGGGCTGACGGTGACGAACGAGCGCCGGGTGCCTGGCGAACTCTACGAGATGTTTCCGGTGCTGCTGGAGATGAAGGGCCGGCGCGGCGGCAACCTGTCCGGCGGCCAGCAGCAGCAGCTCGCCATCGCGCGCGCATTGGCCAGTCGCCCCAAGGTCCTGCTGCTGGACGAGCCGACGGAAGGCATCCAGCCCTCCATCATCCGCGAGATGGGCCGGACGCTGAAGAAGATCCGCGACGCGCGCGGCCTCTCCATCGTGGTCTCCGAGCAGGTGCTGAGCTTCGCCCTCGATGTCGCCGACCGGGTCCTGGTCATCGAGAACGGCCACATCGTCCACGAGTCCCTGCGCGCCGACATCGACGAGGCCCAGGTCGCCCGCTTCCTCTCGGTCTGAGTGTTTCGGGGCCCCACCGGGCCCTCCGACTCCAAAATCACCTCTTGCGCGGCGCCGGATGACCGGCGCGCGCGAACGGGGACGCATGTCCTCACGTCCAGGGCAAGTCCCGAAGTTAGGGAAGGGAGCACGAGACGATGGCAGAGACCCTGATCAAGGTCGATCTCACGCAGTCGGCCTACGACAACAGCATGGTGCACAATCGCTGGCACCCCGACATCCCCATGGTGGCGATGGTCAAGCCCGGCGACGACTTCATCGTCGAGACCTACGACTGGACCGGCGGCTTCATCAAGAACGACGATTCCGCCGACGACGTGCGCGACATCGACCTCTCCATCGTGCACTTCCTGTCCGGGCCCATCGGCGTCGAGGGCGCGGAGCCCGGCGACCTCCTGGTGGTCGACCTCCTCGACATCGGCGCCAAGCCCGAGAGCCAGTGGGGCTTCAACGGGTTCTTCTCCAAGAAGAACGGCGGCGGGTTCCTCGACGAGCACTTCCCCCAGGCCCAGAAGTCGATCTGGGACTTCGAGGGCATGTTCACGAAATCCCGCCACATCCCCGGCGTGCGCTTCCCCGGCCTGATCCATCCGGGCCTGATCGGCTGCCTGCCCGATCCCAAGATGTTGGAGACCTGGAACACCCGCGAGAAGGCCCTGTTCGACACCGACCCCAACCGGATACCGGCTTTGGCCACCCTGCCCTTCGCGCCGACCGCCCATATGGGCCGGCTGAAGGGCGAGGCGAAGGACAAGGCAGCCGCCGAGGGCGCCCGCACGGTGCCGGGGCGCGAGCATGGCGGCAATTGCGACATCAAGGACCTGTCGCGGGGCTCGAAGATCTACTTCCCCGTCTACGTGCCGGGTGCCGGCCTCTCCATGGGCGACCTGCATTTCAGCCAGGGCGACGGCGAGATCACCTTCTGCGGCGCCATCGAGATGGCCGGCTGGGTCCATCTCAAGGTGAGCCTGATCAAGGATGGGATGGCCAAGTACGGGATCAAGAACCCGATCTTCAAGCCGTCGCCGGTCACGCCGAAGTTCGACGATCACCTGATCTTCGAGGGCATTTCCGTCGACGAGCACGGCAAGCAGCACTACCTCGACGTGACCGTCGCCTACCGCCAGGCCTGCCTCAACGCCATCGAGTACCTGAAGAAGTTCGGCTATTCGGGCGCCCAGGCCTACTCGATCCTCGGTACGGCGCCGGTCCAGGGCCATATCTCCGGCGTCGTCGACATCCCCAACGCCTGCGCGACCCTGTGGATTCCGACGAAGATCTTCGAGTTCGACATCAATCCGGGTGCGGACGGGCCGACGAAGTTCCTCGACGGCTCGATCCAGATGCCGCTCTCGCCGGATCTTTGAGCATGCCGGTCTACGATTACAGTTGCGCCGCCTGCGGTCCGTTCACTGTGCTGCGCCCGATGGCGCAGTTTCAGGATCCGCACGATTGCCCGGATTGCGGCTCGGAATGCGGCCGCGCCTTCCTCAACGCGCCGAACCTCGCCTCCATGGATGCGGGCCGGCGCAAGGCCTTCGCCACGAACGAGCGGAGCCAGCACGCGCCCCGCAAGTCCTCCGGCCACGGCCCCGGCTGCGGGTGCTGCGGCAGTGCCAAGCCAACATCCAACCCCACGGCCGCCAAGAGTTTTCCGAACGCGCGGCCTTGGATGATCAGCCACTGACGCGAAGCACCCTCTCCCCTCTGCGGGAGAGGGTGGTCGCGCAGCGACGGGGCGGGACGAAGTCCCGCAAGAGGGGCAGCGCCGCCCTTTCCGGAAACACCTGTGCCGACCCCTCTCCCGCCTGCTCCGCAGGCACCCTCCCCGCGGAGGGGGGAGGGTTCGTCCCCCCTGAGGAGCACATCACGCCATGATGCACGGAGACATCTCGTCCAGCGCCGACAGCGTCGGCGTCGCGGTGGTGAACTACAAGATGCCCCGCCTACACACCAAGATGGAGGTGCTGGAGAACGCAAGCAAGATCGCCGACATGCTGGTGGGCATGAAGTCCGGCCTGCCCGGCATGGACCTCGTGATCTTCCCCGAATACTCGACCCACGGGATCATGTACGACGCGGCCGAGATGTACGAGACCGCCACCACGGTCCCGGGGCCCGAGACCGAGATCTTCGCCGCCGCCTGCCGGAAGGCGAAGGTCTGGGGCGTGTTCTCGCTCACCGGCGAGCGCCACGAGGAGCACCCGAACAAGGCGCCCTACAACACCCTCATCCTGATGAACGATCAGGGCGAGATCGTGCAGAAGTACCGCAAGATCATGCCCTGGACGCCCATCGAGGGCTGGTATCCGGGCGACCGGACCTACGTCTCCGACGGTCCCAAGGGCCTGAAGATCAGCCTCATCATCTGCGACGACGGCAATTACCCGGAGATCTGGCGCGACTGCGCCATGCGGGGCGCCGAGCTCATCGTCCGCTGCCAGGGCTACATGTATCCGGCGAAAGAGCAGCAGGTCCTGATGTCGAAGGCGATGGCGTTCGCCAACAACACCTACGTGGCCGTGGCCAACGCTGCCGGCTTCGACGGGGTCTACAGCTATTTCGGTCACTCGGCGATCATCGGCTTCGACGGGCGGACGCTGGGCGAGTGCGGCGAGGAGGAGATGGGCATCCAGTACGCCGCCCTGTCGAAGTTCCTCATCCGCGATGCCCGCGCCCACGGGCAGTCGGAGAACCACCTCTTCAAGCTGCTCCACCGCGGCTACACGGGCATGATCGCCTCCAAGGAGAACCGCCACGGGCTGTCGGAGTGCCCCTACGACTTCTACCGCCGCTGGATCGAGGACCCGGACGGCACCCGCGACGCCGTGCGGGCCATCACCCGCCCGGGCGTCGGGACGGAGGAATGCCCCATCGAGGGCATTCCGTTCGTCGGCAAGGGCGAGGGCCCGCCGGATCCCCACTGAGCGTCACGGCCGGAACGCCCGCTGCACCGGAGCGCGGACGGGCTTGATCCAGGCCCCCGGGGCTGCGCGCCACGAGCCTCGAACGGTTTTCCCCGATGGCCGCGCCCGACAGCGCGGCCATCGGTGTTTTCCGGCTCGGCCGTTGCGAGGAGCGGTTCCCGGTTGTCCCTCTGCCCTTGCGCGGGTTCCGTCCCGCCGCGGGGAAGGTTTCGCGCGTAAGGTTTTTCCCGACGAAGGTTACCGTTTAAGGCGTAGGATATTTTTGTGGCGGCTCTCAAATAATCGGATTACGCTTTTCTCGGTTCGCGGCTCAGCTTTTCAAAGGGCATTGGGTGGAATGGTGGCGCTGTTGGAAAGGTAATCGATCCAGGATGTGATACACTGACCGCAAAACAATTGCAGTTGCGGTAAGGTTCCGGTTTTTCACCCCAAGGCGTTCAACGGTCGAGGTTGAAGACAAAGGCGGTTTTTACCGTGATAAAAATCACCTAGGGATTGGACGTATTGCCATGACGCAGATATTCGTGCGCCCCGAACAAGCAATCCCCGAGGACATCGACGGTCGGCCCAGACCGGGTTTCGTGTCGTCCGCCCGGCGCGAGGGGCGTGTGCGGAACGAGACCGTAGCCGACGACAAGGCCGACGACATGGCCGCGCTCCTGGCGGAGCACCGAAAGGCCATCGCGCGCGGAACGCGGTCCCCAGCCGGCGCGAACGACGCCGGCGGTTTGTCCCAGGATCTCCACGATTGCGGCGGTTACCACCTCGCCCTGCTCCAGATCTCCCTCAAGCTCCTCGAAGCGTTCGTTCCGGAAGGGCGGGCGCGGGCGCATCTCGACCGCACGAAGACCCAGCTCGCGCGCTTCGCCGCCGACCTCGGGTCCATCGCGGCCGCGCAGCCCTCCGCCCCCCGGAGCCGACCGGATCGCGCGCCGCGCGGCGATGTCCGATCCGGTGCGGAGTGTCGCGACCTCGACGCGTTCCTCACCGAGACCCTGGACGCGTGGTCCCTGGCCTCAGGCCTGCCGGTGGCGTTTCGCTGCAACCGGCCCCGCCTGCGCCTGCCCATCGCCCTCGAGCAGCCCCTGCTGCGGATTCTCCAGGAATCCCTGACCAACATCCTGAAGCATGCCCGCACGGCGAGCCGGGTTTCCGTGGACCTGACCGTGCGGCGCGGCGTCCTCACCCTGACCATCGGCGACGACGGCTGCGGGTTCGATCCCGTCCCCGTCCGGGCGTCCGGTGCCGACGATCCCGCGGCGTCCGGGATGGGATTGCCCGGCATGGCCGCCCGGATGGCCCGGATCGGAGGAAGCCTAGTGGTCGACACGGGGTGTGGGCGGGGCACGCGGATCCAGGCCCGCCTGCGTCTGCCGCACCCGGCCTGACGCGGCGGTGGACGAGACGGCATCCGGGACGAGCGCGGAGACCGGCATCCGGATCGTTCTCGCCGACGACCACCCCGCCATCCTGGCCGGCCTGCGGTCGGTCATCGACGGCACCGACGGCATGCGCGTGGTGGCGGTGGCGAGCACCGGGTCTCAGGCCTTACGCCTGATGCAGGAGTTCGGGCCGAGCGTGGCGGTAATCGACATCGCCATGCCGGACATGACCGGCGTGGTCCTGGCCCGCAAGGTGGCCGCCCTGGCCCTGCCGACGCGCCTCATCGCCCTCACGGCCCACAACGACCGCACCCTGGTGCAGACCGCGTTCGAGGCGGGCGTGCGCGGCTACGTACTCAAGGGTTCACCCATCGACCACCTGCTCCACGCGATCCGGGCGGTGACGACGGAGGGCTTCTACCTCGATCCGACCATCGCCGGGCAGCTGTTCGATCCGCGCGCCGCGCAAGGGCGCCGCCGCGCGCCGACGGAGGACGGGGCCATCCAGCCCGCCCTGACCCAGCGCGAGAGCGAGGTGATCCGCCTCGTGGCGCTCGGCCACACCAACAAGGAGATCTCCGGCCAGATCAACGTCACCACCAAGTCCATCGAGACCTACAAGATGCGCGCCTGCGACAAGCTCGGCATCCGCACCCGGGCGCAGATCGTGCGCTACGCCCGGCTTCAGGGCTGGCTCGCCGAGCCCTGAGGCGGATCGGCGGGGACGTCTGGGGCGGGCGCGTCCAGGCTGGCGGCGAGCACGGGCAGGAACTGCCAGAGGTCGCGGTTGAGCCGGGCGAGCTGGCGGTTGACGTCCGTGAGTTCGCGCACCCGCGCGTCGTCCATGGCCCGCTGGGCGCCGAAGCTGAGGCGGCCGCCATGCTCGACGATCCGCATGGTGTTGGTGTGGGTGATCTCGCCGTGCGCGTTGACCACGGACATGGCGTGGGTGAGGTCGTTGCGCACCTTGGTGGCGGCGTTGAAGCGCCGGATCAGGCGTTCCAGCGTCTGCGCCGTGGCCGGATCGGCGAGCTTCACCGAGGCGAGCCGGCGGATCAGGTCGAGGCGCGCCCGGCTGGTATTGAGGGTGGTGAAGACGATGGCCGCCGTGATCTCGTCCGTGCGCAGGAGCAGCATCAGGACGTAGACGAACACGCTCTCGGTGTTGGACCAGCTCAGGCCGAGATTACCGATGAGGCTGAGGATCTGCGTCTGCCGCAGGGCGGCGTCGCCCTTCGGAGCCTGGAGCGCCTCGAAGTCCGGGGCGGCCGGGAGGTCCGTTCGCATGGGGCCGCTCCTGTTCGGGGCCAGTCTTCTTCGAGGCCAGTCTTTTTCGGGACCGGTCTTCGGCCGCAACGATACGCCGAACCCGCAAGGCTCGCGCGGGCCCCGGCCCGTCATCCGCAAGAATTCATCGGTGGATGATGCGTCGAATCACGTCGTCCGGCATCGATGGTCCGGCACGAAGGAGGTGGCTTGAATTCCGGCGTGGCCGGGCGGACCATCGCGCGCGACCGGCCTCGATCGGTCGGCGGACGCCGCCTTCGAAGAGTCCCGACATGGCGCATCTCACCGACCTGTGGCTCGCCCGGCGCGGGCGCCGGGCCGCCCTGCGGATCGTCCGCCCCTACGTGGAGCGCACGCGCTGGCGGCGCGGCTCCGATCCGGGCGAGGCGTGGATGGAGCCCTACGCCCTGGGCTTCCTCACCTGCCTCGTCACCCTCGTGGCCCGCCCGGTCGTGGGCGGTGCGCCCGGCGAAGTGCTGGGGCTCGTCCAGGCCGAGGCGTGGGCGGCGCTGACCGGCCTGTCGGCGGGGCCCGTCGGCGAGCGCGTCCTCACCCTCAGCCTGGCACAGGACCCGGACTTCACCCTCGGGATGGGCGACGCCCTCCTGTTCCATTCAGCCCATCGGGGCAGCCATCAGGGCTGGACGCCGGACGGGCTCTCCGAGCAGACCGGCGCGCAGACGGTCCTCGATCTGTGGGACAGCCTCATCGGCGTCCAGATCGAGGCCGGGCCACTCCGCGCGACCGCTCCGTAAGCCCTGGATACGCGTCGGCACCCGCAGTGCAAACGCGAGGAGCCGAGCGGTTCTATTGCAGTGCGAAGGGATCGTCCAAGTATTCCCCGGGCGGGAATCCAACTCTCCGCGCGTTCCGGTTTTCCTGACGAAAAGTTTACGTTTTTTTAACACTTACGAACCGCGGCCATTCTGCAAAGTTCGGCCCGTTCCCAAGTGGACCGCACCGAACCGGCCCCGCCGGAGACGGCGCAAGCTCCGGGAACACTGTCCCGCACGACATGGATCACGCCGTCTCGCCGACGCAGAAGATCAGCGAGCTGCCGGTCCCGTGCCCCATCCACCGAAGGGAGAACGATCATGTCGACCAACAACCAGAACGCGCTCGCAGCCCTGTTCGGCACCCAGGCCCAGGATCAGTTCCAGGGCGAGGCCCAGGGTCAGCTACAGGGCGAAGCCCAGGGTCAGCTGCAGGGCGAGGCCCAGGGACAGCTCCAGGCCGAGGCGCAAGACCAGGGCCAGGGCCAGGACCAGGGTCAAGGGCAGGATCAGGGTCAGAGCCAGTACTCCAGCAGCGAGTCGCTCAACGGGAACGGCAACCTCAACGGTAACGGCAACGGCAACCTGAACGGGAACCTCAGCGCCAACGGGAACCTGAACGGCAACATCAACGACAATATCACCACCACCACCACCACCGTATCCACCACGGTCGACGTCAATGTCGACATGACCGGCGTCATGGCGCCTCCATCGGAATCCAGCCTCATCAACCTCGAAGGCCTGACCATCGAGGGTCTCGAAGGCGGCATGTTCGTGATGCCGGACTTCTCGACCCAGACCCTCAACGGGGACGGGAACATCTTCAACCTCGATCAGATCAGCAGCCTGGTCGACAACGACTACCTGTCCAGCCCGAGCGTCAGCCTCGGGATCGGCGGTCTGGATTCCTACTGCGGTCCCGAAGGGACGCTGCCGAACTTCAACTTCACCCAGAACGTCTCGGGCAATGGCGGCAATGCCAGCAGCGACGGCGGCGTGAGCGATTTCGCCAGCAACGGCAACGTCTCGTCGGCGAACACGGTCTCGGGCGAAGCCTTCACCCAGCACATCACGCAGGGTGCCAACATCCAGTACAACTCCATGCCGGTCTCCGTCGTCGGCGGCGATTCCTTCAGCGAGATCAGCGGCACGGCCGATAGCAGCCACAACGTCTGAACCATGATCCCGGCCCGCGCCGTCACCCGGCGCGGGCCGTTCCACACCCACCGATCCCCGCGCGCCGGCCGCTTCCGGCCGTCGCGCGCGGGTCATCCTGATGGGGACGGTCATGATCGCTGGCGGCCCGACCGAGATCATCGCCCACTTCGCCGGGCACATGCGCCTGCTCGACACGGTGGTGCTCCACCGCGAGGTCTACGACGGCGAGCCGGGGCGGCTGCCCGCCCCCGCGCCCGGGACGCCGCACCGCGAGGCGGCACCGAATTTCGACCTCGACGAGATGCCGAGCCGGCCCTACCCGGCGACCCTTCCGCCCCCCGACGCGCTCCGGTTCGGCCACGATGTCCTCATGCCGGCCGGCCCGGTGATGCCGGCCAAGCTCGCACCTGGGTCCGTGCCCGTCGGCGTCCCGCGCACCGCCGCCCCGGCCGGCGGCGGCGGCGGCGGGAGCGCCGGCCGGGCCGAGGCCGACCGCGACGTCACGCCCGACCAGGAGCTGATCCAGGTCCTCCAGATCAACGAACTGCACGACAACGACCTCCTGCTGATGGTGGAGGGCACGGGCGTCGAGCACCTGCACCGCCTCGACCCGGGCTTCGTCGATCCCATCGTCGCCCTCGACCGGATGCTGGCCGAGGCGCGCGGCGGCGTGCCGGCCGACCTCGTCGCCCACGGCACCGGCACCGGCGACTGGATCGCCTTCGTGCAAGGGCGCGATGCCCAACTGGCCGCGGGCGGGATGCCGCGGGACGGGGTCGACGACGGTTCGGCGGACCTTCAGGGCCTCACCGTCGACGGGGTGCGCCAGCCCGCCGGCACGGCGCTGCCGACGGTGTCCTCCCCCGCCCCCACGCCCGAGGCCGCTCCGCGCAACGGCCTCCTCGACCCGGGCCTCGCGGCGACGACGGGGGCCAACCAGAGCTTCAACGTCGCCGGCATCCTCGACAACCACACCCAGCACCACGCCCTCTTCGTCGGCGGCGACGCCTTCACCACCCAGGCCATCGTCCAGGTCAACGTCCTCGCGAGCGATGTCGACATCACCGTGGGCGGCCGCAGCGGAATCCTGGACCTCGTCACCGGCGGCGACCTGACCCGCAACGCGGCGCGGTTCACGCAAGCCGACACCGATCCGGGGGTGGTCACCCATCTCTCCGCCGGGGCGCGCACCGAGGTCGACGTGATCGCGGGCGACTTCTACGACGTGAAGAGCATCACCCAGATCAACCGGCTCTTCGACAACGACGTCGTGGTGCAGGGCACCTTCAGCACCTTCTACACCGCGGTCGCCGGGGCCAACACGCAGGTCAACCTGTTCTCCCTGGAGGAACTCGGCTCACGCTACGACCTCATCGTGGTGCGGGGCGACTATCACACCGTCAACATGGTCCATCAGACCAACGTGCTGCTCAACGACAGCATCGTGAAGGCCTATACGGGGCGGGCGGACACGATCGGCCAGACCATCGTCACCGGCGACAACGTCCTCGAGAACGTCGCCTCCGTCGATCAGTACGGCAGCACCGCGTTCAAGACCCTGTCGGCGGACCAGCACGCCGCGCTCTCCGGCCTGGAGGCGAATCACCTCGACCCGGCCCTGGCCGCGCTCCTGCCCCAGGCCGAATCATCGACCCTGCACGTGCTCTACGTCGCGGGCGACTTCTTCAACATCAACGCCATCACCCAGACCAACATCGTCGCGAACGTCGACACGGCGATCCAGCACCTGCCCGATCCCGGCACCGCGACGGGGCCGACGGGCGCCGCGACCCAATCGACTCAGACGGTGACGACGGGCGCCAATCACCTCGCCAACGTCGCGGCCATCTCCACCGTGGGGACGACCACGGCGGCGCAGTTCGTCGGCGGCGAGCATTACGACGACGCGATCCTCGTCCAGGCCAACTACGTCAGCCACAGCGCCCGCGTCACCATCGGCGACACCCAGAGCCTTGCCTCGGAGGTCGCGGCCTTCACCGGCCTGCACGACATCGCCCTTCCCGAAACGGGCACGCAGGACCTGCTCGGACCCGCCTTCCACGGCGGTGGCTCCAGCCTGACCCACGACCTGCTCCACGGAATGATGGCCTGAACCGGACAAACGGCCGGGATCACCGGCCGACGCACCCGGTCGGGATACCGACCGACGCACTCGGTCGGGATACCGGCCGACGGATTCGGTCGGGATACCGACCGACAAGGGGGACGCGACATGGACGATCTCAGCCGCCGCGGTACGGCCGCGGGCCGCGATGCCGCCGGCGAGGCCGGACCCGATCTCGGGCCCGGCCTCGCCGCCCTGGAGGCGCGATTCCGCGAGGCGGCCGGCGGCCACTACATCGGCCCGACCGCGGCGCCGGGCCCGACGGAGGAGGCCGGCGCGGTGCCGGCGCAGGGGGCTCCGCCAGTCGTATCGCCGGCCAGGACGGCCCCGGTCGAGGCGGCCCCGGTCGAGAGTCGGGCGGAGGCGGTCGCAGCGGCTCCGGCGGCGGTGGCGGCCACCCCCTCGGCCGCGCCACCGCGCGCGACGGGCGAGGGGGGCGGTTCGGGCAAGGGCAGTGGTTCCGGCGGCGGCGGTGGCGGGGCCGGCGGTGACGCCGGCGCCCCGCTGCAGCGTCGCTCCGGCGACCGCGACTTTCGCGAGGTGCTGACCAAGGGGCTCGCCGGCTGTCGGCGCAAGCTCGTCGTCGTCGCCATCTTCTCGTTCTGGGTGAACCTCCTCGTCCTCGGCATCCCGATCTACCTGTTCAACATCTCCGACCGGGTGCTGACGAGCCGCAGCCTCGACACCCTGATCATGCTGACCCTCGTCATCGTCGGCGCCATCGTGGCCCACGTGGTCCTCGACGTGGTGCGGCGGTTCATCCTCATGCGGATCGCCGTGGAGGTGGAGGTGCGCCTCGGCGCGCCGGTCCTGGCCGCGGCGGCGAAAGCCTCGCAGGCGGGCTCGAGCCGCGAGTTCCAGACGCTCGCCGACCTGCAGCAACTGCGCAACTTCATCACCGGTCCGGTGCTGCTCGTCATGTTCGACGCCCCCGTGGCGCCGATCTACCTGCTGGCCGTGTTCCTCATCCATCCGGATCTCGGCTGGATCGTCATGGCGACGGGCGTGCTGCTCCTCGGCCTCGCCCTCATCAACCAGAAGCTGACGGCGGTGCCGTTCGCCCAGGCCAGCGCCTACTCGACCCGTGCCAACCTCCAGGCCGACGCCATGGCGCGCAACAGTCAGGTGATCAACGCCATGGGCATGACGCCCGAATGCGTCACCATCTGGGGCCGCGAGACCGCCGAATCCCTCAAAGCCCAGGTGATCGCCCAGGACCGCAACATCGTCATCGCCGGCCTGTCGAAGTGCATCCGGCTCTCGACGCAGATCGGCATGCTCGGCTGGGGCGCGATCCTGGCGCTGGACGGCAAGCTCACGGGCGGCACCATGATCGCCGCCTCCATCGTCGGCGGCCGGGCGCTCGCCCCCATCGAGGGCGTCATCGACGGCTGGCGCAGCTTCGTCGGCGCCCGCATCGCCTACGCGCGGGTCAAGTCCCTGTTGCTGAACTCGCCCCTGAACTTCGACCGCCTGCGCCTGCCCCGCCCGATCGGGCGCCTCACGGTGGAACGGGTTCTGTACGTGCCGCCGCCGAACAAGAAGGTGATCCTCAACGGCCTCACCTTCCAGCTCGAACCGGGCGAATCGCTCGCCATCGTGGGCGCCTCGGGGACGGGCAAATCCACCCTCGCGCGCATGCTCGTCGGCTCGATCTCGCCCACCGCCGGGGCCGTGCGCCTCGACATGATGGACCTGCGCAACTGGGACCCGCGCCAGTTCGGCCAGAGCGTCGGCTACCTGCCCCAGGAGGTCCAGCTCTTCCCCGCCAGCATCAAGGCCAACATCGCCCGCATGCAGGACGACGCCTCCGACGCCGACGTGTTCGACGCCGCCGAGATCGCCGACGTCCACGAGCTCATCTCGCAGTTCGCCCAAGGCTACGAGACCGTGGTGGGCATGGACGGCAGCCCCCTCTCGGGCGGCCAGCGCCAGCGCATCGGCCTCGCCCGGGCCTTCTTCGGCGACCCGCGCCTCGTGGTGCTGGACGAGCCGAACTCGAACCTCGACACCCCCGGCGAGATCGCCCTGGCCCGCGCCCTCCTGCGGGCCAAGGCGCGCGGCACCACCGTGGTGGCCATCACCCAGCGCCCGACGCTGCTGAAGAGCGTCGACAAGATCATGATCCTCAAGGACGGCGCCATCCAAGTGTTCGGGCCCCGCGACGAGGTGATCCCGATGATCGTCGGCCGCAGCGCCAACGACGATCGTCCCCTCACGGGCCGGGGCGGGACCGGTACCGCCTGATCCGCCCCTGACGAGCCCCCGCCCCGAACGAGCCCCTTCAGGAGCCCCGCGCCATGACCCGGATCGTCACGATCAAGCCCACCCCGCCTCGGCGCGAATGGTACGACGACATCCCGCAGGACACCCGCTACCACACGGGCTTCGGCTTCGCCTTCCTCGTCGGGATCATCGCGGGCTTCGGAATCTGGGCCAACACCGCCCTCATCGCGGGCGCCATCGTGGCCACGGGCGCGTTCGTGGCGACGGGGCAGAACAAGACGATCCAGCATCTCGAAGGCGGGGTGATCCGCACCATCCTGGTCAAGGAAGGCGACATCGTCGAGCCCGGCCAGCCCCTGCTCCAGCTCGACGAGACCGGCCCCAAGGCGGAACTTCGCCGCCTCGCGCTCCGGCACGACCGACTCACCGCCATCGAGGCGCGGCTCCAGGCCGAGGCGCGCCAGGCGCCCGCCGTCACCTTCCCGGCGCCCCTCCTCGCCAAGGCGGGCGACCCCGACATCGACGCCATCGTGGGCAACCAGCTCCTGGCGTTCAAGGCGCGGATGACGAGTCTGGCCAGCGACCTGTCCGTCCTCACCAACGGGATCGACGCCCTGGAGGAGAAGATCCGCGGCAGCCAGATCCAGCTCAAGGCGGTGCGGCGCCAGCTCGAGCTGTTCGAGCAGGAGATCGCGTCGAAATCCGTGCTGCTGAAGGGCGGCATGATCCGCATCTCCGAGATCCTCGCCCTGCAGCGCTCCCAGGCGAGCGCGCAGGGTGAGATCGGCCGCCTTGACGGCGATATCGGCGACGCCCGCGAGCGCATCGCCCGCATCCGCGAGCAGATCACGGGCGCGCGCAACACCGCGATCAAGACGGCGGTGGAGCAGCTGCACGAGACCCTGGCCGACCAGAACGACGTCCGCGAGCGCATGCGGGCGGCGCGCAGTCTGCTCGACCGCATCGTCATCGCCGCCCCCGTGCGCGGCATCGTGGTGAAGCTGCGCTACCACACGGACGGGGGCGTGGTGGAACCGGGGAAAAGCATCATGGAACTGGTGCCGCTCCACGACGAACTCGTCATCGAGGCGCGGATCAAGCCGCAGGACATCGACCACGTGCGGCGGGGCCAGTCGGCCGCGATCCGCCTCACGGCGCTCAGCCAGCGCATCGTGCCCATGGTGTCGGGCGAAGTGATCTACCTCTCGGCCGACGCCCTGCCGGACGACCGCCGCAACCAAGCCGGCGGCGGCGACCTCTACGTCGCCCGCATCCGCCTCGATCCGAAGAGTCTGGCGGAGGTCCACAACTTCGCGCCGACCCCCGGCATGCCGGCCGAGGTCTACATGCGGACCACGGACCGGACGTTCTTCGAGTACGTCTTCAAGCCCCTGAAGGACAGCATGGTGCGGGCGTTCCGGGAGATCTGACGCCGCGTCCGTCCGCGCTCAGCCGAGGCGGGTCGCGTCTTCATCCCAGTCGTGGCGCGACACTATCCGAGTCGTGGCGCGACACTATCCGAGTCGTGGCGCGACTCTATCCGAGTCGTGGCGCGACTCTATCCGAGTCGTGGCGCGACTCTATCCAAGTCGCGGCGCGACTCTATCCGAGTCGTGGCGCGGCCTGGGCCGGCATCGGTGCCGGCGCCCCGTCCGTCCGGCGGGCGGTCAGCACGAGCCCCAGGGCCAGGGCGGCCATGCCGGCGCCGAACCAGGGCAGGCTGCCGTAGCCCATCCCCAGGGTGAGCACGCCGCCGCCCAGCGCCGCGCCCGTGGCGTTGCCGAGGTTGAACGCGCCCTGGTTGAGGGTAGAGGCGAGGTTGGGCGCGTCGCTCGCCGCCTCCACCACCCAGACCTGGAGCGGCGAGACCAGGGCGAAGACGAGGGCGCCCCAGACAGGCAGGGTCAGCACGGCGGGGATCGCCGACCGGCTGGTGAAGGCGAACAGCACCAGCACGGCGACGAGGGCGGAAAAACTCCCGATCACCGTCGCCATCAGGCGCCGGTCGGCCAGCCGCCCGCCCGCGAGGTTGCCGAGGGTGAGGCCGATGCCGAACAGCAGCAGGGCGCCCGTCACCGCGTGCGGAGTCAGGCCGCTCACCTCCGTCAGGAGCGGCGCGATGTAGGTGAACACCGTGAACAGGCTGACGGAGGACAGGGTGCTCACCAGCATCGGCAGCAGCACCGCCCAGCGCCGCAGGGAGCGGAACTCCCCGGCGAGCCTGCCGCGCGAGCCCGGCAGGCCGCTCGGCACGAAGGCCGCGATGGCGGCGGCGGCGACCAGTCCGAGGCCGAGCACCGCCCAGAACGTCGCGCGCCAGCCCGCGACCTGGCCGAGCGCCGTGCCGAACGGAACCCCGAGAACGTTGGCGAGGGTGAGGCCGGTGAACATCAGCGCCACCGCCTGCGCCCGCTGCGCGCGGGGGACGAGGCCGCTCGCCACCACGGCGCCGATGCCGAAGAACGCCCCATGGGCGAAGGCCGTCAGGATGCGGGCCAGCATCAGGAACCCGTAGGTCGGCGCGAGGGCGCAGCCGAGGTTGCCGAGAAGGAACACCCCCATCAGCACGAGGAGCGCCGTCTTGCGCGGCAGCCGGGCCGTGGCGATGGCCACCAGGGGCGCACCGACGGCGACGCCGAGGGCGTAGCCCGAGACCAGCAGTCCCGCCCGGGGCACGCTGACCCGGAGGCTCTCGGCCACCTCGGGCAGCAGGCCCATGATGACGAATTCGGTGGTGCCGATGCCGAAGGAGGCGGCGGCCAGGGCCAGGATCGGACGGGACAGCATGGAGTCGCTCACGCTCGGGGGCCCAGGCCCATCCGGCGCAAGGCGATCGCGCTGCGTTGCAGCATCGGCCGTGCGCTACCATGCGTCGCCACCGCCACCGATGCCCCCGGCTTCGCGGGTCGCCTGCGCGTGGCACATGGAACCGCGGGCGACCGGGGGCAGCCCATCGCCCGTCCAAGCAAAAAGCCATCCCCGCGGCGCGGGGATGGCTCGTGAGGGCGTCGGCCCTACCGGGATCGTGATCGATTCGCGGTCCGCGCGGGCGAACCCGGTCGGATCAGGCGTCGACCTTCTTGCGGGGACCGCGGCGCTTCTTCTCGGGGGCGGCGGGGGTCTCCTCCTCCTGCGGCTCCGGCTCGGCGCTGACGGTCTCCTCCGGGGCGGCCTTGGCCAGACCCTTGCGGCGCTGCTGGCCGAGGCCGAGGGCGCGGGCGAGTTCGGACCGCTGCTCGGAATAGCTGGCCGAGGTCATCGGGTAATCGGGCGCCAGGCCCCACTTGGCGCGGTACTGCTCGGGGGTCAGGCCGCGCAGGGTGAGGTGCCGGCGCAGGGTCTTGTACTGCTTGCCGTCCTCGAAGCTGATCAAGTAATCCGCCGTGATGGAGCGGCGGATCTCCTGCGGCGTCGCCTTGGGCGGGCCGGTCTCGACGGCCGGTGCGCCGTTCGCCGTCACGCCACGGATCGCCTCGTGGACATCACTGAGCAGTTTCGGCAGCTCGGCGCTCTGGACATGGTTGTTGCTGACATAGGCGGAGACGATATCGGCGGCCAGCGTGATCAGGCGGGCTGCATCGGATTCTGTTTCATTCATGTTGTCGGCACCATTCTTGATTTAAGTCATAAGTCGTTTCGAGCGTAAGCTCAGTTCTTTCCGCAAGCAATGTTCCGTCGCGGTGATCCGAGGGTTTTTCACGTCTAGTTGTGGATTGACCGATCATTTCCTCGTGCGGTGCAGGAAGTTCGCGGCCTTATCCCGTAGGGGTTGCTCGACCGGACAATGTGCATCTGCCCTGCTCTGGCGTGGTGGGTATTGCCACGGGGGCGGTCCTGTCGATCACCGTCGCGCGCGACGGATTCGATGATGGAGCCGGGTACGGGTGCTGATCTGGACGGACGCGATACTGTCTCGTCCCAGTCTCGATCCGTGATCGTTCGCGAACCCTTCGCTGCGAGCACCACCCTTGAACGATCGTGCCTCGTGAAAGTTTCAATACTGGCATTGCCACGATGAAAACGCATTGGCAATGCCGTTCCGGTGCAAACGCAGCGCAGGGTCGAAGATTATCGACGGGAAATTTTCGTTGATCGTCGTGTGCGCGTGACGGAACCCATGCGGTTCCCAGAGAAGCCGAAGATCGCCGCGGCGTCTGTGCTGTGACGTCACACGCGTTGCCTGCGCGGGCCATCGCGGTCGATCCATCATTCCTCGAAGCCAAGCATGCGTCCGCGACACCAAGCATGCGTCCGCGACACCAAGCATGCGTCCGCGACACCAAGCATGCGTCCTCGAAGCCCAGGACGACGCCGCGACACCGGACACGGGCGGAGGTGTGGGGTTGTGGGGTCGGCCGGACCCCGCTCCGGCGCCGCCACGGGCGAATCGTTAACGGTCCGCTAACCATGCGGGCGGCAAATCTTGCCGGGTCCCCTCTCCGGGGCGGCGAGGAAGACCATGAGCGAGACGGCCGCCGCGCCGGTACGGGGAAACGGGGCCGGACAAGGGACCGGCATGAGTGTCGGCCAGTTCGCGAGCTATGCGATTCCCAACCGGGCCAATCTCCACGCCCTGTCGAAGCGCACGGACCTGTTCTTCGCCACCGCCGTGATGGGCATCCTCACGGTGCTCATCTTCCCGCTGCCGGCGTTCCTCCTCGACCTGCTTCTGGCCGTCTCGATCATCATCTCGGTGCTGATCATGATGACGGGTCTGTTCATCGACAACCCGCTCGAATTCACGGTCTTCCCGACGCTGCTCCTCGTGGCGACCCTGCTCAGGCTCGCCCTCAACCTCGCCTCCACCCGCCTCATCCTCGGCCACGGCCACGAGGGCACGGCGGCGGCCGGTCACGTCATCGAGGCGTTCGGCAACTTCGTCATGGGCGGCAACTTCGTCATCGGGATCATCGTCTTCGCGATTCTGATCATCGTGAACTTCGTGGTGATCACGAAAGGTTCGGGCCGTATCGCCGAAGTCGCGGCGCGCTTCACCCTCGATGCCATGCCGGGCAAGCAGATGGCCATCGACGCCGACCTCTCGGCCGGCCTCATCGACGAGAAGGTGGCGAAAGCCCGCCGCGCCGCCCTGGAGGAGGAATCCTCGTTCTTCGGCGCCATGGACGGCGCCTCGAAGTTCGTGCGCGGCGATGCCATCGCGGCGCTGCTCATCACCTTCATCAACGTCATCGGCGGCATCATCATCGGCGTCGCCCAGCAGGGCATGCCCTTCGGCGCGGCGGCCAAGACCTACACGCTGCTGACCATCGGCGACGGTCTCGCGTCCCAGGTGCCCGCCCTCATCGTCTCGGCGGCGGCCGGCATCCTCGTCTCGAAGGCGGGCGTGAAGGGCTCGGCCGACAAGGCGCTCGGCAAGCAGCTCGCCAACTACCCCAAGGCGCTCGGCATGTCGTCGGGCGTCATGGTGCTGATCTCGCTCCTGCCCGGCATGCCGATGCTGCCGTTCCTTGCGCTGGCCGGCGCCTCCGGCTACGCCGCCTGGCACTTCGCCAAGGTCGCCCGCGAGGCGCCGCCGCTGGATTCCGACGGCGCACCCATGGACGCGACCGCGGTCGCCGCCGCCCAGGCCGCCAAGGAGGAGACGGTCACGGATCTCCTCAAGCTCGACGACCTCAAGCTCGAGATGGGCTACGCGCTCCTCGCCCTCGTCAACGGCCCCGACGGGCAGGACCGGCTCACCGACCAGATCAAGGCCCTGCGCCGCCAGCTCGCCGCCGAACTCGGCTTCGTGATGCCGTCCGTGCGCATCCTCGACAACGTCCAGCTCGACGCCAACGCCTACGTGGTGCGGGTCAAGGAGATCGAGGCCGGCACCGGCCAGATCTTCCCGGGCCAGTTCATGGCCATGGACCCCATGGGCGGACAGGTGCAGCTGCCGGGCCAGCACATGCTGGAGCCGACCTTCGGCCTGCCCGCCACCTGGATCGACGCGTCCCTGCGCGATCAGGCCCAGCTCAAGGGCTACACGGTGGTGGACGCCGCGACCGTGGTCTCGACCCATCTGACCGAGATCATCAAGGCCCACGTCTCGGAGCTTCTCAGCCACGTCGAGGTGCAGAAACTCCTGCGCGAGGCCTCCAAAGACCATTCCGACCTCCTCAAGGAGGTGATGCCGAGCCAGATCGCCTCCACGGGCATCCAGCGCGTGCTGCAGTTTCTCCTCGCCGAGCGCGTCTCGATCCGCGATCTCGGCGCCATCATCGAGGGGGTGGCGGAGGTGGCTGGCCACGTGAAGAACCCGCGCGACATCGTCGAGCACGTGCGCGCCCGCCTCGGCCGCCAGATCTGCGCCCAGTACCAGGGGCCGGACGGCATGCTGCCGATCATCACCCTGTCGCCGGCCTGGGAGCAGGCCTTCCTCGAATCCATCGCGGGCGAGCGCGACGAGCGCTACCTCGCCATGCAGCCCTCCAAGCTGTCGGAATTCGTCAGCACCGTGCGCGACCGCTTCGAGACCGCCGCCCGCATGGGCGAGATGCCGGTCCTCGTCACCTCGGTCCAGGCCCGGCCCTTCGTGCGCTCGATCATCGAGCGCTTCCGCCGCGAGACCCCGGTGATGAGCCAGGCGGAGATCCACCCCCGCGCCCGCCTGCGGACGGTGGGGTCGGTTTAGATCTGTCGTTCCCGGTTGCGGCGGGCGAACCCTGAACCGCTGACGGTCGACGACTTGGCGAGACCGGTGATTTGGCGAGACCTGTTTTCTCAGATCCAGGGTTCCGCGACCCAGCCGCGGGATGACACGCGGCCGGGGACTTTTGTGCCCTGACCGTCGACTGCCATCATCCCACCCCTGGTGGGTCGCGCCATTCACACATCTCGCGGAGCGCGCGGGTCCCCTCTCCTTTCAGGAGAGGGAGCCTGTCGCGTCCCACGCCGACCGCATCCGCCGTTCGAAGGAGTCGGCGAACCAACTGGCCCTGGTGGAGGAACCTCCCGCTTTTCCGATCACACCGGATGCTTGCGCACCCGCGCGTCGATGGCCTTCGGGTCGAGGCCCGGCGCCGTGAGTGGCGCGCCGGGCGCGGCCTCGGCGGGGTCGCCCTTGATGGCGCTGGCCAGGCGGTTGCGCTCGTAGAGGAGCACCACGACCACGGAGATGAGGAACGGCAGCCAGAAGTAGAACAGCCGGAACACCAGCAGGGCGGCGATGATCGACGGGCGGGCGACATCCGGCATCGCCACCACGAAGACGAGCTCGAACACGCCGAGCCCTCCCGGCGCGTTCGACACCAGGGCCGCCGAGAACGAGGCGAGGAACACGGCGAGCACCACGAGGAAGCCCGGGTTCCCGGCCTCCGGCAGGGCGAAGTAGATGATCCCGGCGGCCCCCAGCAGCTCCAGGGGCGCGGCGACGATCTGCCGGACCATGATCTGCGGGCGCGGGTATTCGAGCTTGAACGCGCGGATCGTCAGGGGCTTCAGCCGCATGAGCGAGCCGACGACGTAGAGGGCGACGAAGCCGAGGAGGCCGGCGCCGAGGATGCGGGCGGTGGCCGGATCGGTGAGCACCGACGGCAGGTAGCCGTTGAGGCGGGTCAGGGTGTCGGGCAGGGCCACGAGGACGAAGCCGCCGAGCAGGATCGTGCCCAGACCGAAGGTGAAGGAGCACAGGGCGACGAGCACGGCGACCTGGGCCGCCGACAGGCCCTTGGCGGTGTAGGCCCGGTAGCGCACCACGGCGCCGGAGAACACCGAGGCGCCGATGTTGTGCGACAGGGCGTAGGTGGTGAACGAGCAGACCGAGACGAAGAACCACGAGATGTGGCGCACCCCGAGATGCAGCAGGGCGATGCGGTCGTACCAGGCCAGCGCCGCGTAGGCCACGAGGGTGGCGAGGCCCGCGAGCAGGAAGCGGTGGACCGGGATCTCCGAGAAGCTGCTCTTGATCTCCGCCACCGAGATGCCGGCGAGCTCGCGATAGAGCAGGTAGCCGGAGACGATGACGGCGGCGAGGCCGACGATCGGCCAGATGAAATCGCTGATCTTCTTCATGATCGACAGGTCGAGCCCCCTCACGCGGGCTCTCCCTGCACGACCATGCCCGGCATCGCAAGCAAGGTCGTGCGCTAGCCCGGGAGGAAGCCGGCACGCTGGGCTGATGGCACCCGATCATGACGGTTTCGTGCCGGTGCCCCGCGGGGAGGCCTCAGGCGCGGACGCGCGACAGGCCGATGCCGTCCATGGCGGCCTGGTCGCGGGCGGCTTCGGCCGCACGCTCGGCGGTGCGCTCGCGGTCGTCGAGGATCTCGATCTTCTTCAGGTCCTCGAAGGCTTCGCCGAGCTCGGCCTTGGCCTCGGCGAGCTGGCCCTCGAGGGCGGCGGCGGACTGGCGCATGTTGTCCCGGCGGGCGGCGGCCGCGCGGGCATAGGTCGGATAGGCGAAGTGCGCCGTGTCGGTGATGCCGGCGCGGCCCTCCTCGTGGGCGACCTCGCGGTCGAGCTCGAGGGCCATGCGGGTGAAGTCGGCCATCATCATCTCGATCTGCGTCACGCGCCGACGCTTCTCGTCGACCTGGAAACGTCGCAGCCGGATCAGCGTGTCACGCGATTTCATCTGATGGGTCCACTCCACGCAACGCACGCATCGCTTCGCCGCCGCCGGCGGTCGCCCGCGGCGTCGGCCCGTGGGCCGTGCTGCGGATCAGGGGCCGCCGACGATCCCGGCGAGGCGTGAGTAACCCTCGCCGATCGAAGTTGCTTCTTCCTTACCCTGACCCAGAAAAGCCTCCAGATCGGGCATCAAAGCCACCGCTTCGTCCACTTCCGGCGAGGCACCGGCCCGGTAGGCGCCGAGGCGGATGAGTTCCTCCATGTCGGCGTAGGTCGAGAGCAGGCGCCGGGCCCGCCGGACGGTCGGCAGGTGCGCCGGGTCGCAGGCCTTGGGCATGGTGCGCGAGACCGAGCGCAGGACGTTGATGGCCGGGTAGCGCCCGCGCTCGGCGATGCCGCGCTCCATGACGATGTGGCCGTCGAGGATGCCTCGCACGGCATCCGCCACGGGTTCGTTGTGGTCGTCGCCCTCCACCAGCACGGTGAATAGCCCCGAGATCGCCCCCTGCCCCGTGCCGGGCCCGGCGCGCTCCAGCAGGCGCGGCAATTCGGAGAACACCGTGGGGGTGTAGCCCTTGGCGGTGGGCGGCTCGCCGGCGGCGAGGCCGATGTCGCGCTGGGCCATGGCGAAGCGGGTGATCGAATCGATCATGCACAGCACCTGCGCGCCCTGATCGCGAAAGTACTCCGCCACCGCCAGGGTCACGTAGGCGGCGTTGCGGCGCATGAGGGCCGGCTCGTCGGAGGTCGCCACCACCACCACGGACCGGGCGAGCCCGGCCGGGCCGAGGTCGTCCTGCAGGAATTCCTGAACCTCGCGCCCGCGCTCGCCGACGAGGCCGATCACCGCGACGTCGGCGGCGGTGTAGCGGGCGAGCATCGACAGCAGCACCGACTTGCCGACGCCGGAGCCGGCGAAGATGCCCATGCGCTGGCCGGCGCACATGGTCAGGAAGGTGTTGATGCAGCGGATGCCGAGATCCAGCGGCGGTCCGACGCGGCGGCGCGCGTGCGCCGGCGGCGGATCGGCCCGCAGGGGGTAGATCACCGGTCCGGATTCGAGGGGGCCGAGGCCGTCGATGGGCCGCCCGAGGGCGTCGATGGTGCGGCCGAGCCAGGCGGGCGACGGGCGGATGGCGCCCGCGGCCGCGTCGCGGACATAGGCCGGGCAGCCCCGGCGCACCCCTTCCAGGGAGCCGAACGGCATGGCCAGCGCCCGGTCGCCCTGGAAGCCGATGATCTCGCACGGCACCGCGCCCGGTGGGGTATTCGGCCCGTTCTCCACGGCGATGTCGAGGCGCCCGCCGAGCCGCATGGCCGAGACGGGACCGGCCACCTCGACGAGGAGCCCGCGAATCGCCACGACCCGGCCGTAGACCTCCAGGGCCTCGATGCCCTCGAGGGCGGCGCGCGCGCCAGCCAGGCGCAAGCGCCCGGCGCTAGGGTGCGGCTCGGTCATCGGCGATTCTCTCAACCATTCGTTTACCTCCCTCCTTAACACTGCGGTCATCGGGCAGGTAGCAAGGCCCCCGGCTTCGGAGCCGGGGCGCCGTTTTTCCCGGATGGCCTCGGCTTCCTCGCGAAGACGTGTCCCCCGGGAGACAGGCTGCGGCCCGGTACGGTCGGTACGGTGCTTGGGGATGGTTCTTCAGGTGATGCATGAAGCGGAAGACGGTTCTGTGGAGAACAGACCGCCAACGGTTGCAAGCGTCACCGGACACGTTGCCCAAATCGCCGCTTGCGCCCGTGAATCAGGTTTTGTTAACGATTAACCAATAGCGTTTCACGTCAATGACGAGGGAGCGTCCGCCGCGGGCCGGTGGCGGACGAAGGCGGGGGTGTGCCCGTACGCTTGCACACGGCCGGCTGGGCTGGGGACCGACGATGCGGGTACTTCTGATCGAGGACGACAGCGCAACCGCGCAGAGCATCGAATTGATGCTCAAGTCCGAGAGCTTCAACACCTACACCACCGATCTCGGTGAGGAAGGGATCGATCTCGGCAAGCTCTACGACTACGACATCATTCTCCTCGACCTGAACCTGCCCGACATGTCGGGCTACGAGGTGCTGCGGAACCTCCGCGTCGCCAAGGTGAAGACCCCGATCCTCATCCTCTCCGGCATGGCCGGCATCGAGGACAAGGTGAAGGGCCTCGGCTTCGGCGCCGACGACTATCTGACGAAGCCCTTCCACAAGGACGAGCTCGTCGCCCGCATCCACGCCATCGTGCGCCGCTCGAAGGGCCACGCCCAGTCGGTGATCACCACCGGCGACCTCATCGTGAACCTCGACCAGAAGACCGTCGAGGTCTCGGGCTCCCGCGTCCACCTCACCGGCAAGGAGTACCAGATGCTGGAACTCCTCTCGCTCCGGAAGGGCACGACGCTCACGAAGGAGATGTTCCTCAACCATCTCTACGGCGGCATGGACGAGCCCGAGCTGAAGATCATCGACGTGTTCATCTGCAAGCTGCGCAAGAAGCTCGCCAACGCCTCCTCGGGCAAGAACTACATCGAGACGGTGTGGGGCCGCGGCTACGTCCTGCGCGAGCCGAACGAGGTCGAGGAGCGCATCGCCGTCTAGGCGATCCGCACCGCGCAACGAAAAAGGCCCCGCTCGCGCGGGGCTTTTTTCGTTGCCGTCGCGAAAGACACCTCGTCGTCGTTCCGGGGCCGCGTCGCGGAACCCGGAATCCAGATCCACGACGCGTGCTGGACTTGGCCAGTCCTGTGTTTCTGGATTCCGGGTTCGCTCAGCGCGCGACCCGGAACGACGGACGCGGTGAGACGCCCGGCCGTCTCGCGACGGAGCCTGCTTAGCTTCTTGATCCGCCGCGGGTTTTCGACGCAAAACCGGTGACCGCTTTTGCGAAACCCGCTTAGAGGCCGACCGCCCGACGCAGGGGCGGCGGGGTCAGGGTGGAGGCCATGGCGGCCGGGGGCAGGCCGGCCGGCGCCCGGGCTTGGGCCGGGGCCGGATTGTACAGGCCGCGATGCCGGGGGTTGGGGGCGAGGCGGTCGGTGAGACCGATCACCGTCTCGGCGGCGCCGAGCAGGACCGCGCCGTCCGGGGACAGGCAGGCGCTGATCCGGGCGAGCACGTCGCCCTTCGTGGCGGCGTCGAAGTAGATCAGCACGTTGCGGCAATACACGATGTCGAAGGTGCCGAGGCCGTCGAAGGCGTGGAGCAGGTTGAGAGGCCGGAAATCGACCATCTGACGTAAGGGGGCGGCGATGCGCCATTGCTCGCCGACCTGCTCGAAGTGCTTGATGAGCAGCTGCACCGGCAGGCCGCGCTGCACCTCGAAATGGCTGTAGAGTCCGGCGCGCGCTTTCTCCAGGACCTCCGTCGACAGGTCGGTGGCGACGAGGTCGACGGTCCATCCGGCGAGCCGCGGCGCGGCCTCCTGGAGCATCATCGCCAGGGAGTACGGCTCCTGGCCGGTGGAGGCGGCGGCGCACCAGATCCGCAGGCGGCGCTGGGCGGCCCGCCGGGCCATGGCTTCGGGCAGCAGCACGTCGCGGAACAGGTCGAAGGGCGCCCGGTCGCGGAAGAAGAACGTCTCGTTGGTGGTCATCGCCTCCACCACCGCCTTCTCCATGGCGGCCTCGCGCCCGCCCTTGAGGGCATTCACGAGGTCGTGGAGGGTGGCGAGGTTGAAACGCCGGCAGACCGGCCCGAGGCGGCTCTCGACGAGGTAGCGCTTCTCGCCGCTGAGCGCCAAGCCCGAGCGCGTCTTGAGGTAGCTGCGCAGGAAATCGAACTCGACGTCGGTCATGAGCCCTGCCCCGTGAGGAGGTTGCGTAGCGCGCCGCCGATTTCGGACAGCGGCAGGATCGCCTGGGCGAGACCGGCCTTGGCGATGCTGCCGGGCATGCCCCAGACCGTGCTGGAGGCCTCGTCCTGGGCCAGCACCGCGGCCCCCGCTTCCGTGAGCGCGCGCGCCCCGCCGGTGCCGTCCGAGCCCATGCCGGTGAGAACCACGGCGAGCGCCGAGGCCCCGAAGATCGCGGCCGCGTCCTGGAACAGGACGTCGACGGCCGGGCGGCAGAAATTGACCACGGGACCGTCATGGAGGCGGATCGACACGTCCGAGCGTCCGGCCGCCCCCGTCAGGCCCATGTGGCGCCCGCCCGGGGCGACGTAGATCCGGCCGGGCTGGAGCCGCTCGTCGGCCTTGCCCTCGGCGGCCGGCAGGCCGGTGCGGGCGCCGAGGTGCTCGGCGAACACCGCCGTGAACACCGGCGGCATGTGCTGCACGATGAGGACGGGAAACTGGCGCAGGGTCGCGCTGCCGATCTTCTCCAGCACCTCGCCGACGGCCCTCGGTCCGCCCGTCGAGGCGCCGATGAGAAGGACGCGCGGACTGACGCCCGAGCGGGCCTTGGGCCGCAGGACGATGGGGGCGGTGGGCTTCGGCGGCGGCACGGGCGCCGGGGTCGCCGAACCGGCGAGGCTGAGGCCCGGTCCGCGCTTGCGAGCCCGCGACGAGCCGAACAGGCGCACCCGCTCGATGAGGTCCGTGCGGAAGGCGTCCGAGGTGGTGACGCCGCGGTTGCTCTCGGGCTTGGCGAGGTAGTCCACGGCCCCGAGCGCCAGGCAGCGCAGAGAGATGTCGGCGTTGCGCGTCGTCAGGGTCGACATCATCACGATCTGCACGCCCGGGCTCTTGGCGAGCAGCAGGGGCAGGGCCTGGGTGCCGTCGAGCTCCGGCATGTCGATGTCGAGGAGGATCACGTCGGGGTCGTGGCGGGCCATGGCCTCCACGGCGATGCGACCGTTGGCGGCCGTGGCGACCACGTCGTAGCCGGCCTCGGCGATCCAGCGGGCGACGAGGCCACGCACCACGGCCGAATCGTCGGCGATCATGACGCGGATGCGCGGTCCCGTCGTGGCCGGTCCCGTCGTGCCTAGTCCCGAGGCGGCCGGTCCCGTGTAGGGAGCGGCGGAGAGTGGGTTGAGTGCCAGCATGGGTCCTTGACGCTTCGGCTGAGCGGACGGGGGCGGGTCGCGTCCAGCCGGGCGGGACGCCCGGCGGGTGGTCTCAGAGGGCGCCGGCCTCGCTGGCGAAGGCTGTCTCGTTGACGAAACCGACCTGAGCGAGCTTGGCGGTCACGATCTCGCGATCGAACGGCTTCATGATGTACTCGTCGGCGCCCGCGTGCAGGGCGCGGGCGATGGCGCCGACATCGTTCTCGGTGGTGCAGAACAGCACCTTCGGCTTCTCGCCGCCCGGCGTCTGGCGCAGGGCCTTGAGGAAGTCGTAGCCGTCCATGGTCGGCATGTTCCAGTCGAGCAGGATCGCGTCCGGCATGGCCTCGCCGCAAGCGGCGAGCGCCATCTGGCCGTCCTCGGCCTCCCCGACCTGAAAGTTCATGGTCTCGAAGATCCGGCGGGCCACCTTCCGGATCACGGCGGAATCGTCGACGACGAGGCAGGTCTTCATCGGTGTGTCCCCGTGGAAAGCGGCGGGATCGGTAGGCGGCGCATGGGATCAGGCCGCGCCGGCGGCGAGGCGGGGGGTGCCGAAGGCCAGGAGCGCATCGACGTCGAGGATCACGAGGAGGTGGCCCTGGAGGCGGTGGACGCCGAGCGACAGGTCGCGCCAGCGTGCGTCGAGGTTGATCGGCACCGGCTCGTGGGTGTCGGGCCCGAGCTTCAGGACCTCGCCGACGCCGTCGACGATGAGGGCGAAGGTCTCGCCGCCCTGCTCCAGGCCGATGGCCATGCGGTTGGCCTCGCCGTCCCGGTCGGGCAGGCTGAGCCGGCGCCGCAGGCACAGGGCGGTGACCACCCGGCCGCGCAGGTTGAGCAGGCCGACGATCTCCGGCGGCGACAGCGGCACCGGCGTCACGCCGGCGGGGATGAAGACGTCGTGGACCCGGTCGATGGCGAGACCGAACATGGTCTCGCCGACGAACACCGTGACGAAGTCGTTGGTGGTGGCGGCATCCGCCCGCGCGGCGTTGCTGTTTGCGGCCTGCATCATGGACTGGAGCTCCGAACGTGCACGAGGGCCGGCATCAGGCGGCGTTGGCTTGGGCGGCGGGGGCGACATCGATCTCGGCGAGGGCCGCGATGAGACCGCTGCGGTCGAACTTGGCGACGAGGTCGAGGATGGAGAGGGTCCGGGCGCGCGCGATGGCGTCGGGACCGATGGTGCCCGAGAGGCCGATCACCGGCAGGCCGGCGACGCGGCCCTCGACCTTGCGCATGGCGCCGACGAGGTCGAAGCCGTTGCGGCCCGGCATTTCGAGGTCGCAGACCACCACGTCGACGCGGCCGTTGGAAAGCAGGGTCGCCACCGCTTCGTCGGCGCTGGCCGCCGTGATCACGTTGTAGCCGGCCGCCTTGAGGACCGGGGACAGCATGTCCCGGAAGAAGGCCGAGTCGTCGACGAGCAGCAGGGTCGAGGAGCGCTTGGCCGCCTTCTTCGGGCCGCGCGCCCAGTCGTCGTAGGCGAGCGGCAGGAAGTGGGCGATGTTAATGATCTCCGTGGCGCGGCCGCGCAGGACCGCCGAGCCGATGAGGTCGGAGCGGTCGGCCGAGATCTCGACGTCGAGGCGCTCCTCGACGATGTCGACGATCTCGTCGACCACGAGGCCCATGGCCCGCTCGCCGTCGGAGAACACCACCAGGGCCTGGGTGCCGGAATCCCGGATGGTGATGGAGGAATCGGCCGGCACCAGGGGCATCAGGCGGCCGCGATACTGGATGAGCGGACGCCCGCCGACCCACTCGACCTTCGCCGCGTCGATCTCCTCGAGGCGGGTGACGAGGGAGAGGGGGACGGCCTTGTAGCTGCCGGCCCCGCCCTTGAAGACCAGGAGGGTCGCCTTGGCGTCGGCGGCCTCTGTCTCCTCGGCCTCGGCCTCGACGGGGATCGCGCCGGACTGGGCGCTCTGGCTGACCTGCTGGGCGATGCCGTTGGGATCGACGATGAGCACCACGGCGCCGTCGCCCAGGATGGTGTTGCCGGCGAACAGCGGCAGGTGGCGCAGCTTCGAGGACATCGGCTTCACGACGATCTCCTCCGTGTGGAAGACCTCGTCCACGAGGATGCCGAAGCGCTGGCGCCCGACCTGGGCCACCACCACGAAGCCGGAATCGATGGGCGCCGCGGAGGCCGCCTGGCCGAGCACGCCCGTCAGGGTGACGATGGGCAGGAGCCGCTCGCGCAGGCGCAGCACCGGCGAGCCGTTGATGCGCTCGACCTGCTGGGCCGTCGACTTGTCGACGCGCACGAGTTCCAGCACCGCCACCTGCGGCACCGCGAAGCGCTGGGCGCCGGCCTTGACGATGAGGGCGGCGATGATCGCCAGGGTCAGGGGGATCTTGATGGTGAAGGTGGTGCCGCGCCCGAGCTGGGTGTTGATGTCGATGACGCCGCCGATGAGCTCGATGTTCGTCTTGACCACGTCCATGCCGACGCCGCGGCCCGAGACCGAGGTGATGGCGGCGGCCGTCGAGAAGCCGGGGTGGAAGATGAACTTAGCCACCTGGGCGTCGGTCATGCGCTCGACTTCGGCCTGGGACGCGACCTTGCGTTCCACGGCCTTGCGGCGGATGGCGGCGAGGTCGAGGCCCTTGCCGTCGTCGGCGATCTCGATCGTGATGGTGCCGCCCTCGTGATAGGCGGACAGGCGGATGGTGCCCCGCGCCGGCTTGCCGGCGGCCTTGCGGTCGGCGGCCGACTCGATGCCGTGGTCGGCGGAGTTGCGCACCATGTGGGTGAGGGGATCCTTGATCACCTCCAGGACCTGGCGGTCGAGTTCGGTCTCGGCGCCGCTCATCACGAGCTCGATGTGCTTGCCGAGTTCCGACGACAGGTCGCGGACCACGCGGGGCAGCTTCTGCCAGGCGTTGCCGATGGGCTGCATGCGCGTCTTCATGACGCCTTCCTGCAGCTCGGCCGTCACGTGGCTGAGGCGCTGCAGGGGCACCTTGTAGGTGGAATCGTCGTGGCGGCGGGCGATCTCGAGGAGCTGGTTGCGGGTCAGCACCAGCTCGGACACCATCGTCATGAGGTGTTCGAGGGTGTCGACGTTCACCCGGATGGTCTGGACCTTGGCGATGCCGCCTTCGGTGCCGCCCTCGGAGGGGCCGTCCTTGGCCGGGGCCTTGGCGGCCGGCTCGTCGTGGGCGGGCGCCAAGGCCACGGGGGCGGGCGCGGAGACCGGGGCGGGTGCCTTGGCGGCCGAGGGGGCTGCCGAGGGGGCGGCCACCGGCGCGGGCGCCGCGGCGATCACGGGCAGGGGGGCGTCGAACGGATCCGGGCCTTCCGCCTCGAGGAAGGCGCGCTCGAGATCGTCGAGGGTGACCTCGCCGGGCTTCAGTTCGCGCGAGACCGGCTCGGGGAGCCTGATCTCCGGCGCCGGGACCGGCGCGGCCACCGGGGCTGCGGCTTCCATCGGCCCGGCCGACATCACGTCGAGGGCGTCGATGAGGTCGTCGTCGCTGCCCGTCGGCTCGGTGCCGGTCTTCTCGAGGTCGCCCAGGATCGACTTGAGGCGGTCGAGGGTGACGAGGATCAGGCTCACGGCGGGGCCGGTCACCGGCATCCCGTCGCGGAACTGGCCCATCAGGGTCTCGGCGGCGTGCGCCAGGGCTTCCAGGCGCGGCAGGCCGAGGAACCCGCAGGTGCCCTTGATGGTGTGGACGAGGCGGAAGATGTTCCGGAGGATCGTCTGGTTGTTCGGGTCCTGCTCGAAACGCACGAGCTCGGCATCGACGGTGTCGAGATGCTCGGCGCTCTCGGTCAGGAACTCACGCAACAAGTCGTCCATGAGAGGCACTCGGTCCAGATACGCACTACGGTCTGTGCAGACGGACATTGTGCCGGCATGGGTTAGTGAACGGTTTCCTTTGACGAGACGATGGAACGGAACGGAGCAATATTTGTTATTGCGCCGCTTCGTGTCGGACTATGGTTAATGGAGTTCGCCGCGCGTCCGCGAGCCCGGTCCCCGGGTGACGCGATGCCGGCCGGCCCCGCACCCCGCCCGATCCTCGGGTCCGCCGGATCAGGCGAGGGCGGTTTCCGGCGGCTCGTCGTCGGACGGGTGCGGCGCCGCGGTCGCTTCGGGCGCCGGGCTCGCGTCGGGCTCCGGCGTCGGCACCGCCCCGATGGTCACCCTGTCGCCGGTGATCGCGAAGCTCACGTCCATCTGCGCGGCGCGCGCCACGAGGCCGGCATAGAACGGCAGGATTGCGTGGGCGTCCACGGTGCCGCCCTCGGGGGTGCCGGCCATGAGCGCCTCGACATGGGGCGGAATGCGCGCGTGCGAGCCCTTGGCGGTGATGACGATGGTCGGCGCCTCGCCGTCGCCCTTCACGGTCACGTCGATGAGGCCGCCGCGCGGGATCGCGCTCTGGGCGATCACCACGAGGTTGAGGATCAGCTTGACCTTGTTCTTCGGGTACAGGGCCTGGGGCGCGCTCCAGGCGAGCTGGGTCTTGTCGTCGGTGAACATGCCGCGCGAGACCTTCTCGGCGTCGGCGAGGTCGATGGAGGCCCCGGCCGAGCCCGCCGCCCCGAAGGCGATGCGGGCGAACTGGAGCCGGGCAGAGGCCTGGCGGGCGCTCTTGGCGATGAGTTCGAGGGCGAATTCGCGCATAGAGGCGTCGGACTCGTCCTCCAGCACCTCGAGGCCGTTCACGATGGCGCCCACCGGGCTGATCACGTCGTGGCAGACCCGGGAGCACAGCAGTGCAGAGAGGTCGAGGGCATCGAGTTGGACGAGGGTCATCTTGCGCTCCGCGCGAGGCACTGTAAGGGGCCGCCGGCGATATCGCCGGACTGTCCTGCGCACCGTCGCGGCCGATCGCCAAGGGCACCGAATAGACGGCGCCGGATACTTTGGAAAGCGCCGACGGCAGACCGGAAAAGCGCCGATGCCGGACCGGAAAAGCGTCCCGCGCGGCCATGTGCCGGCTCGACAACCCGTCCGCGCCGGGGCATGAGGTTAGGGATCATGCATCTCGACGCCCCGACGCGCGACCGGATCGCCGCAACATTGACGGAGATCGCCTGCGAGGCGGGCGAGATCCTCCGGGGCTACCACGGCGGCGACTGTCCGCACGTGCTGAAGGGCGACGGCTCCCCCGCGAGCCTCGCCGACACGGCCTCCGAGGCTCTGATCCTCGAAGCCCTCGGGCGGCACTGGCCGGACATCCCGGTGGTGGCCGAAGAATCCTCTTACGACCGTCCGCCGGCCGACCTGTTCTTCCTCGTCGATCCCCTCGACGGAACGAAGGACTTCCTCGCCGGCAACACGGAATACAGCGTCAACATCGGCCTAGTTCAGGGTGACCGCCCCGTGGCGGCGGCGCTCGCCGCCCCCGGTCTCGGCCGGGTCTGGGGCGCTGGCGCCACGGCCTTCGAGGCGACCATCGTCGCCGGCCGGCCGGGGCCGCACCGGGCCATCGGCGTGCGCCCGGTGCCGGCCGACGGCCTCGTCGCCCTCGTGAGCAGCCGGCACGGCGACGCCGAGACGGAGGCCTGTCTCTCCCACCTGCCCGTGGGCGGGCGGCGGGGCGCGGCCTCCGCCCTCAAGTTCTGCCTCATCGCCTCGGGCGAGGCCGACATCTACGTGCGCTGCGGACCCACCATGGAATGGGACACGGCGGCCGGCGACCACGTGCTCACCAGCGCGGGCGGTTGCGTCGTGGTGCCGTCGGGCGAGGCCATCACCTACGGGCATTACGGGCGCCACTACCGCAACGGCCCCTTCGCGGCCCTGGGCGACCGGACCTATGCCACCCGCCTCGCCCTGCCGGCGTCCAGCCCGGCGCCGCGCCGGTCGGTCGGCGCCACCGCCGGGCATCACGTCTGAGCGCCATCCGTTCGCGTTGACCGCATGCGTTCGCGTTAACCCGGTGTTGACCTTGTCTCGCGTCATGATCGGGGTGATCCGGGCGCGGGAGCGTGGCCCGGAGTCTGTTGCTGGGGGTCTCCCGCTGGGGACCTCTCGCTCGGGATCTTTCGCCGGGACGCCATCCGGCACCGCACGCGACGAGGCACGATGCTGAACTGTCCCTCCCCCCGCCCCGCCCCGGCCCGGTTCGGCGCCCGCCTCGCCCTGGCCGCCGCGCTGCTCGCCCCGGCGTTCGTCCACGGCACACCCGTCCTGGCCGGTCCGGCCCGCACGGCGCCGGCCGCCCCGGACGAAGCCGGGTCCGGCACCTTCCGGCCCGCCGAGATCGTCGACAACGGCCACCGCTTCTTCGGCTCGATGTCGCGCGGCCTCGCCCTCACCGTCGAGGAGGCGACCCGACGCTGGGGCGAGCCCAACGGCTACATCCTCGGCCAGGAAGCGTCCGGCGCCATCGTGGGCGGCGTGCGCTACGGCGAGGGCACGTTCTACACCCGCAACGCCGGCAAGCGCCGCATCTACTGGCAGGGCCCGTCCATCGGGTTCGACGTCGGCGGCGACGGCGACCGGACGATGATGCTCGTCTACAACCTGCCGTCGGTGCAGGGGCTCTACCGCCGCTTCGTCGGCGTCGACGGCTCGGCCTACTTCATCGGCGGCTTCGGCATGACGGCGGTGACCGCCGACGATGTCGTGGTGGTGCCGATCCGCACGGGCGTCGGCGCGCGTCTCGGCATCAACATCGGCTACCTCAAGTTCACCGACAAGCCGACCTGGAACCCGTTCTGAGGAACGCTTGTCCGAAGCCCTTCCCCGCCCGGTGCGGGCATGGGCCGCGCCCGGGGCGTTCCGCACACCACTCCGGGGCGGGGTGTGGCACGCCCACCCTCGCCCTGCCTCATCGACTCGGGTTAAAGCACCTGACGCGGCCGTGACGACGGCCGCGATCGGCTTGTTCCGGTGTGAGGGATGAGGGTGCCCGCGTGATCGAAACCGTGATGATCTTCGCGCTCGGCTTCCTCGCCGCTGCCCTGTGCGCCCTGTTGCTGCTGCCGGCGGTGAACGCGCGCGCCATCCGCCTGTCCCGCCGCCGGATCGAGGCCCGGCTGCCCCTGTCCGTGGCCGAGGTCGCAGCCGAGAAGGATCACCTGCGGGCCGAGTTCGCCGTGGCGCGCCGCCGCCTGGAGCGCCGGGTCGAGACCGTGCAGGCCGCCCGCCACGCCGACATGGCCGCCATCGGCGCCCGCACCCTCGAGGCCGCCGCCCTCTCCCGGGCCGTCGAGGCGCGGGAGGCGGCCCTGCGCGAGCGGCAGGCGGAAATCGCCGAGACCCGGGCCACCCTCGACGGCGTGGAACGCGACCTCACCGTCGCGCGGGCCGACGGCGCGGTCGGGCTCGCCACCCTGCGGGTCCTCGAGGACGCGCATCGCGATCTGCTCGACGATCTCGTGCGGCGCCATCATGCCGCGCCCGCCGCGGACGGCGACCCGGCGCGGATCGACCTCGCCGCCCGGTGCGCGACCCTGACGGCGGAACGCGAGACCCTGCGGGCGAGCCTCGCCGCCGCCGAGGAGGCCCTGGCGCGCTCCGTGGCGCGCACGGCGCCCCAGGACGCCGACACCGCCGCCCTGCGGGCCCGGATCACGGACGTGGCCGACAGTCTCATGCGCCGCGACCGCCTGCCCGCCGTCGATGCCTATCCGATGGCGCGCTCCTGAACGGGTTCCCCCGCTGAACGGGGCTCCCGACGCGCCGTTGCGTCTCGTTCAGGCTGCGGCGTAGATAAGCAAACTTTCCATGCGTCGACCATGCATGTGCCTTGTTTCGACCACGCGAGCACAGCATCCGGTCGCCCATTCCCTCCTGACTTCGAGACGGACTGCGCCCCCTATGGCCAAGAAACTAGCTTCGATCGTCCTCGCCCTGGCCGCCACGGCGTCCCTCGCCGCGGCTCCGGCCCTGGCGCAGCCGGCGCCGCAGACCAAGCGCGGCAATGAGACCCTGAAGAAGTACTGCACCGGCGACTACCTGACTTATTGCGGCAACATCTCCCCCGACGATCCGGCCATGGACAAGTGCTTCCAGACCAACTGGACCAAGCTGTCGGAGAATTGCCGCCGGGCCATCGACGCCTACGAGAAGAACCCCGCCAATAAGAAGTAGCCGGACCGCCCCGTGGTCTCGGCCGGGCCGCACCGCAGGGTGCGGCCCGGTTTTCCGCAGAACCGTTTTTCGGGTGGACCGGTTTTCCAGTGGACCGGTTTTCCGGTGGACCCATGCGCGCCATGGGATAAGCGCGGCCGTTTCCCTCGCGTCGCGGGCCGGCAGCCGCTATGGTGCGGGCCATTCGCGTGCCGGACCCCCAAAGCCCCGATGCCCAGATCCCACGGCGCCCCGTCGCGCCCCCTCACGATCCTCGCGGCCTTCGGCCTCGTCGCCTTGGCGACCGCCGGCTGCGGCCGGCGCGGCGGCCTCGAACCGCCGCCGGGCTCCGCCGCGCCGAATCCGCCCACCGCGCGCCTCTCCGGCACGGCGCCCGCGAGCCCCCGCGCCCTCCCCCAAAGCGTCGGCCTCGGCGGCGGTGCCGCCACGCCGGATCCCGATGCGGTGCGGGCCGGCGACGAGCTCGACGCCGCCGTGGTGCCGGGGTCGGGCAGCGAGGCGCCGATCCTGACCGGGCGCGGCGCCAAGCGCGGCTACGTCGTTCCGAAACAGCCGTTCTTCCTCGACCCGCTCCTCTAGGGCCGGCCTCCTCCGGGGTTTTCGCCCTCCGGGATCTTCGTCCTCTCGGGTGCCCAAGACCCGTCGTCCGGAAGCCCGTCGTCCAAAAGCCCTTCCGAAAAGCCCTGCGTCCAAGGCCACGCGATGCATCACTTCCATTACCGCGACGGTCGCCTCGCGGCCGAGTACGTCGATCTGACGGGCCTCGCCGACGCGGTCGGGACGCCGTTCTACTGCTACGCCACCGCCACCCTGGAGCGGCATTACCGGGTGTTCGCCGAGGCGTTCGCGGGCGACGACGCCCTGGTGTGCTACGCCATGAAGGCGAATTCCAACCAGGCGGTGCTCACGACCCTCGCCCGCCAGGGGGCGGGCATGGACATCGTGTCGGAAGGCGAACTCCGCCGGGCTCTGGCCGCCGGAGTCGATCCGCAGCGGATCGTGTTCTCCGGCGTCGGCAAGACCCCCGACGAGATGGCCGCCGCCCTCAAGGCCGGCATCTACTGCTTCAACGTCGAGAGCGAGCCCGAACTCGCCGTGCTGTCGGGGGTCGCCGCCGGCCTCGGCCTCACGGCCCCCGTCTCGATCCGGGTGAACCCCGACGTCGACGCCGGAACCCACGCGAAGATCTCCACGGGCAAATCCGAGAACAAGTTCGGTATTCCGATCGCGTGCGCACGCGCGGTCTACGCCCACGCGGCCACCCTGCCGGGCCTCGCGGTCTCCGGCGTCGACATGCACATCGGCAGCCAGATCACCGATCTGGCGCCTTTCGACCATGCTGCTCGGCTCCTCGCCGGCCTCGCCCGTGATCTTCTCGCCGACGGCCACGCCCTGCACCACATCGATTTCGGCGGCGGCCTCGGCATTCCCTACCGCGACGACAACGCGCCGCCGCCGGACCCCTCGGCCCTGGCGGCGATCCTGCGCCCGCACTTCACGAGTCTGGGCCTGCGCCCGGTGTTCGAGATCGGCCGGATGATCGCCGGGAACGCCGGCATCCTCGTCACCCGCGTGCTCTACGTGAAGCGCGCGGAAGGCCGGACCTTCGTCATCGTCGACGCGGCCATGAACGACCTCATCCGCCCGACCCTCTACGACGCCTATCACGGCCTGCGTCCGGTCCTCGAGGCCGGTCCCGAGACGCCCCGGCTCGTCGCCGACGTGGTCGGCCCCGTCTGCGAGAGCGGCGATTACATCGCGCTCGCCCGCGACATCCCCGAGGTGGCCCCCGGCGACCTCATGGCGGTGATGAGTGCCGGCGCCTACGGCGCCGTCCAGGCCGGCACCTACAACACCCGCCGCCTCGTGCCCGAGGTGCTGGTGCGCGGCGCCGACTGGGCCGTGGTGCGCCCGCGCCAGACCTACGAGGAACTCATCGGCCTCGACCGCGTGCCGGAGTGGCTGGCGGAGACGGCTTGAGAGTTTGGGGTAACCCCCCGGCGCAGATCGTCAAAAGTTTACTGAACCCCGGAGTGCATCGCCTCTCCCCGCAAGCGGGGCGAGGGGATGCGCTTCGAGTGGTTCGGTCGATCCCGGCCGGGGAAACGATCCCGGACTCACGCCGCCAGTTCCGCCTCCAGCCGCTCGGTCGCCTCGACGGGGAGATCCAGCGCCTCGGCCAGGTCCTGGAGGAACTTGCGTTCCTGCAGGGTGTCGGGGTCGATGGCGAGGCGCGCCGCCGCGTAGATGCGGGCCGCCTGCTCGGGGTTGGTCGCCCGCTCGGCGATGGCGTCCACGTCCGCCGGGTCGGCGAGTTCCGCCTCGAGCCAGCGCCGACCGTCGGCCTCGATGCCCGCCGCCGACAGGGCGTCGTCGAGGCGCTTGCGCTCGCCCGCATCGACCAGACCGTCCGCCAGGGTCGCCGCCACCATGGCGCGCAGCATGGTCCGGGCCTCGTCCTCGCCGACGGTGATGTGGTCGAACGGTGTGGCGCCGGGGGGTGCGGGCGCTTTCGTGTCGGTGCTCTTTGGATCGGAGGCCTTTGGATCGGAGGCCTTGGGATCGCCGGACTGCATGGCGGGCGCGCCCCGCAGGGCCTTCGTGGCGAGGGCCGCCACCAGGGCGAGGCCGCCGAGGGCCGCCGTCGCCGCGAGTCCCGTGCGGCGGGTGCGCACCAGCGCATCGACCATGCTGCGTGCGGCCGAATCGCCCGGCCCGGCCTGCTGTACCTCGGACATCGGATGCCCCCTTCGTCATGTGCAATCGATCCACAACCCCGGCCGGGGCGCCTCGGTTCAGATCGACGCTCCGCCCCGGCGCGCCATGGGCTGATTTGACCCGATCGCCCCCGGCGGCCACCATGCTAGCTTGCGCGTCCGGCGTCAGAGGACCACGGCGCCAGAGGAACCCGACACGATGGCCGAGGCCGACCCGGCGACGTCCGGCGCGACACGCGCTTCCAGCCCGGGTGGTGCCACCACCGCCGGCGGCGCCGCCCTTCGCGGGCGCCTCGACCGCCTCGTCTCCTGGTCGCAGACGGCCGCGCTGTGGGAAGGCGCCTGGCCGATCCTGTGGCGCGGGCTCGGACTCGCCCTCGCCTTCCTCACCCTGTCCTGGCTCGGCCTGTGGCTCGACCTCTCGCCGACGTGGCGCATGGTGGGGCTCGCCGCCTTCGGCCTCGCCCTCGTGGCCGCCCTCCTGCCGCTGGCGACCCTGCGGCGCCCGAGCCGGCGCGCTGCCCTGGCCCGCATCGACCGCGAGGCCGCCGGCCGCGACGGTGCCCTCGTCCACGGTCCGGCCTCGGCCATCGAGGATACCCTGGCGCTCGGCACCGCGGACCCCGCGACCCGGGCCCTGTGGGCCCTGCACCAGCGCCGGTCGGCCGAGGCGGTGGCCCGCCTGAAGGCCGCCCCGCCCCGGCCCGACATGCCCCGCCGCGATCCCTTCGCGCTGCGCGCCGCCCTCCTGGCGGCGGCCGTCGCCAGCCTGTTCGTCGCCGGGGCCGAGTGGCGCCAGCGCCTCGCGGGCGCCTTCGACTGGACCCTGCCGCCCCCGCCCGCCCCGAGCTTCCGGGTCGACGGCTGGATCGACCCGCCCCTCTACACCCGCCTGCCGCCCCTGGTGGTGACCATGAACGGCACCGAGCAGCGCCTGCGCGCGCCGGTGAATTCCACCCTGATCATCCGCATCGCCGGCCACGGCGCGGCGACCCTCGACGCGAAATCCGGCCTGACGGCGTTGCCGGCCCAAGCCCCGCAGGGGGACAAAGCCCCGCAGGGGGACAAAGCCCTGCAGGCGAACCAAGCCCCGCAGGGGGACAAAGCCCCGCAGGCGAACAAGCCGCCGCACGCGGACCTGCGCGAGGACCGGTTCCGGCTCACGGGCGGCACCGCCGAACTCACCATCGCGGCCGGCGGGGCGCCGCTCCAGCACCTCCTCGTCGAGACAATTCCCGACCTGCCGCCCGGGATCCGCCGCATCGGCGCCCTCGAGGTCAACACCCGCGGCACCTTCAACCTGACCTACCGGGCCAAGGACGATTACGGCATCGCGTCGGCCGAGGGGATCGTCGAGCCCCTGGCCGGCACCCGCGCCCTTGTGCCGCCGCCGCGCATCGCGCTCGCGCTACCGGCCGACGCCGCCGGCGAGGCCGACACCAAGACCCTGGTCGATCTCACCGACAATCCGTGGTCGGGCGCCCGGGTGCGCCTCACCCTGGTGGCGAAGGACGAGGCCGGCCAGGAGGGCCGCACGGAGACGGCCGAGATCACCCTGCCGGCCCGCGTGTTCACCCAACCCCTGGCGCGGTCCCTGGCGGAGGAGCGCCGCCGCCTCATCACCGCCCCCGACGAGAGCCGGGGCCGGGTCCTCACCGCCCTCGATGCCCTCCTCATCGCGCCCGACCGCTTCACCCCGCAGCCGAGCGTGTTCCTCGGTCTCAAGACCGCATCGCGCCGCCTGCGCGCCGCCCGCAACGACGCGGCCCTGATGGAGGTCGCCGACTTCCTGTGGGAGATGGCCCTCAAGATCGAGGACGGCGACCTCTCGGACGCCGAGAAGAGCCTGCGCGCGGCCCAGGACAACCTCAAGCAGGCCATCGAGCGCAACGCCCCCGACGAGGAGATCCAGAAGCTCACGGAGGATCTGAAGAAGGCCCTCGACACGTTCATGAAGAACATGGCCGAGCGCCAGAAGGAGAAGGGCCAGAAGCCCAAGGCCGACGGCCAGCCGCCGGCCCAAGGGGGCAAGACCGTGACCCCCGACGACCTCAACAAGATGCTGAAGGACATGGCCGACGCGATGAAGCGCGGCGACACGGCGGAGGCCCAGAGGCTCCTCGAGCAGCTGCGCGAGATCCTCGAGAACCTCCAGACCGCCGAGCCCGGCGGCAAGGCCGATCCGAGTTCGCGCGAGATGGCGAAGCAGGCCGACGAACTCGACAAGCTCTCCCGCGAGCAGCAGGAGCTGCGCGACCAGACCTTCAAGGAGGGCCAGGACAAGGAAGGCGGGTCCGGCCAGCCCCGGCCCGGTCAGCGCCCGCCGCGCGGTCAGCAGCAGCCCGGCCAGAAGGGCCAGCCGGGACAGGGCCAGCCGGGACAGGGCCAGAACGGCGAAGGCCAGCAGGGCCAGGGTCAGAAGGGCCAGAAGGGTCAAGGACAGGGCGAGCGCCAGCAGGCACTGCGGGAGCGCCTCCAGGATCTGCAGCGCAAGATGAAGGACCTCGGCATGGAGGGCGAGGACGGCCTGTCCGAAGCCGAAGAGGCCATGCGCGAGGCCGAAGGGGCGCTGGGCCAGGGCCGCGAGGGCGAGGCCGTCGATGCACAGGGGCGTGCCCTCGACGGGCTCAAGCGCGGCGCCGAGGGCATGCAGAAGCAGATGCAGGAGATGGCGGAGGGCGAAGGCGAGGGGGACGGCCAGCAGGAGGGGGGGCAGAACCCGAGTCAACAGGGCCAGGCGGGCAACAGCGAGAACGACCCCCTTGGGCGTCCCAACAAGGGGCGCAACATGACGAGCGGCAACGCCCGGGTGCCCACCGCCGACGAATCCGCCGTCCAGCGCACCCGCCGGATCCTCGAGGAGCTGCGGCGCAAGCTCGGCGACCCGAGCCGCCCGCGCGAGGAGCTCGACTATTTCGAGCGCCTGCTGCGCCGGAACTGAGCGGTCCCCCGCTCTTTCCGGGCCAGCGCGGTGTGGTGAGGCGCGGACAACGCCGCCTCGTCAGGAAATGATCGCCGTTTCGCAGAGGGGGCCCGTCGCGCTCCACGCCGACCGCGACGCGTTGTCGGACATTGATCCGCGCAATTTCGCCCTCGCGACCGATGCCGAAATCCCGGCCCCTGGGCGGCGACGGAGCCGAAGTCCATATGGGGAGCGTGCCGTCGTGTCGGCGCTCGGCCCCCTGTTCCGATCGGCGCGCCGACGCCCCAGCCGCGAGATCCTGACCCCGTGATGTCCTCCAACACCCTCGTTCTCCTCGCCTGCGCGGCGGTGGCCGTCGTGCTGCTGCTCGGCCTCGTCAACATGATGCGGGGCGGCAGCGCCAACGTCTCGCAGAGGCTCATGCGCCTGCGCGTCCTGCTGCAATTCGTGGCCATCGTCCTGATCATGGGCGTGGTGTGGTGGCGCTCGACCTGATCGCTCCGGTCCCGGCGGGATCCCCCGGGGTGTGGCGGGGAGGTCTCACCGCCGGTCTATCGGGGAGGATGGGGCGGATTAAGCGGTCCGTGGCCTGACGCGGCTCCGTGGCCCCGTGCTAGACAGGCCCGCTACAACCGGATCGGTCCCGATGCTTTCCAACTCGTCCCGTCTGCTCGCCAGCGCCCTCGCCCTGGCCGCCGTCCCGGTCCAGGCCGCCGATCTGCGCGGCGGATCGATGCCGGCCGCCTACGCGGCCCCGGTCAAGCCCATGAGCTTCGTCTCGGAGGTCCGCATCGGCGGCGCCGTGCAGGACCCCGGCAGCGCCGAGCGCGACACCAACAACATCAACGGCGAGATTCTGTTCGCCAAGCCGCTGGTGAGCCTCGATCCGTTCTGGCAGGCCTTCGTGCCGCGTCCCACCGCGGGCGGCAGCTACAATTTCGGCGGCCGCACCAGCTACGCCTATCTCGGCGCGACCTGGACCGTGGACCTGTTCCCGCAGACCTTCAACAACATCGTCTTCCTCGAAGGCTTCTTCGGCGCCGCCGCCCATAACGGCCACACCGGCCTGAAGGCCACCACGCCGCCCGGCTTCAATTCCCTCGGCTGCAGTCCCCTGTTCCGCGAGGCCGCCGCCCTCGGCTTCCGCCTCAGCGAGCGTTGGAGCATCATGGCCACCGTCGAGCACATGTCGAACGCAGGCCTGTGCAGCAACAACCGCGGCCTGACCAATTACGGCGGCAAGATCGGTTACACGTTCTGACCTGAGCGGATCCAGGGACACGTCCGCCGGATTCCGGTGCCCGAAGGATCGACCGGCCGGGCTCGGGCGTTTCCCGGGATATCTCTGTTCCCCGGGGCATGCCTGCCCCTCCGACGATCGGACAGCCCGTGGTCACGCTCAACCGCATCTACACCCGCACGGGCGACAAGGGCTCGACGGCCCTGGCCAGCGGCGAGCGCCGCTCGAAGGCGGATCTGCGCATCGAGACCTACGGCACGGTGGACGAGACCAATGCCTGCATCGGCCTCGTCCGGCTCCATGCCGAACCGGCTTTGGATACGATGCTGGGCCTGATCCAGAACGACCTGTTCGACCTCGGCGCCGACCTCGCCACGCCCGAGACCGGCACGCCGCTGCCCTACGAGCCCCTGCGCATGGTCGACGCCCAGGTGAAGCGCCTGGAAGCCGACATCGACACCCTGAACGCGCACCTGTCGCCCCTGAAATCCTTTGTGCTGCCCGGCGGCTCGGCGGCCTCCGCCGCCCTGCACCTCGCCCGCACCGTCTGCCGCCGGGCCGAGCGGCTGGCCGTGGCCCTCGCGGCGACGGAGGGCGAGGTCGTCTCGGCGCCGGCCCTGCAATACCTCAACCGCCTGTCGGACTTCCTGTTCGTAGCGAGCCGCACGGCCAACGCGAACGGCGCCGACGACGTGCTGTGGGTGCCGGGCAAGAACCGCTGATCGGAGCATCGCTGATCCGATCGCGGGCGGCACGCCGTCCCGGTCCGTGCCGGATTCCCAATCCGCTGACTGCCTCTTTTCGAAATCCGCACTGAGCCGGCGTGGAGCACGACAGGCCCGCTCTCCTTTCAGGAGAGGGGGCCCGCGCATCCCGCGCGATGCGTGAAGGCCATCGCCTTTCGGGAGGTGAGACCGGCGCGTCCCGCGGGAGGTGCGAAGGCCGTCGCCACGGGTGGAGGGCCGTCTCGCGATGCCTGGACGGCGACGCGGTCCGCCCCCGGAAGCGCCGCTCGGTGAATCCATCGGGTCCCCCGGCGCGGGGTGCGTCCCCGCACGTGCGTTGACAAGGCCGAAACCTCGTCGTTACGGTCCGCCGCCTCAAATGAGAGGGTTCTGGATCGCCGGACGTGCCGGGGGTCCTCCGCGCGCCGCGCCGGCCCTCCCCAAAAACATCCGCGCGGAGGATAGTGACCGCCATGAAGGTTCTGGTGCCCGTCAAGCGGGTCGTCGATTACAACGTGAAGATCCGGGTCAAGGCGGACGGCTCGGGCGTGGATCTGGCCAACGTCAAGATGTCCATGAACCCCTTCGACGAGATCGCCGTCGAGGAGGCCATCCGGCTGAAGGAGAAGGGCAAGGTCACGGAGATCGTGGCGGTGTCGATCGGCCCGCAGCAGGCGCAGGAGACCCTGCGCACGGCCCTCGCCATGGGCGCCGACCGTGCCATCCTGGTGAAGACCGACGGGCTCGTGGAGCCCCTCGCCGTGGCCAAGATCCTCAAGGCCCTGGTGGACAAGGAGGGCCCGGAGCTCGTCATCCTCGGCAAGCAGGCCATCGACGACGATTCCAACCAGACCGGCCAGATGCTGGCCGCCCTCCTCGACTGGCCGCAGGGTACCTTCGCCTTCCGGGTCGAGTTCGGCGACGGCGCCATCGACGTGACCCGCGAGGTCGACGGCGGCCTGCAGACCGTGAGCCTCAAGCTGCCGGCCATCGTCACCACGGACCTGCGCCTCAACGAGCCGCGCTACGCGAGCTTGCCCAACATCATGAAGGCGAAGAAGAAGCCCCTGGAGGAGCTGACTCCCGATGCGCTGGGCATCGACGTCACCCCCCGGATCACGGTGCTGAAGACCGTCGAGCCCGCTGGTCGCAAGGCGGGCGTCAAGGTCGAGTCGGCCAAGGCCCTGGTCGAAAAGCTCAAGGTCGAAGCCGGGGTCATCTGACCCCGCCTCCTAACCTCTCCTCGCCCTCCCCCGTGTGAGGCCCGGCGCCGCGACGGCGACGGGCCCCCGGCCCCGACACTTCCCGAGGTCCCCCGAATGGCCACCCTCCTCTACATCGAGCACGACAACGGTGCGGTTCGCGATGCGAGCCTGAAGGCCCTTACCGCCGCCGCCCAACTCGGCGCGCCCGTCCACGTCCTGGTGCTGGGCTCCGGCGGCCGCACCGCCGCCGAGGCCGCCGCCAAGCTGGAGGGCGTCGAAAAGGTGCTGCTCTCCGAGGACGCCGTCTACGACCACGCGCTGGCCGAGCCCACCGCCGCCGGGATCGCCGCCCTCGCGGGCGCCTACGACGTGGTCATCGCCGCCGCCTCGACCACGGGCAAGAACGTGCTGCCGCGGGTCGCCGCCCTCCTCGACGTGGCCCAGATCTCCGACATCATCACGGTGGTCTCGCCAGACACGTTCGAGCGGCCGATCTACGCCGGCAACGCCATCCAGACCGTGCAGGCGAAGGAGCCCAAGAAGGTCATCACCGTCCGCACGGCCGCGTTCAAGGCCGCCGTCGAGGGTGGGGCCGCCGCCGCCGTCGAGGCCGTCTCGGGGGCCGCGCCGGCCGCCGGCGGATCGACCTTCAAGGGCGAGGAGATCGCGAAATCCGACCGTCCGGAACTCGCCGCCGCGCGCATCATCGTCTCGGGCGGCCGGTCGCTGGGCTCGGCCGACAAGTTCAAGGAGCTCATCGAGCCCCTGGCCGACGCCCTGGGCGCGGCGGTCGGCGCCTCGCGCGCGGCGGTCGATGCGGGCTACGCCCCCAACGACTGGCAGGTCGGTCAGACCGGCAAGGTGGTGGCCCCCGACCTCTACGTGGCGGTGGGCATCTCGGGCGCGATCCAGCACCTCGCCGGCATGAAGGACTCGAAGGTCATCGTCGCCATCAACAAGGACGAGGACGCGCCGATCTTCCAGGTGGCGGATTACGGCCTCGTCGGCGACCTGTTCCAGGTGGTGCCCGACTTCCAGGCCGAGCTGGTCAAGGCCAAGGGGCAGTAGGACCGCCGACGAGGACGGCCGCGCCCAAGGGTCCGGCAAAGGTCCGGCGCGAGAATAACGGTCTCCGCCGGGCTGCCCTCGGGTTGGAAATGGTCTAAGATTCTGGTGCGACGCGCGTTTTCATAGCCGCAGACCTACCTGCCGCCGGGTCGCTCCGGCGGTGGGCGTGAAGCGCCTCGGGGGTTTGGATTCACCGCAATGGGCATCGATATCAGGACCGTCGGGATCGTCGGCGCCGGGCAGATGGGCAGCGGCATCGCCCATGTCTGCGCCATGGCGGGTCTCGACGTCCGGTTGAACGACCGCGACCCCGCCCGCATCCGTAGCGGGCTGGCCACCATCGACGGCAACCTCGCCCGTCAGGTCGCCAAGGGCACGATCCCCGAGGAGCAGCGCCGCAGCGCCGTCGGCCGCATCGTCGGGGCGGAAAGCTTCGACGACCTGGCGCCGTGCGACCTCGTCATCGAGGCGGCGACGGAGGACGAGACCACCAAGCGCCAGATCTTCAGCACGCTCTGCGCCTCCCTGCGCCCCGAGGCCCTGGTCGCCACCAACACCTCGTCGATCTCGATCACGCGGCTCGCCGCGTCCACGGACCGGCCCGAGCGCTTCATCGGCATCCACTTCATGAACCCCGTGCCGGTGATGCAGCTGGTCGAGCTCATCCGCGGCATCGCCACCGAAGACCCGACCTACGAGTCGGCGAAGGCCTTCATCGCCAAGCTCGGTAAGACCTCGACCATGTCGGAGGATTTCCCGGCCTTCATCGTCAACCGCATCCTGCTGCCGATGATCAACGAGGCGATCTACACCCTCTACGAGGGCGTCGGCTCGGTGGAATCCATCGACACGGCGATGAAGCTCGGCGCCAACCACCCCATGGGCCCGCTCCAGCTCGCCGACTTCATCGGCCTCGACACCTGCCTGTCGGTGATGCAGGTGCTCTACGAGGGGCTGGCCGATTCGAAGTACCGCCCCTGCCCGCTCCTGGTGAAGTACGTCGAGGCCGGCTGGCTCGGCCGCAAGGTGAAGCGCGGCTTCTACGATTATCGCGGCGAGACGCCGGTCCCGACCCGCTGAGGCGGCCCATCGCGTGGGGGATGCGCTGACGCTGAGCTACACCCGCGCGGGGTCGGGCTGGGTCGCGGCGATCGGCCCGGTCTGCCTTCACCTCGACGACCGGAACGGGGTGGTGCACCCCGCCCACGCCGCCGTGGCGGACGCCATGCCGGCGACGCTGCCCGCCCTGCGCGCGACGGCGGCGGCCTACCTCGACCTGTTCGTGGATCGGCGCAGGGCCTGCGGCGACGACCCGGCCCCGTGGTGGCTGGACGAAGTCGAGTTCCGCGACCATCCGGCGTCGGACCCGCTCGTCTACGCCCTCCACTTCACCCTCGCGGGCGATGAGGGCGGCCTCTGGACCGTCGACATGCGGGTCGGGGCGGACGGGCACCGGCCGATCCGGTTCGAGCGCCGGCAGGGCTGACGCGGGTGGGCCTTCGGCGTCAGGCCTCCGCGCCCGGCTCGGGCGGCACGCCGTACACCCGCGCGTAGAGGTCGGCGGTCGGCTCGATCTCGACGGCGCCGGTTTCCCCCGGGCCGTAGGTGCCTGCAACGGCGAACTGCCAGGCCTCCTCGAACCCGACGATGTCGAACGACAGGGTCGGGAAGCGGCCGTGCAGCGCCGCGAACACCGGTGCGGGAAAGCTCCAGGCCGTGGCGATGCAGAACTCCAGCACGGCGGTGCCGTCCTGGTGCCACGCCGTCTCCGTGTAGGACTCCGCGTTGCGCTGGGTGCCCCAGTGCTCCAGGAGCCAAGCGGTCTGTTCGGGATAGGCGGTGAGGGAGGCCGGCATCGGCAGGATGCGGTTGAAGTCCATCGCCAGGAGCGGCGGCTCGACGGGCGGCGCCGCGCCCGGTTCACGCCCCCGGACGAGGCCGCGCAGGCGCGCCAGCAGACCCGGGACGGACGAGGCCGGGGCGGAACGCCGGGGTGGATCCACCGCCACCACCATCAGCGCCCGGAACGCCGCCACCGCTTCCGCGGGGCCGCGGACCGTGCAGCGCGTCGTGACGTGGTTGGTCATGCCGGGCGCATCCCGCCTGCCGTCGATCCCAACGAAAAAGGCCGGCCCGCGGGTGCGGGGCCGGCCTTTGGTTCGGTCCGAGCGATCAGCGCGCGGAGTTCGTGGACGGCTGGGTGTTGGCCGGGACGGTGCTGCCGGTGCTGGCGGGCATGTCCGACTTCAGGCCGTTATTCGCCTGGGCGGGGGCGGCCGGGTTCTGGGCGCCGGCCTTGGTCTGCGACGCGTAGTCCGGCGGGGACTGCGAGCCCTGCCAGGTCATCAGGCCGACGATGGCAACCGCCAGGAGCGCGAGGCTCCCCAGCAGGACGGCGAGGACCGGCTTACCCTTCTTGCCCTGGCGGGAATCCTGTCCGTGAAGCTGCTCTGCCATGTGACCCTCGTGGATGGCGCCCAGGGCGAATCGCCCGGACGCGTGACTGTGTTCGGAGGTCAAACGCCGGGTCGGATCGGGAGTTCCTGCGCTCAGCGCCCCGTCACCAGCAGGATCTTGCCGAGATGCGCGCTGGATTCCATGAGTTCGTGGGCGCGGGCCGCGTCTTCGAGGGGGAAGGTCGCGTGGATGACCGGACGGATCGTCCCGGCGTCGAGGAGGGGCCAGACATCCCGGGCGAGCCCCCGCGCGATGGCGGCCTTCTCGGATTTCGGCCGGGCCCGCAGGGTGGCGCCCGTGACGGTGAGGCGCTTCATCATGATCGGCGTCATGCTGAAGGACTCGACCTTGTAGCCCTGCATGAAGGCGATCTGGACGAGGCGCCCCTCGATGGCGAGCGCCGACAGGTTCTTGGCCAGATACGGCGCGCCCACCATGTCGAGGATCACGTCGACGCCGTGGCCCTCGGTCAGGGCCTTCACCCGCTCGACGAAGTCCTCCTCGCGGTAGTTGATGGCCGCCTCGGCGCCGAGATCGACGCAGAAGGCGCATTTCTCCGCCGAGCCCGCCGTGGCGAACACCCGGGCGCCGTGGTGTTTGGCGATCTGGATCGCCGTGGAGCCGATGCCGCTCGATCCGCCATGGACCAGGAAGGCCTCGCCGGGCTGGAGCCGGCCGCGCTCGATCACGGTGGAATAGACGGTGAAATAGGTCTCGGGGATGCCCGCGGCCTCGACCAGGGACAGGGGCGCGGGGCGCGGCAGGCACTGCCCGGCCTCCGCCACGGCGAACTCGGCGTAGCCGCCGCTGAGGGTGAGCGCGCAGACCTCGTCCCCGAGGCCGAGCCCCGTGACGCCCTCCCCCAGGGCCACGATCCGGCCGGCGACTTCGAGGCCGGGAATCTCCGTCGCGCCCTTCGGCGGCGGATACTTGCCCTCGCGCTGCTGGATGTCCGGCCGGTTCACCCCCGCGGCCACCACCTCGATGAGCACCTGCCCCGGCCCGGCCTGGGGCAGCCCCACCGTCTCGACGGCCACCACCTCCGGCCCGCCGGCGGCGGTGAACCGGATCTGGCGCATGGATTTGGGCAGGCTGGCGGTCATGGCGGGGCTCCCTTTGGCGAGACCCGTCATGTGCGGTGGGGTGGGGTTTTGGCAAGGGATGGGGGTTTTTGGAGGAGATCGGTTTCGGCTGGGTCTGACCCGTCGCGGACCTTTGGCTCTGCCTATTCGAATGTCCGCTTGGAAGGCGAAGCGGCCCTGAAAGCGACGGCTAGGACATCGGCATGTCGAAGCCTATTTAGGCATCTGCCGGATGTCTACGATGAGGTCATCGTACCGAGTGTCAATCAGAGTCCAATCGGAACCCGGGATAAGCATCCAAAAAGGACCCATCTGCCGGCCGCGCTGATGATCACTGCCGTAGAGATCGACGCCGCGGAGCCAGTCAGGGCGAGCACAGCAGCGTCGATCTTGAGTCCAACTCACCGGCTGCTAAGAAGAGGAAATGCTCGGGCGCAGCTCACGCTTGCTTCGATTTAGTCCCTGATACTATTCTAAATGCCAATCTTGACTTGTGAAGTCCACTTCACAGAACCAGGTGGTGCTCGCGAGACCCGCGTACATTGTGCGGTTCCAGCCATTAAGATCGTAACCAGAGCTATTTGCGCTATCTAATAAGTGAAGCCTAAATAAATTTGGTTGTAGTATATTAAGCGCACCAACTCTACTGTCAATTATGCGCGCGAGCTCGGCGGCAGCTTGTACACTCCATCTATAAGATAAATTGTAGTCTTCAAAGTGACGATGAACTCTAAGTTTTTCGATATCAGTCCAGTGGTCTGGTGGGGCACATACATATTCAATCGTAATAGGATTGCTTCTACGAACCCGTGCAGTTACCCAGCGTTGATTGTAAAATTTGTCATCGTCTAAGTACGGATGAAGTGTCTGCTGCTGTATGAGGGCCCCAAACGAATTACTTTTCCCTGTGTTGCAATCGCGGCAACAGGGGATCAGATTTGACGGAAGGATAGAGTAAAGTGGAAAATTCGCCTTTGGTAAATAATGATCTAAGGTTTGAACTTGGCCTATGCCTCCACAGAATGGACACTTCCCTCCTGATCCTACAAGTATGTCATCGTAAATATCTCTTGAAGGTCCCTTACAATCTACCATATAAGAGGAGTAAAGCTCCATAAGGTTTTTTTTGCTTAAAGTACCCGTTACGATAAGTCCCGGATTTCCATTAGGAATGCGGGGAAGGGTTGCCCAAGATGCCGTTGCGGTAGCAGCGGCGAAAGCAGTCACAGCGGCTACTATATGTACCTGATTGTCCGAATAATTTTTTCTAAGACTAGGATCTTTCACGGACAATACGCAAGTCTCATAGACTTGGATTGGATCGTTAGTTGGGAGTGATATTTTTCTCATTACTGCACGATCTTAGCATCACGCTCTGCAATCATAGCGCGAAGAATGCCGCGGGCTTCCAATCCGATTTGCTCTTTGTACTTGAAAACGATCAGGTCGTAAGGTTTTCCCTCTAAAACCTCCGCTTCAAGCAACGAATGAAAACCAGATTTAGCAACTTCTAGTCCAAAAACTTCTCGCGTTAGGATGCCTACGTTCTCACCAAAAGTTTCTATTCGAGGAGGCTCAGTGTGCATCGCTAAGCGAGACCTTGTTATGATCGAAACACAAGATTTTGGCACTTCCTGCAAAACAACAGGAGAATGTGTAGCAACAATCGCAACGCCGTTTCGATGACGCAATAGTTCACTCAAGGCGCGCGTAAAAGCCGATAAAAGCGGCGGATGGAGATGGCTTTCTGGCTCATCAAGTAAGACCAGTGTTTTTTCTTCAATTTTGGCAACCAGCCGTGAAATAGTTAAAAAAACGATCGCATGGCCTGAGCTCATCTTCCCGACAAGATGTGTCGCTGTAGGCTTGAGTTGCGGTTCTGACAGATCTGCTAGACCGCCTAATTGCATCCCAGCGAAATTTTCGTCCGACTCCAACGTCGTTATCGCGGATCGCCAACGGCCCATCTTTGTCTTGTCTGAAAAACATTCAGACAGACTTGCAACACATTCATCTCGCAAGGCACCTGTAGATTTTAATTTTGCACCATCCTTACCCGTAACATGCTTTAGTCCAACATAATAGTAACGTGGCCCCTCTTCAGGATTAGTACGTTCTGGTGGCGGATCAAATGGATCAAAGGCACTGAAAGCAACAGATACCAGACTGCTAAAGTAAGTTGGATCAATTTTCTGCTGATTAAATAAGTCATTTTGGTAGAAATGTGAACTGGTAGAACATGGATTTATGAGGGCTGTAATCATTTCATTGAGGAGGGATGTTTTTCCAACCCCATTACGTCCGATAAGGATGTGTATATTTGTGCTTGGCAACGAGCCTGCGTCGACCTTAAAGATTAGCTCTATGCCTGCTATATCCGTGGTTTCCTCACGACGAAATCCGAAATCAAAGTTACTTAGTGAGGCCCCACCTTCCAAGATGCGCCGATATTGGCCTGTGATAGTCGAAACACCAATCGAACGAAGTAAGGAGACTTGAAAAACCTCTTCTCCGGACGCGTTTTGATGATTTAATTCATCGTAAACCACGTCTTTGATGTTAGCTAGAAAAGTTTTCCTGAATTTTTCGGATACACTTGAGTAGAGTTTATGATAATAATCTACATCTTGACCGACCGAGAAAAAACCTTCGGGTAGCTCTTCAAATACGTTTTCTATATTCTCGTAGGTTTTCTCGATAGTTTTTTGACCAACAAATCCAATCTTTACTGCGCCAAGATCGACCTCTGCACCCCCCTCGTCAAAGATCAATGCATCAAACATCGTAAAAAATGAATAGTCATTCCAGTGGTCTATCTTCAAATATACTTCATTGTTTCCTGAGGACGGAAAATGCTGAAATCGTGGAATGACGATGAATTTCACCTGCGTTTCCCTCTCGCGTCCTTATGGTCAGACTATATCTTAGATCCAGAGGAAATCTTCTGCTTTCCTGCGCTCCTAACGGAGTGCGCGCTTCGCGTCGTTCCGGAGCAGCGTGACGACTGTGCTGGTCCGCTGACGGTCCACGTCGGAGATCGCGATGTTGCCAGTCCAACGGCGTCGGAGGTGGACCAAGCGACACTTTAAAAAGTACGTCCGTAGGTCAGGGTGCAGGCATGTCGTGGCCGCCGGACCGACCATTCCATCTCAACGGGAGCTGGCGGGCTCCAAGCAGACATTCGAGCGGTTTCGCCCGAATGTCCGCTGATAGCGCGAAACTGCCTATGGTTGTCTCTGCACTGAAGGGCCGCTCCCACAACTTACCTTCGGGAAAGGGACCGCCTCAAGTTCACCCGTTACGAACATTAGGGATAACTACCGAGTCTAAACCCCCACACCTACCGCGTGCCGTACATCCGATCCCCCGCATCCCCCAGCCCAGGAACGATGTAGCCGTGGTCGTTGAGGTGGCTGTCGATGGCGGCGGTCCAGATCGGCACGTCGGGGTGGCCCGCCTGGAGGTGGGCGATCCCCTCCGGGGCGGCGAGCAGGCAGACGAAGCGGAGGTCGTGGGCGCCGCGCGCCTTCAGGAGGGTGATGGCCGCCACCGCCGAATTGCCCGTGGCGAGCATCGGATCGAGGACCAGGACCGTGCGGTCGGCGAGATCCGACGGGGCCTTGAAGTAGTATTCCACCGCCTCCAGGCTCTCGGGATCGCGGTAGAGCCCCACATGGGCGACCCGAGCCGAGGGCATCAGCGACAGCATGCCGTCGAGGAAGCCGGTGCCGGCCCGCAGGATCGGCGCGAGGACGAGCTTCTTGCCGGCGATCTGCGGCGCCTGCATGGTCTGGATCGGCGTCGCGATGGTGACGGATTCGAGCGGGAGGTCGCGGGTGACCTCGTAGGCCAGCAGCATGCCGATCTCGTTGAGGATCTGGCGGAACCCCTTGGTGGAGCGCGCCTTGTCGCGCAGGAGCGTCAGCTTGTGCTGAACGAGGGGGTGGTCGACCACCCGAACCGCCGCGTTTGGCATCGCCCGCCCTCGTCCCCGGTCGGGTCGGCGCAACGCGGACCCCAGGCGACGAGCCTTAGCGGATCGGGGCCGCGCCCGCATCGGGGCCCGCAACAAAAAGGGCTCCCGGCGTGGTGCCGGAAGCCCCCTGTGGATGGGACGCTTTGGGTCGTTCAGACCGAGCGGGTCGAATCGGCGGCGCGCTTCTGGGCCATGTAGGCGTCGAATTCTTCGCGATCTTTCGCCCGCTTCAGGCCCTCGACGTACTCCGAAAAGGCGCGGCTCTCCTCGGCCAGCGCCTTGCGCTGGGCGTCGAGCCGGTCGAGCTCGGCCTTGCGGTAATCGTCGAAGGCGCGGTTGCCCGTGGTGCCGACGCCGTTGGCCGCCTCGTAGGCGGCGGCGAAGCGCGAGCGCCCCGGCGTGCCGCCCGCCTGCCAGGCCGAGCCCCAGGCGCTGCCGCGGCTGGCGAGCCCCCGCAACTCGCTCAAGGCTGGATAGCCCGCGACCTTCCAGGCGACGTAGGCGGCGGCGAGCGGCCACCAGTAGAGGAAGCCCACCACGATGGCGCCGATCTCGAAGGACTTTTTGGGAAACGGGCCGCTGCGGCAGGCTTTGCCGGAGGCCCAGGGGGAGGTCGAGGATTGACTCACGGCTCACGTCTCCGATGTTAATGTGAACGACATTTACTTGCGGATGCGGCGGCGCGCTTTCAAGGGGGGCGTGGCGCGGATTCGTGCGCGGTTCGCGCCCGATGCTCGCCTCATCCGGGCGAACCCCGTTCCGTGGGCCGGCTGCGCCGTTCCATCTTGGGGCGCGCGCGAAGGTTGTGGTTCGGTTGCGCGCCGGTCGTGCGTCAGTCGCGCGCGCGCGCGGGCCCGGCGCCGTGCACGAGGGCGAGGACGCCGGCGCGCAGGAGCTCGTACTTGTCCGGCACGCCCGGCCCCTTCGGCAGGTGCCCGGAGGCGGCCAGCGTCGCCAGACCGTGGGACAGGGCCCAGACTTCGAGGGCGACGAAGCGCGGCGCCACCCCGCCGAAGCCCTCGGGGAAGGTCGATTGCAGGGCGTCCACCAGCAGGTCGAACGGGCTCGGCCGGGGCCCGGCCTCCGGGTTCGGCGCCCCCGCGGGCAGGCCCCGGGTCTCGAAGATCGCCGCGTAGTAGCCCGGCTCCTCCTCGGCGAAGGCGAGGTACGCCTCGCCCATCCGGGTGAACCGCTCGAGCGGCGTCCCCTTCGCCGCCAGGGACCGCGCCAGGCGCTCGGCGAGGTCGGTGAAGCCGCGCCCCGCCACCTCCTCCAGCAGGGCCTCGCGCCCGCGGAAATGGCGGTAGAGGGCGGCCGGCGTCACGCCCACCAGGCGGGCCGCGTCGACCAGGGTGAACCCGCCGACGCCGCGCTCGGCGATGAACCGGCGCGCCGCCTCGATCAGGGCCTCCTTGAGGTTCCCGTGGTGGTAGCTGCGCCGGTCGTCGGGGCCTTCGCGCCAGGGTCGCACGCTGTTGTCCTCATCGGGTCCGCCCCATCATGACGGGCGAGAGCCCTCGTGGTTGCAAGTGGGGTTGCAGACCGGAGCCCTCCCCTAGCACGCGACCGTGAATTTTTAAGCCATCTCTGTCGATTAGTAGACAGACCGTACGCTATCGACGCAGGGGCGCAACAGGGCGCGATTCTAGATCCGGAAGATGGACCCCGCCGCGTCGCGCGCCGCATTCTTGGCGTCGCGGGCGGCTTCGAGGCGCGCGATCTCGCGCTGCAGGAGGGCGATGCGCTCGGCGAGATCGGCGACCGACAGGGTGTCGAGGGGCTCGCCCACCCGGTGGGCCGGGCTCGATTCCGGACGGGTCTCGTCGTCATCGCGCATGGTCTGTCCTTCTCCGTTTCATCGCCACGGCTGCCCCGCCCCGAGGGGCGCGAGACCGAGGTGGCGCGCCACCGTGGCGCCGATATCGGCGAAGGTCGCGCGTTCCCCGAGGGGGCCGGGCGCGATCCCGGGGCCGAAAGCCAGGATCGGCACCTGCTCGCGGGTGTGCTCGGTGCCCGCCCAGGTCGGGTCGTTGCCGTGGTCGGCGGTGACGATGCAGAGATCCCCGGCGCCCAGGACCGCGTGGATCTCCGGCACCCGCGCGTCGAAGGCCTCAAGCTCGGCGGCGTAGCCCGGCACGTCGCGGCGGTGGCCGTGCTCCGTATCGAAATCCACGAGGTTGAGGAACACGAGGCCGCCGTCCGGCAGATCGCGAAAAGTCCGGAGGGCGGCATCCAGGCAGGCGGCGTTGCCGGCGGGCTTGATCTCGCGGCCCGTCGCGCGGTGGGCGAAGATATCGCCGATCTTGCCGACGCTGACGACGCTGCGACCCGCCGCGGACAGACGGTCGAGGAGGGTCTCGCCCGGTGGCTCGACGGCGTAATCCTTGCGGTTGGCCGTCCGGCGGAACCCTGCCTCCGGCGACCCCACGAAGGGCCGGGCGATGACGCGCGCGACCCGGTACGTGTCGCACAGGTCGCGGGCGATGCCGCAGGTGGCGTCGAGGCGCTCCAGGCCGAAATGGGTCTCGTGGGCGGCGATCTGGAACACGCTGTCGGCCGAGGTGTAGCAGATCGGCTTGCCGGTCCGGATGTGCTCGGCGCCGTAGCGCTCGAGGATCGCCGTGCCGGCGGCGTGGCAATCGCCGAGGATGCCGGGCAGATTCGCCTGCGCGACGAGGGCCTCTACGAGGGCCCGGGGGAAGGCCGGAATCGTGTCGGGGAAGTGGCCCCACGGATCGAGGACGGGCACGCCCGCGATCTCCCAATGGCCCGAGGGCGTGTCCTTGCCGGCGGCCGTCTCGGCGGCGTGGCCGTAGGCGCCCGTGACCGGGTCGGTGGGGGCGAGGTTCGGTGGGATGCGCCCTGTGGCGCCTTCCGCCGCGAGGCCGAGGCCCAGCGCCGTGAGGTTCGGCAGGCGCAAGGGGCCGGCGCGCAGGCCGGTCCGGTCGCCGTGCCCGGCGGCGCAGGCCTCCGCGATGTGGCCGAGGGTGTCCGAGCCGGCATCCCCATAGGAGGCCGCGTCGGGCGCGCTGCCGATGCCGACGGAATCGAGGACGACGAGGAGGGCGCGCGGCATGGGGCGTCTCAGGCCGGGACCGGATCGGCGACCGTTTCGCTGCGCAGATCGAAGGCGGCGGCGAACAGGGCCTGGGTGTAGGGGTGGCGCGGATGGGAGAAGATCGCCTCGGCGGCCCCCTCTTCGACCACGCGGCCGTTCTGCATGACGAGAACGTGGTTCGCCAAGGCGCGGACCACCTTGAGATCGTGGCTGATGAACAGGTAGGCGAGGCCGCGCTCGCGCTGGAGGTCGCGCAGAAGGGTGACGATCTGCGCCTGGACCGAACGGTCGAGGGCCGAGGTCGGCTCGTCGAGGACGACGAATTTCGGCTTGAGCACGATGGCGCGCGCGATGGCGATGCGCTGGCGCTGGCCGCCGGAGAATTCATGCGGGTAGCGGTCCATGGTCGCCGGATCGAGGCCCACATCGGTGAGGGCGCCGGCCACCACCGCCTGGCGTTCGGCCCGGCTCTTCACGGCACCCTGCACCACCAGCCCCTCGGCGATGATGTCGCCCACGGTCATGCGCGGGGAGAGGGAGCCGTAGGGGTCCTGGAACACCACCTGCATGTCGCGGCGGAACGGCCGCATGGCCGCCGGGGACAGGCCGGCGATGGACTGGCCGAGGAAGACGATGGGCCCCTCGCAGCCCGTCAGCCTGAGGAGCGCGAGGCCCAGGGTGGTCTTGCCGGAACCCGATTCGCCGACCACCCCCACGGTCTCGCCGGCCCGGACCCGGAGGGACACGCCATCCACGGCCTTCACGTGGCTCGTGGTGCGCCGGAGAAGCCCCTGGCGGATGGGGAACCACACCTTCAAGGGCCCGGCGGCGAGGAGCTCGGATGCGCCCTCCGCGACCGGGTTGGCGCGGCCCGTCGGCTCGGCGGCCAGCAGCCGCTGCGTGTAGGGGTGCTGCGGCCGGGCGAAAATCTCGGCCGTTTCCCCCGCCTCGACGATGCGCCCTTCCAGCATCACGCAGACGGAGGTGGCGATGCGCTGCACGATGCCGAGATCGTGGGTGATGAACAGCATCGCCATGCCGAGGCGCTTCTGCAGGTCGGCCAGCAGCGTGAGGATCTGTGCCTGCACGGTGACGTCGAGGGCCGTCGTCGGCTCGTCGGCCACCAGCAGGTCGGGCTCGCAGGCGAGCGCCATGGCGATCATCACCCGCTGGCGCTGGCCGCCGGAGAGCTCGTGCGGATAGGCGGCGAGGCGCCTTTCGGCGTCACGTAGGCCGACCAGGTCGAGGAGTTCGAGGATTCGCGCCCGCGCTTTCCGGCCCGAGAGCCCGCGATGCACCTCCAGCACCTCGCCGATCTGCCGCTCGATGCTGTGGAGCGGGTTGAGGGAAGTCATCGGCTCTTGGAACACCATGGTGATGTCCGCGCCGCGCACCTTGCGCAACTCACGCTCGGGCAACGTCAGGAGGTCCCGCCCCCGGAACAGGATGCGTCCGCCCGGGTGGTGGGCGCTGCCGTCGAGGAGGCGCAGGATCGACAGGGCGGTGACCGACTTGCCGGAGCCGGATTCGCCCACCAGCGCCAGGGTCTCGCCGGGCGCGATGGCGAAGCTCACGCCGTCCACCGCCCGGGTCTCGCGCTCGCGGGAGCGGAAGGCCACGGACAGGTCCTGAACCTCGAGCAGCGTGTCGGTCATCGGGCGCAGGTGATCCGGGGGGAGGTGATCCGGGGGGAGGTGATCCGGGGGGAGGTGATCCGGCGGGAGGTGATCCGGGGAAAGGTCATGGGAGCGAGCCGGGCTGGGGAGGTCTCGAAGCGGTTATAGCGCGCACGATGGCGATGGGCGAACGCCGATGCGTGATTGATCGGACCGCCGCGCACGCTACAACACCACCGGTGATCTCCCTGCGCTCCGCCCTCCCCGCCCTCGTGCTCCTCCTCGCCGGCGCGGCCTCCGCCTCGGCGGCCCCATCGGAGGGAGGCGAGACCGTGGAGCAGGCCTTGTGCCGCCTCATCGAATCCTCCGCGAAGACGCGCGCCCTCCCCGTCCCGTTCCTGACCCGCCTGATCTGGCGCGAGAGCGCTTTTCGCGTGGGCGCCGTCAGCCCCGTCGGCGCGCAGGGCATCGCGCAGTTCATGCCCGGCACGGCGCGCGAGCGCGGCCTCGCCGATCCGTTCGATCCCGAGCAGGCGATCCCGCACGCGGCCCATCTGCTGGCCGACCTCAACCGGCAGTTCGGCAATCTCGGCCTCGCGGCAGCGGCCTATAACGGCGGCCCGGGCCGGGTCTCGGCGTGGCTCGCCGGCACCGGTGGCCTGCCTGCGGAGACGCGCAACTACGTTCTGGCGATCACCGGGGCGCCGGCGGAGGATTGGCGCGCGGGCGCCGGCATCGAGATGCCGCCGAGCGAGAACAAGGATGAGAAGGCCGACGCGGCCAAGAAACCCGAGGCCGAGAAGAGCTGCCTCCAGGTGACGGCGGCCCTGCGCGTCCCGTCGCGCGGCGATCGCTTCGCGTTGGGCGGCAACGAGGGGCCGGCGGCGCCCTGGGGCATCCAGCTCGCGGGCAACTTCTCGAAGGCCTTGGCTCTCCAGAGTTTCGCCCGGACACGCCAGCTCTACACAAGTGTGATCGGCGAGGTTCGGCCGATGATCATCGGCACACGCCTGCGCAATCGCGGCACCCGGGCCTTCTACCGCATCCGAATTCCCGCCCAGAGCCGCGAGGCCGCAGACAAATTATGCGGACGGATTCGTGGGGTCGGTGGCGCCTGCCTCGTCCTGCGCACGTAACTCCGGCGATCACGATGCCGATTGTCAGCATGGGTGCCATGAAACCGCCGTGTGCGCCCTGTCACAGGAAGGCAACGCCGCCTTCAGAGAGATGCATGACCCGGGTATTCACCGTCCTTGCCGGCTTCATCGGTCTCGCTCTGCTCTCCCTCGGGATGACGGCCTGTTCGCCCCTCGCGCTGTTCGACGCCATCGGCCCGCGTGACGACGGCGGGCGCCTCACCGTCCGCAACGCGTCCTTCGGCCCCAACCCGCGCCAGCGCCTCGATGTGTTCACTCCCGTGGCCGGCACCGGCGGCGCTCCCGTGCTGGTGTTCTTCTATGGCGGCTCCTGGAAGAACGGCACGAAGGAGGATTACGCCTTCGTCGGTCAGGCGCTCGCGGCTCAGGGCTTCGTGACGGTGCTGCCCGACTATCGGCTCTACCCAGAGGTGCGCTTCCCCGACTTCCTCGACGACGGGGCCGCCGCCATCGCTTGGGTGCGCGACAACATCGCCCAGTATGGCGGCGATCCGCGCCGGATCGTGCTGGCCGGCCATTCGGCGGGCGCGTACAACGCGGTGATGCTGGGGCTCGATCCGCGCTACCTGCGTCGGGCCGGCGTCGATCCGAAGATCGTGCGGGCGGTGGCCGGCCTGTCCGGCCCCTACGATTTCCTTCCCCTCGATGCCGGCACCGCCACCGAGGTCTTCGGCGAGGCCCGCGACAAGGCGGCGACCCAGCCGGTGACCTTCGCCGGGCCGCACTCGCCCCCGGCCTACCTCGCCACCGGTGACGGCGACACCACCGTGCGCCCGAGCAACACCCGCAACCTAGCTGCCCGTCTGCGCGAGGCCCGGGTGCCCGTGCAGGAGCGAGTCTATGCCGGCCTCGATCACTCCGACACCCTGCTGGCGCTCTCGGTGACGTTCCGCTCCAAGGCCCCGGCGCTCGCCGAGATGGCCGCTTTCCTCCGCCAGCATGCCGGCGGCGAGCGCGTCCCGTCGCGGACGGTGAACCGCTGACGGCACGGCCGGAGGATCACCCCCGCCGCAGTTTGTCCCGCGCCGCCTTGTGGTCCGGCGCGTCGGAGAAGGCCCGATGCATCGCCCACCACAGGGGCGTACGGGCGAACGCCTCGTCGAGGGGCAGGGCCCGCTGCGTCAATCTGTCGGCCCGGCGGCGCTGCGGGTTGGTGTTGAGCCAAGTGTTGGCGTTGGTGATGTCCCAGGTCAGTACGTTGAGGGTCGCGGGCTCGTCCAGCACAACGTCGAGGAAGCGCCGGGCGAGGTCCGAGACGGCCCGGTCCCGGGCCGGCAGATCGGCGGGGAAATCCCGGTCGTTGACGTCGAACTCCGTCACCTCGATGGCGAGGCCGAGCCCGGCCACGTCGCGCAGGAAACGGCGGAGTTTGTCCTGGTCGAGGGGATGCCTGGCGTAGAGGTGGCCCTGCAGGCCGAGGCGCCGGATCGGCACGCCGCGCCGAACCATTACTTCCAAGGTCCTCAGCACCATGGCGCGGCGCGGCGCGATCCAATCGGCGTCGAGTTCGAGGTCGTTCTCGTTCCAGACCCCGGCCGCACCGGGGTCGGCCTCGTGCAGGATCGTGAAGGCGCGGTCGACATAGCCCGAGCCGAGGGCTGCGAGCCAGGGGCTCGCCCGCAGCCCGTCGGCGCGGCCGGAATCGGGCCCGCAGATCTCGTTGACCACGTCCCAGGCCTCGATCCGGCCGCGATAGCGCCCCGCCATGGCGCCGATCCATTCGCGCAGGAAGCCTTCCGCGTCCCGGGCGATGCGCTCCTGCGCCCAGGCGGGGATGCCTTCGTGCCAGACGAGGGTATGGCCGCGCAGGCACTGACCGTTGCCCTGTGCGAACGCGACGGTCTCGTCGGCGAACGAGAAGTCGATGGGGCCGGGCGCCCGCCACGCATAGGCGAGCTTCATGGCGTTCTCCGGCACCAGGACCCCGCATTCCCGGGCAAGCGCCCGTCCGTAGGCGGGATTCTGGCGCAGGGGTGTGATGTTCACGGCGGAACCGTAGGCGATGCCCTTGCGTGCCGCCGCCGCGTTGAGGCCATCGGCCGCCCACGCCCCCCGGGCCGCCGCCGAGACCGGCCCGGCCGCCAAAGCGAGGGCGCCGACCCTCAGCAGATCGCGACGGCTCGGCATCAGTTCTCTTCCGGTGGAATCGGGCGCGGGCGCCGGTCTGGTCCGATGGCCACGAAGGTGAACAGCCCCTCGGTGACCTTCATGGTCACCTCGCCCTCGCGCTCGCGGCGCCAGACCTCGGCCTGGATGCGCATGGAGGTGCGCCCGACCTTCACAATCCAGGCGTAGATGCTGACTTCGTCGCCGACGAAGACCGGGCTGTGGAAGGTCATCGCCTCGGCCGAGATGGTGGCGCAACGGCCCCGCGAGCGCCGGGCCGCGACGTTGCCGGCGGCGAGATCCATCTGGCCCATGAGCCAGCCGCCGAAGATGTCGCCGGCCGGATTGGTATCGGCCGGCATGGCGATGGTTCGGATCACCGGTGGCCCCCGATCCGTCGGCTGATGGGTCGGATGGGGGGCGGGGTCGCGGCGGGACATGGTGTCGATCCGGTGGCGAAGGAGGCAGCCCGTCGCAAGCCGCGCGCCGCGGACCGTACGATCACTCCGGCAGGGTGAACACCACCAGGGCGTCGCCGGTGCCGAAACCCGACCCCTTGGTGAACGACGCGCCCCCCGCCGCCACGGCGACGTATTGCCGGCCGTCCAACGCGTAGGTAATCGGCGGGCCGCCGATGCCGGCGCCGCACTGGAAGCGCCACAGGATCGCCCCCGTCTTCGCATCGTGAGCGTCGAGGTGGCCGTCTTCCTCGCCCGAGAAGACCAAGCCGCCGGCGGTTGCCAGGGTCCCCCCGGAGAGGCGGCTCCCCGCTTTCACCGACCATTTGATCGCACCTTCGCGGGCCAGATCCACGGCCGTGAGGGTGCTGAACGAGGGCTCGCCCTTGGCCTCCGTGGTCTCGGTGTAGCGGATGGCCGGGCGGTTCCCCGAGGCCGGCACCGTCCGGACCACGTAGGTCGTCGCCCCGTGCCGGACCTGGGCGTAGGCGGTGGCGGCCAAGGGGTCGTAGGCGACGGGGTGCCAGGAGATGGCGCCCAGCGGCCCCGGGCTCACCACCGTACCGGCGGGCGTCGGTGGGGCGTAGAGGTTCTTCTGGGTGACGAGGGGCGCTGAGCGGGTCAGCAGCTTTCCGTCCGCGCGGTCGTGGACGTAGAGCCAGCCGGTCTTGCTCGCCTGCGCCACGGCCTTCACCGGGCCCGTCGGGGTGGTGTGGTCGAGGAGGAAGGGCGGGCTCGCCACATCGTAGCCCCACTCGTCGTGGGGCACCTGCTGGTAGTACCAGCGCAGCTGGCCGGTGGCCGCGTCGAGGGCGACGAGGCTCATGGTGTAGAGGTTGTCGCCCGGTCGCGAGAGGCCGAAATTCTGCGGCGCCGGGTTGCCGGTGCCGACGTAGATCAGGCCGAGGTCGGCATCGTAGGCCGGGGTCATCCACAGCGATCCGCCGCCGACCTTCCAGGCATCCCGGTGGGCCGGGGCGGCGGCCTTCTCGGCAGCGATGTCGCGGTGAAGCGGCACCCCGTCGGGGGTCCTGTCGACGAACCCGCCCTCCCAGCCGTCGGCCTTGGTGACGTACCAGCGCCAGCGCTCCGCCCCGGTCTTCGCGTCGTAGGCGGCGAGCCATCCGCGCCGGCCGTAGCCGCCCTCGATGCCCACGACGGCGCCGCCGTCGAGGCCGCCCTTCTCGTCCTCGACATGGAGGCCGTAGCCGGCCCCGGCCACGCCGACGATGACGAGGCCGTTCGCCACCAGGGGCGGCATCTTGAAGCCGAGCCGGCTCGATCCCTGGACGGTGCCGGCCCCCAGGGTGCCCGCCAGGGCCGATGCGGTCTCGGACTCGCCCTCCTCCGGGCGCACGGCCTCGTGGTCCCACACCACTTTGCCGGTCTTGGCATCCAGCGCGATCACGCGCCCGTCCATGGTGGCCTCGAACACGAGGCCGTCCGCGACCGCGACCCCACGGTTCGAGGGCGGCCCGAAAATTTTCTCCGTGCGGGCCTTGTGGACGTAGGTCCAGCGCACGGCGCCGGTCTTCGCGTCCAGGGCCGCGACGTGGTTCTGCGTCGTCGAGACATAGAGGGTGCCGTCCACCATCACGGGCTCGGCCTGGAAATAACCGGTGATGCCGGTCTGGAAGATCCAGGCCGGGCGCAGGCGCCCGACGTTGCCGGTGTCGATGGCGGTGAGGCCCGAGAAGTGGCGGTTGGTGTGGTCGCCGCCGAACATCGGCCAATCCTCGGCCACACACGGGGCGAGGCCCGCGACGATCAGGGGGCTCGCGAGGACGAACGGGACGGCGAGCAGCCGGCGGGTGGTGCGGCGGACCATGGCGTTCTCCTCGTCCCATATTCCTGAGGGCGACTGCGTCACCCGCGTGCCCCGTCACGGATGCAACGGTCCGATCCCTATCGCAATGTACGGCGGCGCGCCCTCGCGTCGAGGGCAAGGCCGAGGCCGAGCATCAGCGCGAGACCGCCGAGGTTGACTGCGATCTGAAGGGGCCAGACCGGTTCGAAGGTCCGGTACAGGATCCGGCCGATGAGGGCCGCCATGCAGCCGGCCGCGAAGATTTCCAGGGAGTTCCGGCCGCAGGCATCGAACGGTCGAAGCCAGCGTAGCCCGGAGAGCCGCATGACGGCCGGCGAGGCGAAGACAAGGCTCGTCAGGACCAGGATGTGGAGGAGGCGCAGGGGCGCGACGCGGCTCTTGTCCGGCGGGCTCATGGCGAGGGGCCGCAGGTCGGGCAGGCCCCAATCCCCCCAGGGAAACGCCTGCAGCAGGGCGCACAGCAGGTAGATCCAAGCCGCGGCGGTGAGAAGCGAATGCCGAGGCAGGAGTCCGTCGCGCGCCTGGACCGCGACGCTGAGGGCGGCGCCGATCACGAACAGGAACTGCCACGCGAACGGGTTGAAGTACCATCCGTCGTCCACGGCAGCCGCGTTGGGGAGGTTGAGCGTGTGGTCGACGTTCGCGGCGAGCCAGATCAGGCCCGAGAGGCCGAGGGTGCCCCACAGAGTGCGTCGCAGGCCCGCATAGATCAGCGGAAACAACCCCAGCAGCAGGATGTAGAGCGGCAGGATGTCGAGGTAGTTCGGCAGAGCGTTGAGCATCAGCCCGCGCACGGCCCCCGGCAGCAGGCCCATGTCGAGGAGCGCCCGCACCCCGAAGCGCGGGACGAGGCCGGTGAGGTCCATCCAGACCCGCACGATGAGCAGCGTCGCCAGGAGCAGCCCCGCCTGGAACAGGTAGATCTTCAGGCAGCGCCACCCGATGCGCGTGAGCGTGGCTCTGGTGCCCGCGCGCCGGAACAGGCCGCCATAGGCCACCATCGCGGAGTAGCCAGCCAGCAGAACGAAGATCTCGGCCGCATCGGAGAATCCGAAATTGTGGAGGGTGAGCAGGGCCGGCGCGTTGCGCGGAATGTGATCGATGAAGATCGTCAGCAGGGCGAGGCCGCGGATCACGTCGATGCGTGCGTCGCGGCTTCGCGGCGGTGAGGGCGAGAGGACGACGTTCGGGGCCCGGCGCGGTGGAGCGTCCACCGTAGCGGGACCGAGACCGGTCAGCGCATCACCGACAGGCTCGTGAGCCAGAGCCGGTAGAGCCGGGGCCAGAGGGCGACGGACGCCTCGGCGCTGCCGATGCCGAAGCCGTGCCCGCCGACGGCGAACCGATGATATTCCACCATGACCTTGGCCCCCCGGCACGCCTCGTCGAGGATACGGCTTTGCTGGGGATTGACCACCCGATCGTCGTCCGCCTGCACGAGAAAGATCGATGGGCAATCGGGGCCGACATGGGTGTGAAGCGACCAGGCCGCGCGCGCCTCGGGCGGCGGCGTCTCTCCGACGAGGGACCGGCGAGTGTTCGTGGTGTCGAAGGGGGGCTGCAGGCTCACGACGGGATAGATCAGCGCCGCGAAATCAGGCCGCGCCGAGAGTTCGTCGACGGCGTCGACGGGTGCGTAGGCGCGGAAGGTGGAGCGGGCCGCGACCATGCCGCAGAGGTGGCCACCGGCCGAGAAGCCCATCACGCCGATGCGGCCGGGATCGAGGCCGAACCGCTCGGCATTGGCGCGAATCACCCGCAGGGCGCGCTGTCCGTCCTGCATCGCGACGACGGGACCGTCGGCCCAGTTCTCGCTCGGGAGCCGGTACGTCAGCACGAAGGCCGTGATGCCCTGCGACGCCAAAAGGTAGGCCGCTGGATAGGCCTCCTTCACGAGGCCGATGCGGCGGTACCCGCCGCCGCCCGCGACGAGCACCGCCGCGCCGCTGGGCTTCTGCGGAAGGAAGACTTCGAGGACCGGGGTGGAAACGTTCGATACCGCGCCGCTGCCATCCTCGACCTGGGGCCCCGACGGTCCGCCGCCGCCCGGCGGTAGATCCGGCCAGAGGGTGAGGCGGGCAAGGCCTCCGGCCGCGTGAGCCTGCGGAATCAGCGCCGCCGCCGCGCCAAGACCCATCATCACCGCACGGCGGCCGGGCCGGGACAGTTCGTTCGCCACGCAGCCCCTCCGGACACCCTTGCGCACAAGCAAAGGGGTGGCGCCCGGATTCCGTTCCATCGGCCCGGCGAACCGGGCCGACACGTCAGCGGAAGGCCATCACCAGTGCGCCGACGGCGATGCCCCATAGGGCCAGTGTCGACCAGATGGCGCGCCGTCTTGTGGCACGCGCGAAGGCGTCGAGGCGGTCGGCATTCCCGGTTCCCGATTCGTCGAGGCGTACGAGGATGCGGCGCAGGCGCTGGGCCAGATCGGGCAGGTCCGAGATGACGTCGGTCAGCGTCAGGGCTGCGCGCCCCACACCCTCGATGCGGCCCAGTGGGCCGAGATTGCGGGCGATCCAGCTGCGTACCACGGGCTCGGCCCCGGTCCACATGTCGAGCTGAGGATCCAGCGAGCGGGCGACGCCCTCCACCACCACCATGGTTTTCTGGAGCATCACCAGCTCCGTGCGGGTCCGCATGTCGAACAGGGCGGTGATGTCGAACAGCAGGGTCAGCACCTTGGCCATGGAGATCTCGTCGGCCCGGCGCTGATGGATCGGCTCACCGATGGCGCGGATGGCTTGGGCGAAATCGTCCACGGAATGGTGCGCGGGCACGTAGCCGGCCTCGAAATGCACCTGCGCCACGCGCTTGTAGTCGCGCAGGATGAAGCCGAGCAGGATCTCGGCGAGGAAGCGCCGCTCAGGATGCCCGAGGCGGCCCATGATGCCGAAATCCACCGCCACCAGGGTGCCGGTCGGATCGACGAACAGGTTCCCGGGATGCATGTCGGCGTGGAAGAAGCCGTCCCGGATGGCGTGGCGCAGGAACGACTGGATCACCGCGCGTCCGAGCGCCCGCGGGTCGTGTCCGGCGGCCACGATGGCGGCCCGGTCGTTGAGGCGGATGCCCTCGATCCACTCGCTCGACAGGACGTCGCGGGCGGTGAGTTCCCAATCGGGCCGAGGCACCCGGAAATCGGCATCGTCCTTCGTATTATGGGCGAGCTCCGACATGGCCGCCGCCTCGAGGCGGAAATCCATCTCCATGGTGACGGAGCGGGCCAGGATCTCCACCACCTCGCGCGGGCGCAGGCGCTCGGCTTCCGGCGACAGGGCGTGGACGATGCGGGCGAGGAACCGCATGACTTCCAGATCGCGCTGGAAGCGCTCGCGCACCCCCGGCCGCATGATCTTGACGGCGAGCACCCGCTCGGCGCCGTCCGGGTCGATGACGTGCGCTTTGTGGACCTGGGCGATGGAGGCCGCCGCGATGGGCGGGCTGAACGAGACGAACAGGGAGGAAACCGGCTTGCCGAACGCCGCCTCGACGACCTGGAGAGCCACTTCCTGCGGGAAGGGCGGCACCCGGTCCTGCAGGGTCTCGAGATCGCGCGCGGCATGCATGCCGACGATGTCGGGCCGGGTGGCGAGGAACTGCCCGAACTTGACGTAGGACGGCCCGAGCCGGGTCAGCGCCCGCTGCAGAGGGGCGGCCCCGGTTCCGAGGCCGCGGCGCTCCAGCATCCGTCCGACCCGGAGGGCGAAGCGCAGGTGAGGCGGCAGGTCGCGGGAATCGACGAGGGACAGGCCGCCCTCGCGGGCGAGGACGAAACCCACATGGGCGCCGCGGACGAGGGAGCGGAGCATCAGGCCATCCGCCGATCTCTGTCTCGCATCGTCGTTTCCTGGGGGCCGAACGCCGCCCGGCCCGCTGCGCTCACGAGACCTTCCAGCCCGAATGGATCGCCACGATGCCGCCCGACAGGGGCCGGTGGCTCACATGGCGGAAACCGGCGGCCTCGATCATGCCGGAAAAGCGTCCCGGGCTCGGGAACTTGCGGATGGATTCCACGAGGTAGCGGTAGGATTCGGCATCGCCCGCCACCTTCGAGCCGAGGCGTGGGATGACGTGGAACGAATAAGCGTCGTAGATCCGGTCGAGGACAGGCAGGTCCACCTTCGAGAATTCGAGGCACAGGAAGCGCCCGCCGGGCTTGAGGACCCGGTGGGCTTCCGCCAGGGCGACATCGATACGCGGCACGTTCCGGATGCCGAACGCGATGGTGTAGGCATCGAACTGCTCCGACGGCAGCGGCAAGGCTTCCGCATTGGCGGTGACGAAGTCGATGCGCCCGGTGAAGCGGTTTCCCGCCCTCTCTGCCCCGACGCGCAGCATGGCCTCGTTGATGTCGAGCACGGTGACGTGCGTCGCAGGGCCGCCGGCCTCCAGCGCCCGGAAGGCGATGTCGGCGGTGCCGCCGGCCACGTCGAGGTGATGGAACGGGCGGTTGCGCGGCGGGCGCAGCATCGAGATGAGCTGCGACTTCCAGGCCCGGTGCAGGCCGCCCGACATGAGGTCGTTCATGAGGTCGTAGCGCTTCGCGACGGACCGGAACACATCGTCGACGCGCGCCTGCTTCTCGCCGAGCGCCACCTGCTCGAAACCGAAATGCGTGCTCTCGTCGGGGGGGGAACGCTCGGCGTGACTCATGAACCTCACCTCTCGGGTTGAGCGTCATAGCGAAAGGCGGGGCGGATCGCCATGTTCGCCAGCACCGCATCCCGCCCAAGTCTTGGACGCCACGCGCCGGAGAGCCATGCCCGAACTGCCCGAAGTCGAGACCGTGCGCCGCGGTCTCGCCCCAGCCATGGTGGGTGCCCGGTTCGCCCGCGTCACCCTGCGCCGGCCGAACCTGCGCTTTCCCTTCCCCGAAAGCTTCGTCGAGCGTTTGGAGGGACGGACGGTCCTGGCCCTCGACCGGCGGGCCAAATACCTCGTGGCCGGCCTCGATTCCGGCGAGTCGCTGATTCTTCACCTCGGCATGAGCGGGCGCTTCGACGTGGCGATGCCGGACGGCCGCAATCTCTCGCCGGGCGATTTCTACCTCGACGGGGCGCAGGGCGCCCCAAAGCACGACCATGTGGTCATGGCCCTGTCGAACGGTGCCACCGTGACCTACAACGACGCCCGCCGCTTCGGCTTCATGGACCTCGTGCCCAGCGCCGACCTGGCGACATGCCGGCACTTCGCCGCCATGGGTCTCGAACCCTTGAGCGACGCCCTGACGCCGGAGGCCGTGGCACGGCTGTTCCGCCACAAGATCACGCCCCTGAAGGCCGCCCTCCTCGATCAGCGCCTCATCGCGGGTCTCGGGAACATCTACGTCTGCGAAGCCTTGCACCGGGCGGGACTGCACCCGGAAATGCCTGCCGGACGGCTGGCCGGGCCCGATGGACGCCCGTCCTCGAAGGCGCGTCTCCTGGCAAAGGTCATCCCTCAGGTTCTCACGGAGGCGGTGGCCGCCGGGGGATCCACCTTGCGAGACTATGCACAGACGGACGGAAGTTCCGGCGCGTTCCAGCATGCGTTTCGCGTGTATGATCGCGCTGGAGAAGCGTGCCGCACGATAGGATGTGGTGGATGCATCGAACGGATCACCCAGTCGGGCCGGTCGACATTCTACTGCGCGACTTGTCAGCGTCACCCGGAGGGGTTGTCCGGTTCATCGAAAATACCCGTGAAATCCAAGGTCGAGCTTTGAGAACTTGGCTTTTAGCCGCCCCCGTTCGTCAAGTCTGCGGACGGCGAGGGTTCTGTTAAGGCCCGGTGTCTAATCATCATCAGAGGTCGACCCAGATCCGACCAGTCGCCTAAGACACCGAGGGCTTCGGAGCACGCATGTACCCACGTCCCGGCAATGAAGCGGAGCGGCTCGCCGCCTTGCACGAACTTGCCATTCTCGACACGCCGCCCGAGGTGCGCTTCGATGCCGTCTGCCGCACAGCCTGCGCCTTGTTCGGCCTGCCGATGGCCACCGTCACCCTCGTCGAAGCGGATCGGCAATGGTTCAAGGCGAAGTGCGGCGTCGGCGGGGAAGGTAGTCCCCGGCAGGATTCGTTTTGCACCTACACGATCCTGACGGACGACGTGCTGGTGGTCGAGGATGCGACAAGGGACCCACGCTTTTCCGGCAGCCCCCTGGTCACCGGTGGGCCGCAGATCCGCTTCTATGCCGGGGCCCCGATCATTCTGGCGCCCGGCATCCGCATCGGTACCGTCTGCGTCCTCGGGACCGTTCCGCGCGGGTTCTCCGCCGTGGAGGAGGCGCAACTAGCCGATCTCGCCGCTGTGGTCGCGGCGCAACTGACCCTGCACCGGACCGAAGCGCGACTGCGCGAGAGCGAGGCGCATTACCGGCTGCTTGCCGAGAACACGTCCGACATGATCGTCCGCTCGGGTCTCGACACCCGCCGCCACTACGTCTCCCCGGCGTCCCGGACCCTGCTGGGCTACGATCCCGACGAACTCGTCGGAACGATGCCGATGGACCAGATCCATCCCGACGATGCCGAGGCCTACGCACGCGTCCTGACCACCCTCGGGGAGGGACGGACCGCCCGTGCGGTGACCCGCCAGCGCTACCGCCGCAAGGACGGGTCCTGGGTCTGGGTCGAGGTGACCTTCAATCTCACCCGCGATGCCACGGATGGGCACCCGACCGGATACGTCGCGGCCGTACGTGATATCTCCGAACGCGAGGAAGCGGCCCGCCGTATCGGTCACATGGCCCGGCACGACGCCCTCACGGATCTCGCCAATCGGACCCTGTTCCGGGAGCGCCTGATCGAGGCATTCACAGCGAATCGACGGGGGAAAGATGGGTTTTCCGTGCTGTATCTGGACCTCGACCGCTTCAAGGCGGTCAACGATGGTCTTGGTCACCAAGCCGGGGACCGGCTCCTGTGCCGGGTCGCCGATCGTCTGAAGGGGCTCGTCCGGCAGTCGGATACCGTGGCGCGGGTCGGCGGTGACGAGTTCACCGTGATTCAGGCCGGTACGGACAGGCCCGAGGATCCGCAGCAACTCGCTCAGCGGCTCATCGAGGCCATCCGCCAACCGATCGACCTCGACGGCGAACGAGTGATCGTCGGGGCCAGCGTCGGAATCGCCCGGGCTCCGCAGGATGGCGGAGACGCCGACACCCTGTGCCGGCACGCCGATCTCGCCCTGTATCGTGCAAAGGCAGCCGGCCGGAACACCTTCCGATGCTACGAGCCGGGGATGCGTTTCGACCGCGCGTTCAGGACCCGCGCGGCCGGATAGGGGTGTCTCGCCGGCGTCCGATGGGCGCCGGATGTTGCTACCACCCTCGGGTATCCTCGCCCGTTGGGCGCCGGCCCTGCGGCGTCAGTCGATCGATCACCTGCGGCAAAGCTTGCGCCAGCTGCGACAGGAGATCGTCGCGTTGCAGGCCGGTGCGCTGCTCAAGGGCATCGACGGTGTCGGAACCGAGGGCGTCCGCGAGTTGTCGGGGCTGGACCGGACGGTTCTCACCGGAGCCGATCCAGGATTCGATCATGTCGCCGAGACCACCGCGCTGGAACCGGTCGATCAGTCCGTCGAGGCCAGTCTCACCGTCACCAGGCTCGCGGTCGAGCCGGGCGTAGGGGCCGGCACCCGGATCGCGCTCGGTCGTTCCACCGCCGCCATCTGCCGTACCCCGCTCCCCCGGTCCATCGAGCATCCCCGAGAGATCGCTGAAATCACCCTCCTGGCGGCCGCGCGGCTCGGCACCGCCCCCCCGGTCATACTCTCGTCCGCGATCGTGCCCGAAGCCGCCGAGATCACCATCGTCGTAGCCGCCGGGGGCCTGCCCGCCCGACCCATGCCCGCTTTGGGAATCATCACGGTGGGGGCGGCCGCTGCCGCCCAGAAGATCGCCGAGGCCCCCGGCGCCCTTGGACATCAGGAGCATCAGGAGGGCCTGCACGATGGGCGAGAGATTGCCCATGCCGCCACCGGCTCCGCCGCCCTGCCCGCCGCCCTGTTCGGGTCTGCCGCCGCCCAGAACCTGTCCGAGAACGCCGCCAATGACTTGATCGAGGAGGCCCATGATCGTTTCTCCCGTGCTGCGTGGACGTGTCGGCCTACCGTTGTTGGCTGCCGCCGGTGGCGGCGCGGTCCCGGTCGGGCAAGTGATCGAGGGGATTGGTCCGCTTTCCGCTCGATCCGACGACCGCGGCCGAGTGGTCGATGGCCTTCGGCGGCGAGACCTGTCCGGTGGGCCGCTCCGCCGCGCGGGCATCGCGTGACGGCAGCGTAGCGGGAGTGGGCTGATCGTTGGGGTTGGCGACCGACTGTGCCACGGCGGGCTGGCCGCCGAGGGGCGTGATGAGCATGCCGAAGGCGGCCGAGACGGCGAGGCCGGCAACGAACAGGCCGGTCGCCGCGGTGCCGGCGCGGGGCCGCAGGGCATGGCGCCGGCGGGCGGAGGTGGTGGTCATGAGCAAGACGATCTCCGTGGGAGGACGGGCTCGGCGCCTGCGCGGGGGCGCCATCTGCTGCACCAAGCCCGGCCGGGCCGGGCTGGTTCCCCTCCCCCGCTTCAGCCCTTCTTGCGCCCGCCCCCACCCTTGTATTTCGGCTTCTGCCCACCGAGCCCCTGCGTCGAGCGAGCCTTGGGACGCTCCTGCCATTGCGGCGGGGCGGTGCCTACGGGCAGTTCGCGGTCGGTGCCCGGCCCCATGTTGTCGAGGGTCGGCTTCGAGATGCGGCTCTGCTTCGCGCCGTAGCGTCCCGCCTCGCGTTCGACGTCGCCCTGGCGCGCCATCGGATCGTCGGAGACGAGGAGCTCCGTCGCCTGGAGGCGCTTGAGCTCGTCGCGCAGGCGCGCGGCCTCCTCGAAGTCGAGGTCGGCGGCGGCCGTGCGCATGCGCTTCTCGAGGTCGGCCATCACCGCCTTGAAGTTGTGGCCGATGGTGGCGGCGTTCTTGGCGAGCCCCGTATCGACCTGGACATGGTCGCCCTCGAACACGCTCGAGAGGATGTCGGAGATGCCGCGCTTCACGCTCTGGGGCGTAATGCCGTGCTCGACGTTGTAGGCGAGCTGCTTCGTCCGGCGCCGCTCGGTCTCGGCCATCGCCCGCTCCATGGAGCCGGTGATGTTGTCGGCGTAGAGGATGCAGCGCGCCTCCGCGTTGCGGGCCGCGCGTCCGATGGTCTGGACGAGCGAGGTCTCCGATCGCAGGAAGCCCTCCTTGTCGGCGTCGAGGATCGCGACCAGGGCGCATTCGGGGATGTCGAGGCCCTCGCGCAGGAGGTTGATGCCGATGAGGACATCGAAGGCGCCGAGGCGCAGGTCGCGAATGATCTCGATACGCTCCAGGGTGTCGATGTCCGAGTGCATGTAGCGCACGCGCACGGAGTTCTCGTGCAGATATTCGGTGAGATCCTCGGCCATGCGCTTGGTCAGCGTGGTCACGAGCGTCCGGTAGCCGGCCTGGGCGACTTCGCGGACCTCGCCCAGCAGATCGTCCACTTGGCTGCGGGCGGGCCTGATCTCGATGACCGGATCGACGAGGCCCGTGGGGCGGATGACCTGCTCGGCGAAGACGCCGCCGGTCTGCTCCATCTCCCACTTCGCCGGAGTCGCCGAGACGTGGATCGATTGCGGCCGCATGGCGTCCCATTCCTCGAACCGCAGCGGGCGGTTGTCGAGACAGGACGGCAGGCGGAAGCCGTATTCGGCCAGCGTCGCCTTGCGGCGGAAGTCGCCCTTGTACATGCCGCCGATCTGCGGAACCGTGACGTGACTCTCGTCGGTGAAGACGAGGGCGTTGTCGGGCAGGTACTCGAACAGGGTCGGGGGCGGCTCGCCGGGCTTGCGTCCCGTCAGGTAGCGGGAATAGTTCTCGATGCCGTTGCAGGCGCCCGTGGCCTCGATCATCTCGATGTCGAAGGTGCAGCGCTGTTCGATGCGCTGGGCCTCGATGAGGCGGCCCATCTTCGTCAACTCGTCCACCCGCAGCTTCAGCTCGGTCTTGATGCCCTTCACCGCCTGCTGGAGGGTCGGGCGCGGCGTGACGTAGTGGGAGTTGGCGTAGACCTTCACGAATTTGAGGTCGTTGATCTTCTTGCCGGTGAGCGGGTCGAACTCGGTGATCGACTCGACCTCGTCGCCGAACAGGCCGATGCGCCAGCCGCGATCGTCCAAGTGGGCGGGCCAGAGTTCGATGACGTCGCCGCGCACCCGGAAGGTGCCGCGGGCGAAATCCGACTGGATGCGCTTGTACTGGAGCGCTACGAGGTCGGCTACGAGCTGGCGCTGCTCGATCTTCTCCTCCAGCGACACCGTGAACGACATGGCGGTGTAGGTCTCCACCGAACCGATGCCGTAGATGCACGAGACGGAGGCCACGAGGATCACGTCGTCGCGCTCCAGCAGGGCGCGGGTGGCGGCGTGGCGCATGCGGTCGATCTGCTCGTTGATCGACGATTCCTTCTCGATGAAGGTGTCCGAGCGCGGCACGTAGGCTTCGGGCTGGTAGTAGTCGTAGTACGAAACGAAATACTCCACCGCGTTGTCGGGGAAAAAGCTCTTGAACTCACCGTAGAGCTGCGCCGCCAAGGTCTTGTTCGGGGCGAGGATCAGGGCCGGACGCTGCGTCGCCTCGATGACCTTGGCCATTGTGAAGGTCTTGCCCGAGCCGGTGACGCCGAGCAGCACCTGATCGCGCTCCGCCTTCTTGACCCCGTCCACGAGCTCGGCGATGGCGCGGGGCTGGTCGCCCGCCGGCTCGAACTCGGACTGGAGGCGGAACGGCACGCCGCCCTCGGATTTTTTCGGCCGTTCCGGTCGGTGCGGCGCCCAGTTCTTGCCGTCCTTGAATAGAGGGTTGCCCTCGGTGAGGAGGCGCGACAGGGCGTCCACCGTGGCCGAGACGCCGTCGGTGGCGAGCGACGCGTCGCCATCGTCGGCCAGTCCCTCCGGAGCCGGGCCGTCCTCCGGCGGGGTCAGGCCCAGAGCCTGGGCGAGGCGGGGATCGACCTCGGCCGCGTCATGCGTGAAGGCCGCCTGGGGCGCCTCGCCGAACCCCTTCGCGGATGCGGGTTTCGCGATCGCTTTCTTCGGGCGGCCAGGCCGGGCGGGGGCGGGCGGCGCGGTGTTCTCCACAACCGGCAGGCGATTACGGTTCAGGGCCGGGCTCAGCAGGGCGGCGAGATGCTCGTCGAGGGGCTGAAGCTCGGGTTTCGACGCCTTCGGGGAGCCCCTGGATTGTGAGCTTTTGGGGGGGGAACCCGTGACGGTGGAGGAGCGCGGTTTGTTCGGGGCGGCCATGGATGAGATATGGGCCTTTCGACGGGGGCCGGGAAGGGTTCGCGCCCCGATGGCATCTCCACCGCAGCGTTCGCCCCTGCAACGCGCACATGGCTCACGTGCGCGGGCGAACGGCCCGCCGTCGAAACCGTTGATCCGGCGGGCCGCCTTCACGGCCATGGAGCAGTGAGTTCATGACCGGAACGGCCCTCATCGCCGGTGTCAGCGGCATCGTCGGCAACAACCTCGCCCGCCACCTCGTCGAAACCGGCTGGGACGTTCACGGCCTTGCCCGCCGGCCCGTGCAGAGCCCAGGCGTCACCCCGGTCGCGGCCGACCTCACCGATCCGGACGCCTTGAGAGCGGCCCTGGCCGAGATACGCCCGACCCACGTCTTCATCACCACCTGGATGCGGCAGGAGACCGAAGCCGAGAATTGCCGGGTCAACGGCGCCATGGTCCGCAACCTTCTCGGCGCCCTCGACCACGCACCTCTGGCCCACGTCGCCCTGGTGACGGGGTTGAAGCACTATCTCGGCCCGTTCGAGGCCTACGGGAAGGGCACCCTGCCCCAGACCCCGTTCCGCGAGGATCAGGATCGCCTGCCCGTCGAGAATTTCTACTATGTGCAGGAAGACGAAGTCTTTGCCGCCGCTGCCCGGCGTGGCTTCACCTGGAGCGTGCACCGGCCGCACACCATCATCGGCTATGCGCTGGGCAACGCCATGAACATGGGCGTGACGCTGGCCTGCTACGCCACCCTGTGCCGTGAGACCGGACGGCCGTTCGTGTTTCCGGGCTCGGCCCAGCAATGGAACGGGCTCACCGACGTGACCGATGCGCGCCTGCTTGCCCGTCACCTCGCTTGGGCCTCGACCACCCGGGCTGCCGCCGGCACGGCATTCAACGTCGTCGACGGCGATGTCTTCCGGTGGTCGTGGATGTGGAGCCGCATCGCGGAGTGGTTCGGCGTTCAGCCGGCGCCCTATTCCGGCGAGGCGATGCCCCTTGAGCAGCAGATGTCGGGTGCGGCCCCCCTGTGGCGCGAACTTGCTGCCCGGCACGGGCTCGTCGAGCCGGATCTCGACCGCCTCGCCTCGCCCTGGCACACGGATGCCGACCTTGGCCGGCCCATCGAGGTCGTCACCGACATGAGCCGCAGCCGCCGCCTCGGCTTCCTCGACTACCAGCCCAGCGACGACGCCTTCTTCGACCTGTTCTCGCGGCTCCGGGCCGAGCGGGTGATCCCGTAGGTGACCGGAACACCGTCCCCGGCTGGACAGGCCGGGGCTCGGGACCCAGATCACGCTGGACACGAGACCGGACGGACCCCGATGCAGCCTCAGACCCCCGCAAAGCCCGAACTCGACGACGCCACCCTCGCCTTCGCCGGGAAGGTGTTTCAGTTCGCCCGTCTGGGCCATGCCCGGGAACTCGCCGAGTTGTTCGGTCAGGGCATGCCGGCGAACCTGCGCAACGACAAGGGCGACAGCCTGCTCATGCTCGCCGCCTATAACGGCCAGGCCGAGGCTGCGCAGGCGATCCTCGAACATGGCGGCGACCCGGAACTCGCCAACGACCGGGGCCAGACGCCCCTGGCCGGGGCCGCGTTCAAGGGCGATATCGCCATGACCGAACTGCTCCTCGCACACGGTGCCCTCGTGGACGGCACCGGCGACGGTACCCGCACAGCCCTGATGACGGCCGCGATGTTCGACCGCGTCGCGATCATCGACCTGCTCTTAGCCCATGGCGCCGACCCGGACCGGCGCGACGGGGCCGGGCTCACCGCCGCCGAGATGGCCCAGTCCATGGGGGCGACCCAGGCCCCCGCCCGTCTCGCGCAGGCGTCGAGGCCCCCGGCCTGAGGTAGCCTGCGTCCGGGGCGGTTCGGGTGTATGGAGAGCATCGGGCTCCGGCCCGCGCCCGGCCCATGAGTGTCCCATGACCACCGCCTCCAAGCCCCGTTCGCTCGAGAACCGCCGCATCCTCCTCGTGATCGGCGGCGGCATCGCGGCCTACAAGTCCCTCGACCTTATCCGCCGCCTGCGCGAGCGTGGGGCCCAGGTGCGTCCCCTCCTCACCAAGGGCGCGCAGGAATTCGTGACGCCGCTGGCCGCCGCCGCGCTCGCTGGCGAGCGTGCGCATACGGACCTGTTCGACCGGGCGGAGGAGGCCGATATCAGCCACATCAAGCTTGCCCGCGACGCCGACGCCATCGTGGTCGCGCCCGCTACCGCGAGCCTGATGGCCAGGATGGCAACCGGCGAAGCCTCGGATCTGGCCGCCACGGTGCTGCTCGCCACCACCCTGCCGATCCTCATAGCCCCGGCCATGAACGTGCGGATGTGGCAGCACCCGGCGACACGGCGCAACCTTGCGACGCTCATGGGCGACGGCGTGCGCGTGGTCGGGCCCAATGACGGCGCTATGGCGGAGGCCGAGTTCGGGCCCGGGCGCCTCGCCGAACCGACGGAGATCGCCGCCGCCGTGGAGGCGATGCTGGCCGAGGGCGAGCGACCCGGCGGGTTCGGTTTCCTTGCCGGACGGACCGTGTCCGGGCGCGCACCGGCCGGTCCTCTCGCGGGACGGCGCGTCCTCGTGACCTCGGGGCCGACCCACGAGCCCATCGATCCCGTGCGCTACCTCGCCAACCGCTCGTCCGGCCGCCAGGGACACGCCATTGCGGCCGCGGCTGCGGCGGCGGGAGCCGACGTCACCCTGATCTCTGGCCCGGTCGCGATTCCCGATCCGGATGGCGTGCATGTGGTTCCCGTCGAGACCGCGCGGGCCATGCTGGCCGCCGTGGAGGCGGCCTTGCCGGCGGACATTGCGGTGTTCACGGCCGCCGTCGGCGACTGGCGCCCGGCGGAGGTCGGCACGCGCAAGATCAAGAAGGACGGGAGCGAGCCGCCCCCCCTCCTCCTCGTGGAGAACCCCGACATTCTCGCCACCATCGCGGGCCGGGCGAGCGGGCGCCCGGCTCTCGTGGTGGGCTTCGCCGCCGAGACCGACGACGTGCTCGCCAACGCGCAGCGGAAGATCGCCCGCAAGGGCTGCGATCTACTCGTCGCCAACGACGTTTCGGCCGCCGGGGGCGTCATGGGTGGGCTGAACAACACCGTCCACCTCGTTGGACGCGACGGCTCCGTCGAGACCTGGCCGACCCTCGACAAGGATGAGGTCGGGCGCCGCCTCGTGGCCCGCTTCGCCGCGTTGCTGCCGGCGTGACGCGGTGCGGCAAAAACCTGCGGACCCCGTGCGCGTATTGGCGCGTTAACGCTTGACTAACCCGTCTCCCGGCATCATTTCGGCGTCGCCTCCGATTCCGCCTCGTGCCGGTCGTGCGGCTCCATAGGATCTGACTGACCCAATGCCCAGCGACAGTAGTCGATGGACCGTGCCGCCTTCGGCCGTCCGCGTGCGTCACGCCTGATCGCTGATCGGGCTCGCCCGCGATCGACCCCCGGTGACCGGTCGAACGAGGTGAGCCCATGACCGTCTTGAAGCTTTCTGCCTTTCCGGCCGCTTTTCGTACGAACCTCCTTCCCCTGAGCGACGTTCGCCTCCGCGCCGTACCATCGCGGTCCACCCGTAAGGCCGCGCCGAAATCGCCCCCGAAGAAAAAGCGCGATGCCAACGTCGCCCTCATCATGGCGGTGATGATGAGCCTCGTTTTCGCGCCCGTGGTCGGCATGCACCTGTTTGCCACCTTTGGGCCGGTCGACCTTGGGACGCAGAAGCCCGCCGCCGAGGTCGTGTCGCGCACCGTGCCCGCCCTTCCCCCAGGTTGACGACCTCAGCCGTCCGAGGCGGCGGGGTCCATGTGGACGGCCTCCCAGACATGGCCGTCCGGGTCCTGGAAGCTACAGGCATACATGAAGCCGTGATCCATCACGGGCTTCCACGGCCGGCCTCCGGCGGCCAGGGCCTGGGCCAGCATCGTGTCCACCGCCTCGCGAGACTCCGCCGAGACGCAGGTCAGCACCTCCGTGGCGGTGTTCGCGTCGCTGATCGGCCCGGTGATGAAATCCCGGAACCGGCCCTCCACCATCAGCATGACAAAGATGTTCTCCGCCACGATCATGCAGGCGGCCGCGTCGTTGGAGAAGTTCGGGTCGAAGCCGAACCCGAGGGTGCCGAAGAACGCCCGTGAGACCGTGAGGTCCTTCACGGGGAGGTTTACGAAAATCATCCGCATGTTTCGTCTCCCCGTGGTTGAATGCTGTCAGGCCTGTGCCTGGGCGGCTTCGTGCCGGGCCGCCAGATCGGCCTCCTCCGCCGCGATCTTGACGGCGGCGGGCCGCCCGTTGACGCGGGCGATGTAGGCCATGATCGCCGGTTCCTCGGGAACGAGCTTGAAACTCGTGGTCCAGCCAAGCGCCGTGCCCCACAGAACATCGGCGGCGGTGAAGCGCTCGCCGAGGATGTAGGGTCCCCTGGAGAGAGCCCCCAGCAGGGTCGCCAGCACCGTGTCGAAGTCGCCGTAGGCCGACATGGCGCGCGGACCCGCTTCGCGCTGGAGCGCTCGGTCGATGACCGCCGGCTCGAAGCTCGACCCGTAATAGACCATCCAGCGCAGGTACGGCCCGCGCAGGGGATCGTCGGGAGCCGGGGCGAGGCCCACCCCGGGGAACAGGTCGGCGAGGTAGAGGTAGATCGCCGCCTGCTCGGTCACGAGGGCGTCGCCGTGGGTCAGGGCCGGGACCTTCCCCATGGGGTTGATGGCAAGGTACGCCGCCGCGCGGTGCTCGCCGGCCTTCATGCTCATCACCTGAAGCCGATGCGGCGCGCCGAGCTCCTCCAGGAGAATCCGCACCCCCGTCGAGCGGGTGTTGGGCGCATGGTAGAGCGTGATCTCGGATGCCAAGCAGAATGCCTTTCGCGAATCGTCGACCGCAGGGTCTGCGCCGGGCGGGCCAGCGTCAACCGGAGCGCGCTAGTTGCGGCGCGCCGCGACGGCCTGGGCCAGGAGGCACAGGATCTCGAAGGCCAGGGTGGCGCCGGCCAGCGCCGTGATGCCGGACGGGTCGAGGGGCGGGGCGACCTCGACAAGATCGGCCCCGACGAAGTCGAGGCCGCTCAAGGCCCGCACGAGGAACAGCGCCTCCCGACTGGTGAAGCCCCCCATTTCCGGCGTGCCGGTGCCGGGGGCGTAGGCCGGATCGAGGGCATCGATGTCGAAGCTGAGATAGGCCGGCCCGGCACCGATCACGGCGCGGGCCTCCGCCGCCACCGCGGGCAGGCCCCTCATCGCGACCTCGTCCATGGGGACGATCCGCACGCCCTGCGCCCGCGCCCAGTCGAGTTCGTCGGCGGCGTCGACGCTGCCGCGCAGGCCGATCTGGATCATGCGCCCAGGATCGAGGACGCCGTCCTCGATGGCCCGGCGGAACGGCGTGCCGTGGGTGAGCCGGCTGCCGTCGTACTGGCCGTCGTCGGTGTCGCTGTGGGCATCGATATGGACGAGGCCGAGGGGCCGGTCGCGGCCGAGCGCCCGCAGGACCGGATAGGTCACGAAATGGTCGCCGCCGACGGCCAGGGGAACGATGCCGGCGGCCGCCAGCGGCGCGTAGAACGCTTCGATCCGTGCCGCGGTCGCAGCGACGTCGATGGGGTTGACGCAGACGTCGCCGAGATCGGCGCAAGCGGCGAGATCGTAGGGCGCGATCCCGGTGGCCGCATTGCGCGCACGGGTGCCGGTGGAAGCCTCGCGTATGCCGCGCGGCCCGAGGCGTGCACCCGGCCGGTTGGTGGTGGCCCCGTCGAACGGGATGCCGACGAGGCCGATATCGATGCGGCCCGGGGCCTCGGCGGGGGCTAGGATCGGAAGGCGCATGAAGCTCGCGACACCCGAGAAGCGCGGGCTCGCCATGCCCGAGGGCGGGCGATGGCGCGCGATCCGTCCCGCATCCGGGTCTTCGGTCATCGTTCCTCCACGTGCGTCTGCCAAAGCGATCGTTAGGGCATCCTTTCGCCGGGATGGCGCTTCGATCAAGCGCATGATCGCCCCGCGGCCCCCGTAGCTGCGAAAACCCTCGCGTTGACGGATCGGCGGTGCGTGGCTATAGAGCGCGGATTGCCGACGGTCGCGGTCTTCCCCGTCCGTCGGCTTCGCCATTGCCCGAACAACCTGCACGCGATCATACGACACTCCGGCCTGCGGGCCCGTCGGGATCGCCTCAAACGTGATGAGGATGCCCCATGGCCAACACCGTGTCGGCCAAGAAAATGACCCGCAAGATCGCGAAGCGGACCGCTGTGAACCGCTCGCGCCGCAGCCGTATGCGCACCTTCGTCCGCAAGGTCGAAGAGGCCATTGCCGGTGGCGACCAGACCAGCGCGCTGACCGCCCTGCGGGAAGCCGAGCCCGAGATCATGCGGGCCGCTCAGCACGGCATCGTGCACAAGAACAACGCGTCCCGGAAGGTCTCGCGCCTCGCGGCACGGGTCAAGGCGCTCGCCGCCTAACCCTCCGTCCTTAGGACCCATTGCGAAGAAAGCCCGGCAGCGATGCCGGGCTTTCTTCGTTTTCGGCTGCCCTTCTCGCGCCGCCGGTGGCGAGCCTGGACCATGCGCCATCCCGTCGTGACACCGCGACATGCGTCCACCTGCAGTGTCTCGTTAACGATATTGCCGAATCTCCCATGTTGTGGCGTGCGCAGGCCAAGTGTAACTTAACGATCGCTTGAGAAGACGCCACAAAAGCCGTGCATCTCCGAGTCGAGGATGAACCGTTCACAAGGTCGGGGCTCCGGCTCGACTCACCCCGCCAAGCCCTCGTCGCAATTCGCGCAAATTTGGCTATCCCCATTAGTCCCGTTGTTAGGAGAACCGTAGCTTATTGTTGATAGGCTGTTTTCATCGACAAAAGGTGCCGTGGGTCCATTGACACCGGCGCGAACATCAGGGTCCCGCGAATGGCTTGCGGGACGCGACGTCAGTCAAGTGTGCGTACGTTCCGGCGGCGGCTCTCCGTCCTCGGCGCGAGGAGAGCGATGATGCATGTCGACGGTAGCGTGTCCGGCAACCCCGAGACGGGCATGAGCGGCGTGGGTGGGACCGATCCGGTGGCCGCCTGGGCTCGGGTGAAGCGCCGCTTGCGGGCGGAACTGGGCGAGGACGTGTTCGCGAGCTGGTTCGCCCGGCTCGAACTGCTCGAAGTCTCAGGCGCCACGGCCCGCCTCACGGTGCCCACCCGCTTCCTCAAGAGCTGGATCGAGTCGCACTACATCGACCGCGTCCTGAACACCTTCCGCAGCGAGGTCGAGGAGGTCTCGCGCATCGACGTCTCGGTGCGCGGTCCCGCCGCCCGTCCGGCCGCCGCCGCGAGTGCTCCGAAGCCCGCGATGGCGCCAAGCCCCCTGGCTCGTCTCCAGGCCGCCGGCTCCGGAATGCACGCCCCGGGCGAAGCCGATTCGGAAGTCTCCGCCCCGGTCCGCGCCGAGGGTGGCTCCGGCGACCTCAACGGTGCGCCCCTCGACAACCGCCTGACCTTCGCGAGCTTCGTCGTCGGCCGCTCCAACGCCCTCGCCCATGCGGCCGGCGAGCGCGTCGCCCGCCACGACGGCCAGGGCGCGCTCTACAACCCGCTCTACCTCCATGCCGGGGTCGGCCTGGGCAAGACCCACCTGCTGCACGCCATCGGCCACGCCGCCCGCGATTCCGGCCGCCGGGTGATCTACCTCACCGCCGACCGCTTCATGTACGGCTTCGTCAACGCCCTGAAGACCCAGAACGCCCTAGCCTTCAAGGAGCGCCTGCGCGCCATCGATCTCCTCATCCTCGACGACGTGCAGTTCATCCAGGGCAAGTCGATCCAGGCCGAGTTCGGCCACACCATCAACGCCCTCATCGATGCCGGCCGCCAGGTCGTCGTCGCCTCCGACCGGCCGCCCACCGAACTCGAAGCCCTGGAAGAGCGGGTCCGCTCGCGCCTCGCCGGCGGCCTCGTGGTCGAGATCGGCACCCTCGACGAGCAGTTGCGCACCTCGATCCTCTCGGCGCGGCTCGCCGCCGTGCAGGTCTCGCATCCGAGCTTCGAGGTCTCGCCCACGGTCGCCACCTACGTCGCCCGGGCGATCACCGCCAACGGGCGCGATCTCGAGGGCGCCGTGAACCGGCTGCTCGCCCATGCCACCCTCACGGGGGCGGCGGTGACCATGGAGACCGCCGAGGCCGCGATCCGCGATCTGGTGAAGAACCGCGAGCCCAAGCGCATCAAGATCGAGGACATCCAGAAGCTGGTGGCCTCGCGCTACAACGTCTCGCGCTCCGACATCCTGTCCGAGCGACGCACGGCCGCCGTGGTCAAGCCGCGCCAGATCGCGATGTATCTGTCGAAGGTGCTGACCCTGCGCTCCCTCCCCGAGATCGGCCGGCGCTTCGGCGGTCGCGACCACACCACCGTGCTCCACGCCGTGCGCAAGATCGACAAGCTCATCGGCGAGGACAATGTGCTCAACGACGAAGTCGAACTCCTGAAGCGCATGCTGCAGGATTGAGGCGCGTCGCGCGGCGGAGCTTTCGGCTCCGCCGCGGATCGAAGCCGGGATAGCCGCCCTCTCGCACTTGCGTTCGCCGATGGGCTTCGCCAAGTTCATCGGCCACGGTGCCGGGTTTTGGTGCCGTTCCACGGTGCCTTTCCACGCGGAATGCCGAGGCGCGCCGCCGCGCCGGCTCAAGCGACGTCCACCTTCAGACCACGAGTTTTGTCGATGAGAGTCACTGTCGAGCGCGCGGCCCTCCTTCGTTCGCTCGGCCACGTGCACCGCGTGGTCGAGCGCCGCAACACCATCCCGATCCTGTCGAACGTGCTCCTGCGCGGCGGCCCTGCGGGCCTGGAGCTGCGCGCCACGGACCTCGACATCGAGGTCACGGAGACCATCCCGGCCGATGTGGCCGATGCGGGCGCCACCACCGTGCCGGCGCACGTCATCTACGACATCGTACGCAAGCTGCCCGACGGCGCCCAGGTCTCCCTGGAGACCAGCGGCGAGACGGGGCAGATGACCATCCGCTCGGGCCGCTCGCGGTTCTCGCTCGGCGCCCTGCCGGAAGGCGATTTCCCCGACCTCGCCGCCGGCGAGTTGCCGAACCGCTTCACACTGGCGGCATCCGATCTCAAGCGCCTCATCGAGAAGACGCAGTTCGCCATCTCAACGGAGGAGACGCGGTACTATCTCAACGGCATCTACCTCCACACCATCGAGTCCGAGGGGTCGCTGAAGATGCGGGCCGTCGCCACCGACGGACACCGCCTCGCTCGGGTCGAGATCGAGGCGCCGGACGGAAGCCGCGACATGCCGGGCATCATCGTGCCCCGCAAGGCGGTCGCTGAGATCATCAAGCTCGTGGAGGATGGGGGCGAGGGCGTGGAGATCGACCTGTCCTCGGCCAAGATCCGATTCAAGTTCGCCAGTGGCGTGGTGCTGATCTCCAAGCTCATCGACGGTACATTCCCGGATTACCAGCGCGTCATCCCCTCCGGAAACGACAAGCGCCTTACCGTCGAGCGTGACCAGTTCGCCCGGGCGGTCGATCGTGTCTCGACCATCTCGTCGGAGCGCGGCCGCGCGGTGAAGCTCGCCGTGCAGGAAGGGCGTCTTGCACTTTCCGTGAACAATCCGGATTCCGGCAGTGCCACCGAGGAGCTCGACGTCGATTACGAGGCCGCCGCCCTCGATATCGGCTTCAACGCCCGCTACCTCCTCGACATCACGGCTCAGCTCGAGGGCGACACCGCCCTGTTCAAGCTCGCCGACCCGGGCTCGCCGACCCTGATCCAGGACCGCGAGGGCGCGTCCGCCCTCTATGTGCTGATGCCGATGCGGGTGTGATCGCGACCGCTTCGTCCAATCCCATTGCGCATGCACCCGAGGATGCCTCGGCGGGTCGCGGGCTTCGCCTGACCCGCCTGATCTGCCGCGACTTCCGCAATCACGCCGACGTCGATCTCGAGGTGAGCCGCCGCTTCGTCGCGCTGGTCGGCGAGAACGGGGCCGGCAAGACCAACCTGTTGGAAGCCGTATCCCTGTTCTCGCCGGGGCGCGGCCTGCGCCGGGCCGATCTCGCGGGCATGGCCCGCATCGGCGGACCGGGCGGCTTCGCCGTGTCGATGACCCTGGCGGCGGGCGAAGGCGAGCACCGGGTCGGCACCGGCTACGAACCGCCCGGCCTCGACGGGCGCGCCGCGCGCCTGTGCCGGATCGACGGCGCGACGGCGCCTTCCCCCGTGGCGTTCTCCGAGTTCCTGCGCGTGGTCTGGCTTACCCCGGATTTCGACGGATTGTTCCGAGGGGCGGCGGGTGACCGCCGCCGCTTCCTCGACCGGCTGGTGCTTGCCGTCGATGCCACCCACGGTGCCCGGGTCAACGCGTTGGAGCGGGCGTTGCGCTCGCGCAACCGCCTCTTGGAGGAGCGGCCCAACGACGGGCAATGGCTGGACGCCATCGAGCGCGAGGTCGCCGAACTTGGGGTTGCCGTGGCGCTCGCCCGGCGCGAGACCACGGAGCGCCTCGACCGGCTCATCGCCGAGGGGCGCGACGATGCCCAGCCCTTCCCCTGGGCGGCGCTCCGCCTCGAAGGCGACCTCGACGATCTCGTCGCCGTCTGGCCGGCGCTGGAGGCCGAAGACCGTTTCCGCATGGCCCTGCGCCAGGGCCGCGCCCGCGACCGCGCGGCCGGCCGTACGCTCAGCGGACCGCAGACCAGCGATCTCGTGGTGCGCCACGGTCCCAAGGACGTGCCCGCCGCCACCGCCTCCACGGGCGAGCAGAAGGCCCTGCTCATCGGGCTCGTTCTGGCCCATGCTCGCCTGGTCCAGGCCATGTGCGGGATCGCCCCCCTGGTCCTGCTGGACGAGGTCGCCGCCCATCTCGACCCGCGCCGCCGCGCCGGCCTGTTCGACGCCCTCGAAGCCCTGTCCGGTCAGGTCTGGATGACGGGGGCCGATCCGGCCCTGTTCGCCGAACTCGACGGACGGGCGGATCTGGTGAAGATCGTCGAGGGGCGCGTCGCCGTGCCTTGAGGCGCCGGTGGGCCATGTCGATCGCGAATCTCCTCCTCTTCGCCGGTATCTACGCCGTTGCGGTGGCCTCTCCCGGTCCTGGCATCGCCGCCCTGGTGGCGCGAGTACTGGCGCGCGGGCCGGTCGGCATCGGGGCCTTCATCGCCGGCTTCGTCGTGGGCGACCTCGTCTGGTTCGGCGTGGCGGCGGCCGGTATGGCCCTCCTCGCACGGTCCCTGGCCGTCGCGTTCGTCGTCCTGAAGTACGCCGGTGCCGTCTATCTCGCGGTTCTCGCCTGGAAAGCCTGGACCGCGCCCTTGGAGCCTATCGAGACCGAGCGCGTGGACGCAGACGGCCGGATACGCCTGTTCTTCTGCGGCCTCGTCCTCACCCTCGGCAACCCGAAGGTGATCCTGTTCTTCCTTGCGCTTCTGCCGGGTGTGGTTGATCTCGATCGCCTGACCCTCCTCGGCTTCGCCGAGATCGGCGCCACGATCGTCGTCGTCTTGAGCGCTGTCTTGTGCGCCTATGCCGGGGCCGCCGACCGCGCCCGGCGGGTCTTCACCTCGATTCGCGCGCGGCGTGCGATCGACCGCAGCGCCGGCACGGTGATGGCGGGCGCGGCGGTCGCCATCGCCACGCGGTGAGCCTCACGCGAGGGCGGATGGAATGTCGGTCTGCGAAAAATCGTTGCCGATGAACAGGAGTGGGACATCACGAGTTTGGGCGCAGGCATAGGCGAAGCAGTCGCCGAGGTTGAGGCGCGCGGGGTGGCCCCTGCCCTTTCCGTAGCGGTGATGCGCGAAGATCGCATGACTTGCGTCTCGGCCATCGATCGGCACGATGGCGATTTCGGATGCTGCTAGAAAGCTGCGGACCTTTTCCTCCGCCTCGGTGGTTGGAATCGTACCGAAACGACTGATCGCCAATGTCGATTCGAAGATCGCGATCGCCGATGTCATCGCGGAACTTGTCTTTTCGAGCCGGTCTACGAGCGCCTCGAAATGGGGACGCGCTGGAGAATCGCTACGATCGCAGATGCGTCGATGAACATCACGGCTCACCGCTGAGATCGTCGTAAAAGGCTTTGTCGGCCTTCAGGCCCGTTCTGGGATAGGCGGCAATCGCATCCTGGATCGGTTTGATGCGTTCCAAAAGCGACGGCTTCGCCTCCCGTCTCGCCAACTCGTTGACGAGCGCCATTCGCACGGCCTCGGTCTTGCTCACCCTTGCCGCTGATGCCAGCGTTTCAGTGAGTTGGTTAACCTCCTCGCTACGGATATTCAGCGCCATCGTACGCCCCTCGTGTAGACGCGTTTACGATGGTGCCTACACGACTTTCGCGCAAGCTACCCATTCCACAAAAACAACCAAAAGTTGAAATCCTGAAGGTAGCGATGAACACTCGCCTCGATGAAGCCCGCGCCGCGTTGAAAACGACCTTCGGCTACGACGATTTCCGCCCCGGCCAGGACGAGGTCATCGGCGCGGTGCTCGACGGGACCGACGTGTTCGCCGTGATGCCGACGGGCTCGGGCAAGTCGATGACCTACCAGCTGCCCGCCCTGGTGGAATCCTCGCTCACGGTGGTGGTCTCTCCCCTGATCGCCCTGATGCACGATCAGGTTCAGCAGATGCTCGGCTTCGGTGTCGCCGCCGCCACCCTCAACTCCTCCGTGCCCGAGGCGACTTCGCGCGAGACCTGGCGCCAGATACGCTCCGGCGATCTGCGCCTCCTCTTCGTCTCACCCGAGCGGCTGATGATGGAAGGGCTGATGGATGCCCTGCGGGGCGCCGGCGTTCGGCGCCTCGCCGTGGACGAGGCCCACTGCGTCTCGCAATGGGGCCACGATTTCCGACCCGAATACCGCGATCTGTCGCGCGCGCGCGAGGCGCTCGGCAACGTCCAGACCGTGGCGCTCACCGCCACCGCCGACAAGGCGACGCGGGCCGACATCACCGAGCGGCTGTTTCCCGCGGGCCGCGAGCTCAAGGCGTTCGTCCATTCCTTCGACCGGCCGAACATCCGCCTGACCTTCGTGCCGAAGGACAACCCCACCCGGCAGATCGAGCGTTTCCTCAAGCACCGCCGCTCCGAGAGCGGAATCATCTACTGCTCCTCGCGAAAGCGTACGGAGCAGCTCGCCGAAAGCCTTGCCAAGGACGGCTTCAACGCCCTGCCTTATCACGCCGGCCTCGACCAAGGCACGCGGATGAAGAACCAGGACACGTTCCTGCAGGAGGACGGCGTGGTGATGACGGCGACCGTCGCCTTCGGCATGGGCATCAACAAGCCCGACGTGCGCTTCGTCTGCCACGCCGACATGCCGTCCAACGTCGAGGGCTACTACCAGGAGATCGGCCGCGCCGGCCGCGACGGCCTGCCCGCCGACACCCTCACCATCTACGGCCTCGACGACATGTCGCTCCGCCGGCGGCAGATCGACGAGAAGGAGGTGCCGGACGAGCGTCGCCGCGTCGAGCGGCGCAAGCTCGAGGCGATGATCGCGCTGTGCGAGGGCGCCACCTGCCGCCGCCAGTCGCTCCTCGGCTATTTCGGCGAGGCGAGCGAGCCGTGCGGACGCTGCGACCTGTGCCGCTCGGGCGTCTCCCTCGTCGACGCCACGGTGCCGGCGCAGAAGCTGCTCTCGGCCATCGTCCGCACCGGCCAGCGCTTCGGGGCGGCCTATGTCTGCGATGTGGTCCACGGCAAGGAATCCGACCCGATCCGCCGCAACGGCCACGCGTCGCTCAAGACCTTCGGGGTCGGCGCCGACAAGCCTGTCGCGGCTTGGCGCGCCATGCTGCGGCAGCTCTTCGCCGCGGGCGCCGTTTCCGAGAACGGCGACGGCTTCGGCGGGCTCTCACTCACCGACAAGGGCGAGGCGATCCTGTTCGGCCGCGAGACCATCCAGATGCGGCCGGACCCCGAGCCGAAGGTCGCCGAGCCGCGCGACCGCAAGCGCGCGGCCTCACGCGACGATGCCAGCCTCGATCTCGACCCGGCCACCGAGGCCCTGTTCCAGCACCTGCGCGGCTTGCGCGCCACCATCGCGCGCGCCGAGGGCATCGCCGCCTTCATGGTGTTCCCCGACCGCACCCTGATCGAGATGGCGCGCTCCAAACCCGTCGATCTCTACGCCCTGCGCACGGTCCACGGCGTCGGCGAGCGCAAGCGCGAAGCCTATGGCGCACGCTTCGTCGAGGCCATCGCCGAGTTCCTGTCGCACGCCCCAGCCGGGTCTTCGTGATGCGGTTTCGCACTCGTCGGACGGGATCTTGATCGTGTAGGGACGGGCGTGGTCGCCGCTGCGACCGCCGAGACCCGCGTTCCATCGCATCATCGGACGGACAGCCCCATCGCTCAGGACGCCCCCTCGGCCGAAACCAGGCCGCGCCACATCTTCTACATGCCGGGCTTCGATCCGCGCGCGCCCGAGACCTACTGGGGCCTGTTCCGTCGCGAGAGTCGTCTGACCGCAGCCCGGCGCGGCATGGCGATCACGGTGGGCGATCCTGAGCGCTCGCCCGACGGCCTGCGCCTCGACTGGAGGGTGGCGGCGGACGGCACCGAGACCCGCTACACCCTGCTGCGCTGGGACGACATCGTCGCCGCCCGGTTTCCCCGTGGGAACACGCGCCGCCTCCTCGCCGTGCCGGCCCTGTGGTGGCGACTCTGGCGCACGGGCTACGTTCGACGCTTCCGTCGCGAGGCGCGACGCTTTTCCCGGGTGATCGTCGGCGTCCACCTCATCTACCTGGCGCTCGTGGTCTTCAGCTTCGGGGCCGCGCTGGGTCTCGTCGGCCTGCTTCCCGACTGGACGCGCCCCTGGTCCTGGCTCTCGGCGCCGGCGCTCGCCTATGCGATCCTCGCCGGACTCATGGCGGTGACGCGGGGAAAGCCGTTCTACGTCGCGCATCTCGTCGACGACACCGCCTTCACCCACGACCATGCCGACGGGCGCGAGGCGCGGATGAATGCGCGCCTCGACGCCTTCGCCGATCTCATCCGGGCGGCGGACGGCCGGGCCGGTGAGATCGTGGTCATCGGCCATTCCTCTTCGAGCTTCCTCGGCATCGAGGTCCTCGACCGGGTGCTCGCCCGCGATCCCGAGTTCGGCCGGCGCGGTACCCCGGTCTCGTTCGTCAGCATCGGCAGCGTGATTCCCTGGATCACCCTCGACCCCCGGGCCGTGGCGATGCGGGCGTCCCTGGCGCGGGTCGCCGCCTGCGATGCCGTCGGCTGGCTCGATGTCCGGGCGAAATGGGACTGGCTCTCCATCCACAAACGCAATCCCCTGAGCGCCTCGCGGGTGCCGGCGCCGATGGCGCACCGGCCGGTGGAAATCCACGTCCGCATCGAGGATCTCATCGAGAAGCGCATCCTCAAGCGGCGCAAGTGGAACCTGTTCCGCATGCACTTCCAGCTGCTCATGTCGAGCCGCGACCCGCACGCGTTCGACTACGTCGCCTTCGTCGCCGGGCCCGAGCCGGTCCACGCCGCGATCCGGCGCTGGCGCGACGGCGCGGAACATCCCAAGGCCCGTGTGACGGAGCAAGGGCCCGTGTGACGGAGGAATCCGCCGTTCCATGAGGTGCATGGAACGGTCGCGCGACGATCGCGTGTTGCCAGGGCGCGCCCTAACGCTCTAGAGCCGTCTCGACCGAGACGGCCGAACTGGATCGTGTCGAGAGGGGCCGCATGTTCCGCAACGATGTTCCGATCACCCCCGAACTGGTGCGCCAGCACGGCCTGACGCCCGACGAGTACGACCGCTTCCGCGGCCTCATCGGGCGCGACCCGACTCTGACCGAGCTCGGCATCGTCTCGGCCATGTGGAACGAGCACTGTTCGTACAAGTCCTCGCGCAAGCACCTGCGCGGCCTGCCGACCAAGGCGCCGTGGGTGATCCAGGGGCCGGGCGAGAATGCCGGCGTCATCGACATCGGCGACGGCCTGGCCTGCGTCTTCAAGATGGAGAGCCACAACCACCCGAGCTTCATCGAGCCCTATCAGGGCGCGACGACGGGCGTGGGCGGCATCCTTCGCGACGTGTTCACCATGGGGGCGCGCCCCATTGCGGCACTCAACGCCCTGCGCTTCGGCTCGCCGGACCATCCGCGCACCCGCCACCTCGTCTCGGGCGTGGTCGCGGGCATCGGCGGCTACGGCAATTCCTTCGGCGTGCCGACGGTGGGCGGCCTCATGGGCTTCCATTCGCGCTACGACGGCAACATCCTCGTCAACGCCATGGCGGTGGGTTTGGCCAAGACCGACGCGATCTTCTACGCGGCGGCCACCGGCGTGGGTAACCCCATCGTCTACCTCGGCTCGAAGACCGGCCGCGACGGCATCCACGGCGCCACCATGGCGTCGGCCGAGTTCGACGACGCCTCGGAATCGAAGCGCCCCACCGTGCAGGTCGGCGACCCCTTCGCCGAGAAGCTGCTGCTGGAGGCCTGCCTCGAACTCATGGCGTCGGGCGCCGTCATCGCCATTCAGGACATGGGGGCCGCCGGCCTCACCTGCTCGGCCGTCGAGATGGGCGCCAAGGGGGATCTCGGCGTCGAGCTCCACATCGAGAAGGTCCCGGCCCGCGAGGCCGGTATGACCGCCTACGAGATGATGCTGTCGGAGAGCCAGGAGCGCATGCTCATGGTCCTCAAGCCCGGCATGGAGGCCGAGGCGCAAGCCATCTTCGTGAAGTGGGGCCTCGATTTCGCGATCATCGGGCACACCACCGACACGCTGCGCTTCGTGGTCAAGCACGACGGCGTGGTGATGGCCGATCTGCCGATCAAGGAACTCGGCGACGAAGCCCCGCTCTACGACCGGCCCCACATCGCCAACACCCACCAGCCGGTGATCCTGGCGGCCGACGTGCCCGAGACCGTGGGCAGCGCGGAGGCCCTGAAGCGCCTCGTCGGCTCGCCGGACCTGTCCTCGAAGCGCTGGGTCTACGAGCAGTACGACCATTTCATCGGCGGCAACACCGTGCAGAAGCCCGGCGGGGATGCGGCCATCGTGCGCGTCGAGGACGGCCCCAAGGGCCTCGCCATGACCGCCGACGTGACGCCGCGCTACTGCGAGGCCGATCCCGTCGAGGGCGGCCGGCAGGCCGTGGCGGAGGCCTGGCGCAACATCACGGCGGTGGGCGGCACGCCGCTCGCCATCACCGACAACCTCAATTTCGGCAACCCCGAGAAGCCCGAGGTGATGGGCCAGCTCGTCGGCTGCCTCAAGGGCATCGGCGAGGCCTGCCTCGCCCTCGACTTCCCCGTCGTGTCCGGCAACGTCTCGCTCTACAACGAGACCAACGGGGTGGGCATCCTGCCGACCCCGACAATCGGCGGCGTCGGCGTCCTCGCCGACGTGACCCGCCACGCCACCCTGGCGCTCAAGCGCGAAGGCGACCTCCTGGTGCTCGTCGGCGACACCGCCGGCTGGCTCGGCCAGTCCGTCTACCTCGCGGTGATCGCCGGCCGCGAGGCGGGCGCGCCGCCGCCCGTCGATCTCGCCGCCGAGCGCCGCAACGGCGATTTCGTGCGCGGCCTCATCGTCTCCGGCCAGGTCGACACCGTGCACGATCTCTCGGATGGCGGCCTCGCCGTCGCCGTGGCCGAGATGGCCATGGCGGGCGGCATCGGCGCGGCACTTCCCGAGGTGCCGGCCGGCATGGCGACGCACGCCTACCTCTTCGGAGAGGATCAGGCCCGCTATCTCCTCGCCGTCGATGCCGAGACCGCGCCCGACCTCCTCTACAGCGCCACGGCGCAGGGGATCGACGCCCTCGTGGTCGGCGTGACGGGGGGCGATCGCATCACCCTGCCGGGCGGCGAATCCATCGCCGTCGCCGACCTGCGCGAAGCCCACGAGGGCTGGTTGCCCGCCTATATGGCGAGCCAGCCCGCCGGCGTTCCCGCATAAATCCCCGCTGTTCAGGAGGACTTCCCATGCCGATGGATGCGCGTGAGATCGAGGCGATGATCCGCGAGGCGCTGCCCGACGCCCGGATCGAGATCAAGGATCTGGCCGGGGACGGCGATCACTACGCCGCCACGGTCCTGTCCGCCGCCTTCAAGGGCAAGACCCGGGTGGCCCAGCACCAGATGGTCTACGGCGCGCTTCAGGGGCGCATGGGGGGCGTGCTCCATGCCCTTGCACTCACCACGGGCGTCCCCCAGGATTGAGGGGCGCCCTTCGCGAAGCGAAGGACCTCACGGGGCGGACCGAATGGACCAGCCGAGCCTCTACGACGACGACATCGTGACCTGGGCCGAGCAGCAGGCGTCGACCCTTCGCGAACTCGCGCGCCGGCCGGACCTGTCGAACATCCTCGATTGGGAGAACGTCGCCGAGGAGATCGAGAGCGTGGGGCGTTCGCAGATCGGTGCCGTGGAGAGCCTGCTGGCACAGACTCTGGCGCATCTGCTCAAACGCTTGTCCGCGCCGGATACTCTTTCCGTAGAGCATTGGCGGAAGGAAGCCGGTACGTTCCAGGTCGCCGCGTTCACCCGCTACGAGCGGTCGATGCGCCAGCGCCTGGACTGGGACAAGATCTGGTCCGTGGCTCAGTCGCAGGCCAAACTAGGCCTGACCACCTATGGGGATACTCTGCTCCCCCATCTGCCCGCCCGATGCCCTCTCGGACCGGACGACCTTCTCGTCGCGCCCTTCGACCTGGATGCCGCTCTCCGCGCCATCGCCGACGCGACGGCCTTGAAATCGACGAATCAATCCTGACCTCAACGGTGACGCACACCGTTCCCGACCATACGAGGATTCCCATGACCGACGCCAACACCGCCATCAAGACCGAGATCGAATCCCAGGACGTGGTCGTGTTCATGAAGGGCACGCCGCAATTTCCCATGTGCGGCTTCTCGGGCCAGGTCGTGCAGATCCTCAACCACCTCGAAGTGCCGTTCAAGGGCGTGAACGTCCTCGACGACATGGCGATCCGCGACGGCATCAAGGCCTTCTCCAATTGGCCGACGATCCCGCAGATCTACGTGAAGGGCGAGTTCGTCGGCGGTTGCGACATCACCCGCGAGATGTTCCAGTCGGGCGAATTGCAGCAGTTCCTGTCCGAGAAGGGCATCCCGGTGAAGGCCGCGACCACGGCCGCCTGAACGGGCACCCGAAACCCTGGAATGGAAAGGGGCGCCGCGGGCGCCCTTTTTCGTGTCCGGCAACGGGTTGGCGCCTCCGGTCGTTGGTGTACCGGCACCACCATCCCGGAGCGATCGACCGATGCACGATGCCATCATCGTCGGTGGCGGACCCGCCGGCCTCAACGCCGCACTCATCCTGGGCCGCTGTCGCCGATCGGTCCTGCTGATCGACTGCGGCGACCCCCGCAACGCCGCGACGCCCCGGACCTGGGGGTTGTTCACCCGCGACGGGACGCCACCCGCCGCCCTGCGGGCGCAGGGGCGGGCCGATCTCGCGCGCTACCCCACCGTGGAATGCCGCACCGCGGAGGTGACGGCGGCGCGCCGCGAGGGTGACGCCTTCGCGGTGGTTCTGGCCGACGGCCAAACGGAAACCGCACGCCGCCTTGTCCTCGCCACGGGGCTGCATCAGGACCTGCCCACGGTCGAGGGGTTCGACACCTACTGGACGCGCGGCGTCCACACCTGCCCGTATTGCGACGGCTACGAGAGCCGCGACCAGCCCCTGGTCGCCTACGGACACGGTCACGCCGGCGTCGGCCTCGCCCTCGAACTCACCGTCTGGAGCCGGGACGTGACCCTGTGCACCGACGACCGGGCCGACAGCCTGTCGGAGGCGGACCGCGCCCGCCTCGACCGCCACGGGATCGGGGTCGCCGACGGCGCCGTGGCGCGCCTGGCGGGGAACGGCGAGCAGGCGGAGCGGCTCGTGTTCGCGGACGGGACCGAGCGGCCGTGCCACGCCGTCTTCCTCACGCCCGGGGGATGCCGCCCGTCCGACCTCATCACGCAACTCGGCTGCGACCTGACGCCGAAGGGCATCGTGCCGACGGGGGATTACGAGGGCACCAACGTGCCCGGCCTCTACGTGGCGGGGGATGCGTCCCGTCGGGTGCAATTCGCCGTGGTGGCGGCGGCCGAAGGCGCGATGGCGGCCTTCGCGATCAACACCGAACTTCTGAAGGACGACGCGGCGTGACCACCATTCGTGATTCGCAGCGGCCCGAATCACCCCCGAGCGAATCGGGCATCTTTGCGGCGCAACGGCGGCAAGCCCATCGACGGCGCCCGTCGGGCCGGCAGGGCGCTGCGGTGCATCATCAGTGATCCGATGTATTCGCGTGCGCGGCCGCACCCAATCAACGGCTCGAACTACGCAAATGTAAATTAATCATCAATCAACACGTGCGCCGGGAACTTATTGGCGTTATCCACGCTTTCTGCCAATGACCGGGTCGCGGCTCCCTTTGGAGACCTCAACGGCGCCGGGTCGGTGAACGCCATGCCAGTGTTCGAAGCCAAGAATCTCGATGCGGAGTTCGAGGGCCACGCCTTCCTCGCCGCGATCCTGCACCCCTCCCAGGAGGCGCAGACACGGGCACTCACGCACGGACGCAACCGCGCCCTGCGCGCCTCGATCATGGCCGACCCGATGACCATCGAGCCGCATTATCCCATGTGCCCCTGCGACGTGGAGATCGAAGCGCAGGCGACCTGAGGCTCGGTCCTCGGCCGGCGCTGAACTGCCTCGACCATCGTGCCCGACCACCGGGGAAATTCGAGCCGCCTGCCCCAGACCGGGACGGCGGCTTTTTCATTGCGAACCGTGCCTCGGAAGGCCGGTACGGCTGACCAAATCCGGCGCAGCCTACCAAGCCTGCGGGGTGATCACGCCCTGGCGGGTCACGACGGCCCAGGCCCGGCCCCGGCGCTCGATGGTCTCGATGCGGCCGACGCCCGGGACCGTATCGCCGATTCCGACCTCGACGAGGCGGCGCTTGCGATCCTCCAGAACCGCGATGCCGTCGTAGACCTCGCGCACGGCCCAGTTGTCGCTGGCAGGCGGCTTCGACGCCGCCTGCGCCTTGGCATCTGCCTGCAACTTGGCTTCGGCCTGGATCTTGGCTTCGGCCAGGACCTTGTCGGCCTGGAATCTGTCGGTCTGGACCTTGGCGTCCGGAAGCGATCCGGTGACCGTGGGCTCCGGCTTCACGGCGGCCGGTGCCGTTGAGGCGCTTCGCTTCTCGACCTGGGCGGTCAGGGTCGCGAGGCGCCCGGCCTGGTCCTTCTCGGTCTGTTCGAAGCGTTCGCTCAGGGTCGCGAACTTGGCGGCGAGGGTCTGTTCCGTCCGGGCGACGCGATCGACCACGGCGGTGCTGCGGGTCCGCGCCTCCGAGCGGGCCGCGTCGACGGTCTCCTGCGTGTGCGCGACGGCCTTGCCGACCTGCCCAAGGGCCGTGGTCAGCCGTTCGGTCTCGGCCTGCGCCGCGCCGAGCTGGCGCTGGATGTAGGCCATCGCCCCCGTCGCACGGTCGTCGCCCGTCGCCGCGAGGCGGCTCGCGCCGGCGCCGACGACCCCCCCGAGGAGCAGGGCCGCCCCGACGAGGCCGGCGAGACGCGGATCGATCCGGCGAAAGGCAGGCACCGCTGCGCCCAAGCCCGAGGTGTTCCCGAGCGCGGCGTCCCCCGTGGCGGGCTTGGCCGCAGCCTTCGTCCTGGCGCCCATCACCGCCCGCTTGAGCAGGGCTTCCGGCGAGGTGTCCGACGCCGTTCCGACCGTGTCCGTCATGACCAATGCTTCCCGAAGATGTCAGGAAGCATTGGTTAAGCATGCTTGTTTACGGAAGGGTTACCAAGGTGGGCCCGTCCATCAGGCGGCCAGCCCTCGCTTGCGCAGGAGCGGGTCGATGCTGGGCAGCCGCCCGCGGAAGGCCGTGTAGGCCTCGCCCGGATCGCGCAGGTTGCCGGCGCCGTAGACGAACTTGCGCAGACGCGCCGCCGTCTCCGGATGGAAGATGTCCCCGGCTTCGCGGAACGCGTCGAAGGCGTCGGCGTCGAGCACCTCCGACCACAGGTAGCTGTAATAGCCCGCCGCGTAGCCGTCCCCGGAGAAGATGTGGGCGAAGTGCGGGGTCCGGTGCCGCATGGCGATCTCGGCCGGCATGGCGATGCGCTTGAGGGCATCCGCCTCGAAGGCCAGCACGTCGAGGCCGGCCTCGCCGGCATTCGACAGGTGCAGGGTCATGTCGACGATGGCCGACGACGTGTACTCGATGGTGGCGAAACCCTGGTTGAAGGTGCGGGCCGCGAGCAGGCGCTTCAGCAGGTCTTCGGGCATCGGCTCGCCGGTGCGGTGGTGGCGGGCGTGCCGGCGCAGCACCTCGGGCTGTTCGAGCCAGTGCTCGTAGAGCTGCGACGGCAGCTCGACGAAATCACCCGCCACCGCCGTGCCGGCCAGCAGCGGATAGGTCACGTCGGAGAGGAGCCCGTGCAGGGCGTGGCCGAATTCGTGGAACAGGGTGCGGGCGTCGTCGAAGGACAGCAGCGTCGCCTCGCCCTCGGGGGCTTTGGCGAAGTTCATCACGTTGACGATGATCGGCCGGACCGTGCCGGCGAGGCGCTCCTGCGAGCGGAAGGCGCTCATCCAGGCGCCGCTGCGCTTCGACGCGCGGGCGAAGTAGTCGCCCAGGAACACGCCGACGTCCGAGCCGTCGGCGTCGCGCACGGCCCAGGCGCGCACGTCCGGGTGGTAGCGCGGCACGTCCGCGAGTTCCTCGAACTGCAGCCCGAACAGGCGCGTCGCCGTGTCGAAGGCGGCCGCGATGACCCCGTCGAGGGGCAGGTAAGGCTTGATCTCGCCCTCGTCGAGATCGTGCTCGGCCCGGCGCAGCTTCTCGGCGTAGTGGCGCCAATCGTGGCGGGCGAGGCTGAAGTTGTGCCCCTCCGCCTGGACCAGCCCCTGGAGCCGGTCGCGCTCGGCCGCCGCCTGCTGGTGGGCCGGCGTCCAGACGTTGCGCAGGAGGTCCATGGCGTTGTCGGGGGTGCCCGCCATGGTGTCGGCGAGCTTGAAGTGGGCGAAGCTGTCGAAACCGAGGAGGCGAGCGCGCTCGGCGCGGAGCGCCACGATCTCCGCGATGATGCCGCGGTTGTCGGTCTCGCCCCCGGTCTCGCCGCGCTTCGACCACGCCTCGTAGGCGCGCTCGCGCAGGTCCCGGCGGGTGGAGAACACCAGGAAGGGCTCGATGAGGGAGCGCGACAGGGTGATGACGTGGCCGTGCTTGCCCCCGCGCTCCTTCGCGGCGGCGGCGGCGGCATCGCGCAGGAAGTCGGGCAGGCCGGCGAGATCGTCGGCGCCGTCGAGGGGCAGGGCGAAGGCGCCCTCGTCGGCGAGCAGGTTCTGGCTGAAGCTGGTGCCGAGCTCCGCCATGCGGCCGGCGATCTCGGCCATGCGGGTCTTGGCCTCGGGGGCGAGGTCGGCGCCGGAGCGGCGGAAGCGCGTGCGGTAGCGGTCGAGCACCCGGCGCTCCTCCGGCCCGAGATCCTCGGCGTCGGCATCGACGGCGGAGATGCGGGCCCAGAGATCCGGGTTGAGGTAGATGGCGCTGCCGTGGCGGGCGAGGCGCGGGGTGATGGCGCGCTCCACCGCCTGGAGGTCGGGGTTGGTGTGGCTGCCGCTGAGGTTGAAGAACACGCCCGCGACCCGGTCGAGGGCGTGGCCGGCCCGCTCCAGGGCACCGACGGTGTTGTCGAAGCGCGGCGCCTCGGGGTTCTTGGCGATGGCGTCGATCTCGGAATTGTGGGCGGCGAGCGCCGCCTCGAAGGCCGGGAGGTAATGGGCGGGCGCGATGCGCTCGAACGGCGGCAGGCCGTGGGGCGTCGCCCAGTCGCGCTCGGCGAAGGGGCCGAGGGAGGCGGTGGACGTCGAGGGGGTACCGGCGGTCATGGTCATCCTGGGTCTATGGGCTCGGACGTGTCGGCCGCACGGTAGGCCCAAGTCCGGCGCGCGCAAGTCCGGCGCGCGCGAGGTCCGACGGTCGCGTGCGCGAGGCCGATGGTGCGCGGCTGTTGCGGCCCTGCCCTTGTCCCGGGGCGCCGATGCGCCGATCGTGCGGGCACCGTCGACCGCCTTGCAGGGTCAAGGTCCGGACAGGATTGGAACCGGATGCCCGCGCCCTCGCCCAAAGCCGCACCGGCCCTGTTCCGCTGCGGCCTCGTGATGCTGGCGCTCTGCGGGGGCGCCCGCGCGCAAGCCGAGACGGCGATCCCGGTGCCACCGCCGGCACCGCCGGCCCGCCCGGCGGAGCTCGTGACCGGTCCGCCCGAGCCCGGCCCGTCCCTCGACGCGCCGCGTCCGCCCGAGCGCCCGCCGGAACTGACCACCCCGGCCGTGAAGGCGCCCGAGATCAAGCCGGACGACACCAAGCCCGCGGAAACCAAAGCTTCCGAGACCAAACCCGCCGAGACCAAACCGGCAGAGCCCACGCCCCTGCCCCCGGCGCGTCCGCCCGAACTCTCCGGCGAGGCGGCCCTCGCCGTGACGGTCGCGGCGGCCGACGACACCGCCTGCCGCCAGCGCCTCGAGCGCCTCGGCGCCCGCTTCGAACCCGTGCCCGCCCTCTCGGACGGGCAGTGCGGCGCGGCACGGCCCCTGAAGATCACGGCGCTCGCGGGCGACCTCGCCCTGAACCCGCCCGCCACCCTCGTGTGCGGCGCCGCCGAGGCCCTGGCGCGCTGGGCCACGGAAGCGCAGACCCTGGCCGAGCGCGACCTGTCGCAGCCGCTCAAGGGCCTGAGCCTCGGCACCACCTACCTTTGCCGGGGCCAGAACCACGATCCCGACGCCAAGCTGAGCGAGCACGCCTTCGCCAACGGCATCGACGTCATGGGCTTCACCTTCGCGAACCGCGCCGTCATCGCCGTAGCCCCCCTGCCCGAGGGCACGCCGGAGGCGGCCTTCCTCGCCCATGCCCGTGCCAAGGCGTGCGGCTTCTTCCGCACGGTCCTGGGGCCGGGCACGGACGCGGCGCACGCCAACCACTTCCACCTCGACGAACGCGAACGTACCGCCGGCCACCGCCTCTGCCAATAATTCCCATCGGCGGAACGGCTTGCGGTCGGTCACGCTTGTTCCGGCGCGTGGGCGACGGCGCCCCGGGCAGGATGCGGACGCTGGACGATGCGTAGATTTTCGATGATGGGCGGCGTCTCTCTGCTGGCCCTGGCCTGCCTCGCCGGCGGCGTGGCGGCGGCTCCGGACAAACAAGCCGCCGGCCAGGAAGCCCTCGGTAAGGAAGCTCCCGGCAAAGTCGACGCGGCTTCGTCGGCCCTCACCCGCGACGCCATCGAGGCCGCCGCCCCGGCATCCGCCAGCAAGTCTTCCGACACAAAGCCCTCCGACGGCGAAAAAGTCCGTAACGAAAAGGTCCGGACTAAGAAGACCGCCAAGGCCGACGACAAGCGGCCCGATCCGCTTCTGGTGAAGGTGCAGGTTCTCCTCGACCGGGCACGGTTCTCCCCCGGCGCCATCGACGGGCGCGACGGCGAGAACATGCGCGGCGCCCTCGCGGCCTTCGCCACGGCCAACGGCCTGCCGGCCACCGAGGCGGTGAACGCGGAGGTGTTCGAGAAGCTCGCGGCGACCAGCACCGAGCCGGTGACGGCCGAGTACACCCTGACGGAGGCCGACGTGGCGGGGCCCTACGTGGCCACGATCCCGCCCAAGATGGAGCGCCAAGCGGACCTCGAGGCCCTGTCCTACACCAACCCGCGCGAGATGCTGGCCGAGCGGTTCCACATGGCCCGCGCCCTGCTCGTGGCCCTTAACCCCGACAAGCCCCTCGACAAGGCCGGTACGGTGATAACCGTCGCGGCGGTACCGGCCCTGGAGACGGGCAAGCCCAGACCGGACGAGAAATCCAAACCGGAAGAAAAATCCAAGGCCGACGATAAATCCAAGGCCGACGACACGTCGAAATCCGAGGACAGGCCGACGAAGGACGTCGCCCGCATCACCGTCGACAAGACCACCCGGCACGTGCGTGCCTTCGACAAGGCCGGCAAGCTTCTGGCGTTCTATCCGGCCTCCATCGGCAGCGCCGAGAAGCCGGCGCCGTCGGGCAACACCAAGGTGAAGGGCGTCGCCTTCGCGCCGACCTACACCTACAACCCGAAATACGCGTTCAAGGGCGTGAAGACGAAGGAGAAGTTCACGATTCCCCCTGGCCCCAACAATCCCGTGGGCGTGGTCTGGATCGACCTCGCGATCCCGTCCTACGGCATCCACGGCACGCCGGAGCCCGAGAAAGTCGGCAAGACCGAATCGCACGGCTGCATTCGCCTTACGAACTGGGATGCGCGCAGCCTCGCCCTGCGCGTCGCCCCGGGCACCGAGGTGGCGTTCAAGGACGATTGATCCGGAACGCCGCCGCCAGCCCGAGCAGGGCGGCGTCGCCGAGGAAGGCCAGGGCAGCCGTGGCAGCGGCCCCCTGGAGCATCGGCACGGTGTTCTGGTTCTGCAACCCGGCGACGATGGGGGTGCCGAGGGTGGAGGCGCCCGCGAGCGCCCCCACGGCGGCGGTGGCCACCGCCAGCACCAGGGCCGTGCGCAGGGTCTCGACGATCTCGGGTGCGGCAAGGGGCAGCTCGACGGAGAACAGGATCTGCCGGCGGGTCATCCCCATGGCCTCCGCCGCCGCCATGGCGTCGCGCGAGACCGCCTCCAGGGCGCCCACGGTGCCGCGCAGGGCCGGCATCACCCCGTAGGCCACGAGTGCCAGCAGGGTCGGCGGTCCGCCGAACCCGAGGATCGGCAGGGCGAGGGCCACCACCACCACGGGCGGCACCGCCTGCGCGCCGGCCGCGAGGCCGTCGATGGCGGGACGGAAGGCGGCGCCGGCCCGGCGGGTCGCCAGGATGCCGAGGCCGAGCCCGAGGGTCGTCACCAGCCCGAGGCCGGTCCCCGCGAGCACGAGGTGCTGCACGGCGAGGGCGAGGAGGCGGTCGAAATCCAGCGCCCGGCGCGGTGCCTCGCCGAGGAGTTTCGCGAGTTCGGTCGCGACGCTCGGATGGCTGACGGCCGCCAGGACGAGGCCGATGAGGCCGATGGGCACCATGCGCCGCAGCCTCATGCGGGCGCTCCGACGCGCATCCGGTCTTCCACGGCGCTCAACGCCCGCTCGGCGACCAGGGACAGGGCGATCACCGGCACGGCGCCGAGGAGGATGAGGTCGGGGGCGAACTGCGCCATGCCGTCGAACACGATGCGGCCGAGGCCGCCGGCGCCGATGAGGGCGCCGAGGGTGGCGAGGCCGATGGCCTGGACCGCAGCGACCCGCAGGGCGCCGACGAGTTGCGGCGCGCCCAGCGGCAGGCGCAGGCGTACGAGGATCTGTGCGTCCGTGAGACCCAACGCCCGCGCCGCGTCGAGGCTGTCGGGGTCGGGCGCCCGCAACGCCGAAGCGAGGCCGCGCCACAGGGGCAGGAGCAGGTAGCCCGCGATGCCGACCGCGGCCGGTCCCGGCCCGAGGGCGGAGAGGCCGAGTTCGCGCAACGCCGGCACCGCCCGCAGGAGGCCGCCGGTGAGTGCCACCAGGGCGCCGAGCAGGGCCACCGCCGGCACCACCTGAAGCCCGCCGACCACGATTCCGACGAGATCCTGGCCGCGCCGCCACAGGGAGAGCGCGATCGTCACGGGGATCGCCAGCGCGAGGGCGCCGCCCGCCAGGGCGAGGTGCTCGACGAAGGCGGCGTGCAGGGCCGCGCGCCGGCCCGCATACTCGACGGCGAGCGACAGGGCCGCGAAGGTGCCGGCCCGCCCGGCCACGATCAGTCCGACCCCGACGAGACACACGATGCCGAGCCCGAGGCCGGGACGGCGTCCGCGTTGGACGGCGACCCCGAGGGCCGCGGCGAGCAGGGCGGCGGCGAGCCACGCCCCGGCGCCGAGGCCGGCCCGCGCCGCCGGAGGCTCGCCCGCCATCCGCAGGGCGGCGCCGTGTCCGATTCCCCAGGCGAGGAGCCCGGCGGCGGCGAGGAGCAGGGCCAGGGCGACGGCACCGGCCCGGCGTCCGGATGCGGATGCCAGGAGGCCCGCCGCGGGGGCGGACAGGGCGAGCACCCCCGGCAGAGCGGGCCCGAGACCGGCCCAGCCGGCCACCGGAACGCCGGGGACCAGACGATTGGCCGCGATGGTGAGGAGCGGCCCGTGGACGAGGGCTGCCCCGAGGCCGACGAACCAGGCGAGCGCCAGCACAGCCGGCAATCCGCGCGCGGCACTGGCCGCGTGTCCGTGGGTCTGTCCGGGGGCGCTCATCTCAGGAACCCGCGCTCCGTCAGGTAGGTGCGCGCCACGGTCTCGGCCACGACGCCCTCCACGGTGATGCGGGCGTTGAGCCCGCGCAGGGTCGGGGCGTCGAGGCCGGTGAAGATGCGGGCGAGGGCGGGGCGGATCTCGGGGTGGCGGGAGAGGGTCTCGGCCCGGATCACCGGCGCGACCTCGTAGACGATCTGCGCACCCTTCGGGTCCTCCATCACCACGAGGTCGAGGGCATCGAGGGCCCCGTCCGTGCCGTAGACCATGCCGGCATCGACGCCGCTGATCCCCTGCGCCGCCGCGCGGGCCGTCACCGCCGTGTCGCCGCCCGGCAGGCTGACGATGCGATCCAGCGGCATCCGGAACCCGTAGGCGGCCTCGAAGGACGGCAGGGCGGCGGGGCTCTCGACGAACTCCGTCGAGGCGGCGAGCCGGATCAGGCCCCGCCCCACGGCCCGGGCGAAATCCGCCATGGTGGCGAGCCCTTCGCGCCGGGCGAGGGCACCGTTCACGGCGATGAGCCAGGTGTTGTTGGCCGGCGCCCGATCGAGCCAGACGAGGCCGCGGCCCGCATCCGCGCGGGCGATGGCGGCGAACGCCCCGTCCGGCGTCTTCCAGGCTGGGTCGGACACCGTATCGGTGAAGAACGCCCCGTTGCCGGTGTACTCGGGATAGAGGTCGACCTCGCCCGACAGCAGGGCGTTGCGCACGATCAGCGTCGGGCCGAGGCCGAGCTTCGTCACCACCGCCAGGCCGAGGGCTTCGAGCGCCAGGGCGATCATCGCCCCCGTCAGCGCCCCCTCCGTGTCGCTTTTGGAGGCGACGACGAGGGGGGCAGCGCTCCGCGCCGGTCGTGACGGGGCAACGGCCGCCCCCGCAAGCCCCGCGAGCAGGGTGCGCCGGTCGAGGACGTGTGGGCGAGGTGGAAACCGTTCCGACATAAATCCCTTCACCCCCGGTGCGGGGATCCTTTTTCGGCCGGCTGAGACGCAAATGTATCACTTCGTAACATCAACGTCTTTCGGCGTCGTCCGGAGCCGGGGAAGCGCTTGACACGCTCGGCGGAACGGGCGACGGCTCGCTTCGTCCCGGAACGGCCCACGCCGTACCGGATCTTCGGCAATGTTGTCGCGCTCGCGGTCGAGGGTGGAAGCACCTGCGCCGAGGTCGATCCAAGACTCCTCTTTGTAGACGACGTTCCCGAACCCGGAACGAATCGAAGGGAAGAAGCCCCGGCGTGAGTGCTCAAGTGGACGAAGACCTTCTGAACGGGGCTCGCGTGCTTGTCGTCGAGGACGAGGCGGCGATCTCGATGCTGCTCGAGGACATGCTGCTCGATTTCGGTTGCACGGTGGTGGGCCCCGCCGCCCGCCTTTCGACGGCCCTCGAGATGGCGCAAGTCGAAAATTTCGAAGTGGCGATCCTCGACGTGAACGTCGCCGGCGAGCCGATCTATCCGGTGGCCGAGGCCATCGTGAAGCGCAACCTCCCCATCGTGTTCTCCACGGGCTACGGCGGTGCCGGCATCCGCGAGCCGTTCCGCGATCGTCCCGTCGTGCAGAAGCCGTTCAGCCAGGCCGACCTCAAGCGCACCCTACTCGCCGCCGTCGCCGCCGCGCGGGCCTGACTCTCACCGCCCGTCCAGGGGAAACGCGTCGGCCACGTGGGCCGGCCAGCGCCCCGGTGCGACCAGCACCGCATCCGCCCGCAGGGTGAACCCGGCATGGGCCGGATGCGCCGTGATCCAGCTCCGGACCGCGCGCGAGAACCGTGCCCGCTTTCGCCCGTCGATGGCGTCGAGGGCCGTCGCCAGGTCCGCCCGTGCCTTCACCTCGACGAAGGCGATGGTGCGTCCGCGGCGGACCACGAGGTCGATTTCCCCGCCCACGGCGGCGTAGCGCCGGGCCAGCGGCCAGTAGCCCTTCAGCAGGAGCGCCAGCAGCGCGCGGGTCTCGCCCGTGAGGCCGCGTCCGTGGGTGGCGCGCCGCCGGGCGGCATCCTTGGTGCGGGGCTCAGGCCTCGTCATCGGTCCGCCGGGACAGGGCCAGGGCGCGGGCATAGACCACCCGGCGCGGCTGGCCGGTCTCGTCGGCCACCAGAGCGGCGGCGTCCTTGATGGAGTGGCGGGCGAGCGCCGCCGTCAGGGCGGCATCGAGGCCCGCATCGGTCTCGGCCTGATCGGGCTCTTGCGCGCCGGTGCCGATGATCACCACGATCTCGCCCCGCGGCGCCCCCTCCTCCGCGAAGGTCGCCGCGAGGCCGCCGAGGCTGCCGCGCCGGATGGTCTCGTAGAGCTTGGTCAGTTCACGGGCGACCGCCGCTGGGCGATTGGACCCCAAGACCTCGGCGGCGTCGACGAGCATCTCGGGCAGGCGGTGGGGGGATTCGAACAGCACCAGGGTGCCGGGGACCTGCGCCAGCGCCTCCAGGCGGTTGCGGCGCGCGCCCGCCTTCTGCGGCAGGAAGCCCTCGAAGAAGAACCTGTCGGTGGGCAGGCCGGCGGCGACGATGGCGGTCATCACCGCCGAGGGGCCGGGGATCGGCGTGATCCGGATGCCGGCCTCGATGGCCGCCTGGACGAGCTTGAACCCGGGGTCGGAGACCAGGGGCGTGCCCGCGTCCGAGACCAGGGCCAGGGCCTCGCCGGCCTGCATCCGGGCGATCATCCGCTCGCGCACGGCGGCGTTGGAATGCTCGTGATAGGCCACCAGCGGCGTGGTGATCCCGTAATGCATCAGCAGGGTGCGCGTGACGCGGGTGTCCTCGGCCAGCACCGTGTCGGCCGCCGCCAGGGTGGCGAGCGTCCGGAACGAGACGTCCCTGAGGTTGCCGATGGGCGTCGCCACCACGTGCAGCCCCGGATCGAGGGGTTCGGCTTCCGCCGCGAGACCGAAGGCGGTGAAGGTGGAGATGGGTTTTGCCGGCCCCGCCGGGGCGTCCCGGCGCGGTCGGCCCGGCTTGTCGCTTCGCTGTGTCATGGGCGGGACCATGCCACGCCGGCGCCTCCGTGCGGAATGCGTGTATCCCCCGGCACGCACATTTACTTTTGCGAACGACACTCCCAACGTGATGGGACGCTCGGCGACAGGGGAGCCGCGATGATACGCGCGAAGTGGCGGCAGATGGGCGTCTGGGGCGTCGGTACCCTGGCTTCGGCCTTGGCGCTGACCCTGGCGGGCTGCATCGGCGGCCCCGACGGCGGCCCGCGCGCCGGACGCCGGTCCGCGCCGCCCGTGGTCGCCGCTTCGCCGCCGGCCGATCTCCCCCCGACTGACCTGCCCCCGGGCGAGACCGGCCCGGGACCGGCCGCCTCCGGGACCCGGATCGGCACCGGCGCGGTGAAGGTCGCCCTCGTGGTGCCGCTGACCGGCCCCGGCGCGGCCGTGGGGGCGGCGCTCCGCAACGCCGCCGAACTCGCCGTCGAGGATTTCCAGAAACCCGACCTCCAGATCCTGGTGAAGGACGATCGCGGGACGGCGGATGGCGCCCGCGAGGCTGCCCAGGCGGCCCTGGCGGACGGCGCCGAACTCGTGCTCGGTCCGCTCTTCGCCGCCAACGTCCAGGCGGCGTCCGTGGCCACCCGCGCGGCGGGCAAGCCCGTCATCGCGTTCTCCACCGATGCGGCGGTGGCGGCGCGCGGCGTCTACCTCTTGAGCTTCCTGCCCCAGGCCGAGGTCGACCGCATCGTTGACGAGGCCGTGGCCAAGGGCCGACGCTCGTTCGCGGCCCTGATTCCGGAGAACAGCTACGGCAACGCCGTCGAAGCGCAGTTCCGCGAGGCCGTGGCGCGCAAAGGCGCCCGTCTCGTCGGCATCGAGCGCTATGCGCCGGGCAATCCCGGTCCGGCGGTGGGGCGGCTCTCCGGCCTGATCACGGGCGGGGGCGCCCAGGCCGACGCCCTGTTCCTCCCCGACACGCCGGACGGCCTCGCCGCCCTCGACCCGGTCCTCGCCAAGGCCGGGTTCTCGCCGACCCGGGTCCGGCCCCTCGGCACCGCCGTGTGGAACGATCCCCGCGCCTTCGCCCTGCCCTCCCTTCAGGGCGGCTGGTTCGCGGCCCCCGACGCGGCGGGCTTTTCGAACTTCTCCCAGCGCTATCAGGCACGGTTCGGGGCGGTGCCACCGCGGGTGGCGACCCTCGCGTACGACGCCGTATCGCTCACGGCGGCGCTCAGCCGGCAATTCGGCTCGCAGCGCTTCGCCGACACCACGCTCACCAACCCGTCGGGCTTCTCCGGCGTTGACGGCACCTTCCGGTTCCGGCCCGACGGCCCGAGCGACCGGACCCTCGCGGTCTACGAGATCCGCAGCGGCGCCCCCGCGGTGGTCAGCCCGGCGCCGCGGGTGCTCGGGCCCTCGGGGACGTGACCGGAGCCTCGGCCAACGAAGGGCGAACCGGTTCTCGGTGACGCCGATGCAGGCGGAGGAGCCTGGACCGGCGAACCGGACGCCCGGTCGGCCCGGCGATTCAGGCGGCCAGCGCCGCCACGACGGCGTTGAGCACCGGGGCTCCGCGCGGGGTCGCGGCGATGCGGCCGCCGGCGCTCCGGGCGAGGAGCCCGTCGGCCACCAGGGTCTCGATCCGGGCGGCGTCGAGGACGCGGCCCTTGAGCGCGGCGTAGCGGGCCGGGTCGATGCCCTCCGACAGGCGCAGGCCCATCATCAGGAATTCGTCGCCCTGGTCGGCCGGCAACAGCCGCTCCGTCTCGATGATGCCGTGCCCGTCGCGCTCGACCCGGGCGAGCCACGCTTCGGGTGCCCGCTCGGTGACGGTGCCGAGCCGCCCGTCAGGGGCCACGAGGCGCCCGTGGGCGCCGGGGCCGATGCCGGCGTACTCGCCGTAGCGCCAGTACAGGAGGTTGTGGCGCGACTGTGCGCCGGGGCGGGCATGGTTCGATATCTCGTAGGCCGGGAGCCCCGCCCGGTCGCAGACCTCCTGGGTCACGTCGTAGAGGGCGCGGGCATGGTCGTCGTCGGGCGGCACCAGCTTGCCGGCGGCGGCGAGGCCGAAGAACGGCGTGCCGGGCTCGATGGTGAGCTGGTAGAGCGAGAGGTGCTCGGCCGCCCGGGCGATGGCCCCCTCGAGTTCCGCGCGCCACGCCGCGAGGCCCTGGTCGGGCCGGGCATAGATGAGGTCGAAGGAGTAGCGCTCGAAATGCGTCGCCGCGACCCGCACCGCCGCCATGGCTTCCTGCGCGGTGTGGAGCCGGCCCAGGGCCTTCAGGGCGGCATCGTCCATGGCCTGGACGCCGAGCGACACCCGGTTGACGCCCGCCGCCCGGTAGCCGCGAAACCGCTCCGCCTCGACGCTCGTCGGGTTGGCCTCCAGGGTGATCTCGACGTCTGGCGCGACGGCCCACGCGCCCGCGACGGCATCGAGCAGCCCCGCCACGGTGGCGGGCCGCATCAGGGAGGGCGTGCCGCCGCCGAGGAACACGCTGGAGACGGTGCGGCCGGGCGTCCGCGCGGCCATGTGGGCGATCTCGGCCCGGAAGGCCGCGAGGTAGCGGACCTCGTCCACGGGCGCGTGGCGCACGTGGCTGTTGAAATCGCAGTACGGGCACTTCGCGGCGCAGAAGGGCCAATGGACGTAGACCCCGAAGCCCGCGTCGCGGGTCGGATGGTCCGGGCCTGTCGGTTCGGTCATGGCCGCGATGTGCGCGCGCGCCGCGCGTTTGGCAATCCCGACCTTTTTTCCGGATGCGCCGCCGCGTGCCGCCGCCGGATGCCCCCGCCTGTGTCGAACTGAACCAACGCGGCCGGTTTTCCTGCGCGAATACGCTGATGCGCTTCAGGCGAGATTAACCAAGCCCGTGCTTACTCACGGACACTTACGGTAAATCGTTCCCTTCACGGTGACTCCCGATTTCGTGTCAGGTCCGCGCGGTGCACCCGCGCGGACAGGGCTCGGCGCGGGCTGCCCGAACGGGACATGCGTATCGAGTTCGAGTCCCCATGACCTATGTCGCGCTCCGCTCGCACCGCTCTCCCCGGCAGGAGCGTCGCCGCCGCCGCAACCGCGTGCTGCTCGCCGTTTCGGTGGGCGCCCTCGGCCTCGCCGGAGCCCGCCTCGGCGGCGGGATCGACGCGGCGCCGATGAGCGTCGCAGCGGTACCGGCGAGCGTCGCAGCGGCGTCCGAGACGGCCGCCGCCCGGCCGCTGCCCGCCGACTACGCCTGGATGCTCGATCCCACGCCCGCCATCGGCGCCACCCTCCTCACCGGTCCCCTCTCCCTGGGGCCCCTGGCTTCGGGCTTCCAACGGGCCGAGCCGGCGCCGGCCGTCGACGTCCGGGTCGCCGCCGCCGATGCCCCGCCCGAGGCCGCCCCGCCCGAGGCCGCCCCTTCGGCGGTGCAGATGGCCGCGACCCCGGCGCGCTCCACGCCCGTCGCCGCTACCCTGCCACGCCCCGAGCAGGTCGCCCTGTCGGTGCCGCTGCCGATACCGTTGCCGGTCCCGCGCCCGGCCGAGTTCCGGCGCGCGCCCGTCGCCGTCACCGCGCGCCTCGCCCGGCGTCCCGCCCTGCCCTCGACCCAGAGCGTGTTCCGGGCGGCGGGCGTCGAGGAACCCTCCCTGTTCGATCGCATCTTCGGCGATGCCCCGGCCCCCACGGCCTACGCCTCCGTGGACGGTGCGTCGGAGGCGGTCCCGTCGCGCCAGCGCCTGGTTCCGGGGCCCGCCCCGGTGGCGGGCGGCGGCATCGCGATCTACGACATCACCGCCGGGCGGGTGACCCTGCCCAACGGCGAGGTGCTGGAGGCGCATTCGGGCCTGGGGCCGAGCCAGGACAACCCGCGCAACGTGCACCTCACCATGCGGGGCGCGACGCCGCCCGGCACCTACGATCTGCGCGAGCGCGAGGCCCTGTTCCACGGGGTGCGGGCGATCCGCCTCAACCCCGTGGGCGGCCCCGCCGCGATCCACGGCCGCGTCGGCCTCCTCGCCCACACCTACATGCTCGGACCGAGCGGCGCGTCCAACGGCTGCGTGGTCTTTCGCGATTACAACCGCTTCCTGCAGGCGTATCTCCGCGGCGAGGTCCAGCGCCTCGTGGTGGTGGCCGGCAACGGCCAGGACGGACCGCCCCTGAACGGGCGTCGCTACGGCTTGGCGAGCCGCTAGAGCATTTTCAAGCGAGGTGGATACCGGCTCGCGTGAAGAAAATGCGACCAAACAATAACTTAGCGAATTTTCCGTGATCCGAGGATCATGGAAAATACTCTAGGGTGCCGGCGGCTCCGGCCGCCCCCTCAGGCGGGCTCAGATTGGCCGCCGCAGGCAGGCCCGGGCCAGGAGCACGAAGGCCCGCGCCCGGTGGGAAAGGGCGTCGCCCGTTTGCCAATCGACGCCGTGCTTTTCTTCCGAAGAAATCTCCCCGAACGTCCGGTCGTGGCCGTCGGGCAGGAACAGGGGATCGTAACCGAATCCGCTGGTGCCGCGCGGGGACACGATCTGCCCGAACACCCGGCCCTCGAAGGTCTCGGTGTGGCCATCGGGCCAGGCGACGACGAGGGCGGAGACGAAGTGCGCCCGCCGCGTGGTGTCGCCGCGCTTCTCCATCTCGGCCGCGACCCGCGCCATGGCGCCGCCGAAATCCTTCGACTCCCCGGCCCAGCGGGCGGAGAACAGGCCCGGCGCCCCGTCGAGGGCGTTCACGCACAGGCCGGAATCGTCGGCGAAGGCCGGCAGGCCGGAGGCCTGGGCCGCCGCGTGCGCCTTGATGGCGGCATTCTCCGAGAACATGGTGCCGGTCTCGTCCGGTTCGGGCAGGCCGAGCTCGCCGGCCGAGACCGCCGCGATCCCGAAGGGCGCCAGCAATTCGCGCATCTCCACGAGCTTGCCGGCATTGTGGGTCGCGACGACGACCCGGCCCGAGAGGATGCGGTGCTGGCTCATGCGGAGGCCTTCTTGTCCGTGACGCGCTTGTCGGCGGGTTCGCGCGCGATGGTGTCCTTCTGGAGGGCGACGAGCCGCTCGGTGCCGCCCTTGGCCAGGCGCAGGAGCGCCATGAGCTCCTCTTCCGAGAACGGCTTGCCCTCGGCGGTGCCCTGGACCTCGACGAGGCCGCCCGAGCCGGTGACCACGAAGTTGGCGTCGGTCTCCGCCCCCGAATCCTCGGCGTAGTCGAGGTCGAGCACGGGCACGCCCTTGACGATGCCGCAGGACACCGCCGCCACGTGATCGCGCAGGGGATCGACGGAGATGATCGAGCGGGCGCGCATCCAGGCGAAACAATCGTGCAGCGCCACCCAGGCGCCCGTGATGGCGGCCGTGCGGGTGCCGCCATCGGCCTGGATCACGTCGCAATCGACGGTGATCTGGCGCTCACCCATGGCCGGCAGGTTGGTGACGGCCCTGAGACTCCGGCCGATGAGGCGCTGGATCTCCTGGGTGCGGCCCGACGGCTTCCCCGAATTCACTTCGCGCCGGGTGCGCTCGTGGGTGGCGCGCGGCAGCATGGAATACTCGGCCGTGATCCAGCCCTTGCCGGAGCCGCGCAGCCAGGGCGGCCCGCGCTCTTCCAGGGAGGCGGTGCACAGCACCTTGGTCTCGCCGAAGGTGACGAGGCAGGACCCCTCGGCGTAGCGGGCCACGGCGCGCTCGAGGGTGACGGTGCGCAGATCGTCGTTGGCGCGCTTCGAGGGCCGCATCGCCGCTCTCCCGGTTGAGTGTCAGGACGCGGCTCTTAGGCGCCGGGCGCGGCTGCGGCAACGCCCCGACCGAAAAGGGCGCCCACCGGGCGCCCCTCCGAACGTCTCTCAGTAGAAGTGACGACGGCCGTAGCCGTGGTGGTGACCGCGGTGATGACCGAAGTGACGGCCGTAATGGCGACCCCGGTGATGGCCGAAATGATTGCCGAAGTGGCGGCGGTGGCCGTAATGGCGGTGGTGATGACGGTGATGACGGCCATAGCCGCCGTACTGGACCTCCGTGAGGGCGGCAGCCGGGCCGGCGACCTCCGTCGAGACCATGGCGGGGGCCGCCTGGGCGCCTTGGGGCGCGGCGACGAACATGGCGCCGATCATGGCCAGCACGATGGCCAAGGACCGGATCAGACCGGAACGGGATGTGTTGCGCATATGGGACTCCTGACGCCACGCGGGGCCGGCCTTGCACGGACTTCGAGCTTGGCCGGACAGGTGAGCGGTGTGGAACGCACGATGGGCCCGGACGGCTTCATCGAAGCGCGATTTTTCTTTTGGCCCATCGTTCCTGAAGGGCGGATGAAGCGTGCCCTGCCCCGCCGCAGCCCGCGTTCCGATGCGGACGCGCGCCGCCGCCTTGTGCGAGGGCCCCCGCGCGGACACAATCGTGGCCCAGGAAAACCGTCGTGACCGAGCCCGCCCGCCCCTTCTCCGCATCCCAGCCGATGCATGTCCTCGCCGCGCCCAACGAGCGGGCGCGCGAGATTTTCCGGCAGATCGTGGAAAGCTACCTCACCACCGGCGAGCCGATGGGATCGCGCAACCTCGCGCGCATCCTGCCCATGACCCTGTCGCCGGCCTCCATCCGCAACGTGATGGCGGATCTGGAGCATTCCGGGCTCATCTTCGCGCCCCACGCCTCGGCCGGGCGGCTGCCGACGGAGCAGGGCCTGCGTTTCTTCGTCGATGCCATGCTCGAACTCGGCGATGTCGGCCAGGACGAGCAGGCGCGGATCGAGGCGCAGATGCGGGCGGCGGCCTCCGGCCACACCTTCGAGAGCGCGCTGGCCGAGGCCTCGACCCTGCTGTCGGGCATCTCGCGCGGTGCCGGCGTGGTGCTGACCACGAAGACCAACGTGCACCTGAAGCACATCGAGTTCGTGCGCCTCGACCCGGCCCGCGCCCTGGTGGTCCTCGTCTCCGACGACGGCTCGGTGGAGAACCGCCTCCTCGACCTGCCGCCCGGCCTGCCCGCGAGCGCCCTGCAGGAGGCCTCGAACTACCTCAACGCCCGCCTCCAGGGGCGCACCCTCGGGACCCTGCGGGCCGAGATCGAATCCGGCCGCCAGGCGATGAAGCGCGAACTCGACGTCATCACCGAGCGCCTCGTCGATGCCGGCCTCGCCGTCTCCGTCGGCCCGTCCGACGCGCGCCAGCTCATCGTGCGCGGTCAGGCCAATCTCCTGGACGACCTGCGGGCCGTCGAGGATCTCGAGCGCATCCGCCTGCTGTTCAACGACCTCGAGACCCAGAAGGACGTCATCGAACTCCTGTCCCGGGCCGAAGGCGGCGAGGGGGTCCGCATCTTCATCGGCTCGGAGAACAAGCTGTTCTCCCTGTCGGGCTCCTCGATGATCGCCGCACCCTTTCGCGATGGGGCCCAGAAGATCGTCGGCGTCGTGGGGGTGATCGGGCCGACGCGGCTCAACTACGCCCGGATCGTCCCGATGGTGGATTACACCGCCCGCGTCGTCTCGGGGCTGCTCGACCGCAGCAAGCGCTAAGACGAGAGCAAGCGCTTCAACGAGAAAAGGCGCCGCCTCGCGGCCGCGCCCTCCCCGTCTTCCAGATGAAGCCGCTCAGCCGCGGATCACGTCGACGATCTCGTAGGTGTCGGGATCGACGATGACGATGTCGTCGTCCACCAGCACGTAGCGGTAATCCTCGTATTCCGGCGCGATGCGGACGATGTCCGGCGGCAGGTCGTAGAGGGTGTAGCTGCGGGCGATGGCCGTGCCGACGGTGAGCGCGAAGGCGCCGGCCGCGAGACGCGGAATGCCGCGCCGGATCACGCTCTGGCGGAACTCCGTGCGCTGCGGCGCGCCGAGGCGGCCATAAGCGCCCCGGACCGCGCCCCGATCCCCGCGATCGCCCCGTGCGCCGCGATCGCCCCGGTCGCCGCGATCGCCGCGATCACCCCGGCCATCGCGATCCCCGCGATCGGCCTTGCCGTCCCGGTCCGTCCTACTATCCCGGTCGGCCTTGCCGTCCCGGTCGCCTCGACCGTCGCGGGCACCCCGCTCGCCGCGATCGGTCGCAGCGCCGCGATCCGGCTGACCGTCGCGGTCGGTCCGGCCCTCGCCGCGTCCGGCGCGGCCGTCTTCCGTGCCCCGGTTCGGGCCGCCCGCCGGGCTGCCGCGCTCGGCAGCACCGCCCCGCTCGGCAGCACCACCGCGCTCGCCGGCACCGCCGCCCACACCTGCGCCTCCTCCGGCCGGGCCGCCACGCTCGGCACCGGCGGCACCCGCCGCACCGGCGCCTGGGCCGCCGGCACCGCCGCGTCCGCCCCCTGCGCCACCCCCGGCTCCGCCGCCCGCACCGATGCCGGCGCCGCCATCACCGGCCCCACCGCCGGCCGCGCCGCCACCCGGGCCGCCCTGACCGAAGGCCGCCGTCGCGCCGATGACCAGGGCCGCGACCGCGACCGTGCTCCGAAAGAATTTGCTCATGGTTTTGTTTCCCGCCCCGTCGATGGACAGCGCCGTTCGGCGCCGATGCGCAGCCGCAACGAGGACGTCCCAGAAACCGTTCCGCATTTTCCCCGGATCGACTTGCGCGGGGACTTTCGTTCGGGCGCGAGAGGCCGAATGAAAGCTTGAGCGCAGATCTTCCACGGCCGCGTTGCCTGCGGTCATTTTGGCATCCGCCGGTGCTCTTGCGAATTTTTCCGCGGAGCTTAACGTCGCCGCACAGCAGGCCCGGGCGGGACCATGCTCAAAAAATAATGAGCCAATTCAACAACATCCCAAATAGAACAGGGGGAGACGCGCATGTCGGACGGTGCCGGAATCATGACGCCGAGGCTCGACGAGGCGGCGGACAACCGCCGCCGGATCAAGGCCATCGTCGCCTCGTCGTCGGGCAACCTCGTCGAGTGGTTCGACTTCTACTGCTACGCCTTCTTCGCCCTGTACTTCGCGCCGGTGTTCTTCCCCGAGGGCGACGACACCAGTCAGCTCCTGAAATCGGCGGCCGTCTTCGCCGTGGGCTTCTTCATGCGCCCCATCGGCGGGTGGCTGTTCGGGCGCCTCGCCGACCGCCTCGGCCGCAAGACCTCGATGATGATTTCGGTGCTGATGATGTGCGCCGGTTCGCTGATGATCGCCGTACTGCCGACCTACGCGAGCGTCGGCCACCTCGCCCCGGCCCTGCTGCTCCTGGCCCGGATGATCCAGGGCCTGTCGGTGGGCGGCGAGTACGGCACCAGCGCCACCTACATGAGCGAGATCGCCATCAAGGGCCGGCGCGGGTTCTTCGCCTCGTTCCAGTACGTCACCCTCATCGGCGGCCAGCTCCTGGCCTCCCTCGTGCTGATCGTCCTGCAGAGCGTGCTCACCGCCCAGCAGCTCACCGCCTGGGGCTGGCGCATTCCCTTCGTGATCGGGGCGCTCGCCGCCGTGGTCGCCCTGTACCTGCGCTCGTCGCTGACCGAGACCGCCACCAAGGCGGACATGAGCTCGAAGGAATCCGGCACCTTCGCGGCCCTGTTCAAGCATTGGCGCGCGTTCTGCGTGGTGCTGGCCTACACGGCCGGCGGCTCCCTGAGCTTCTACACCTTCACCACCTACATGCCGAAGTACCTGTTCAACACGGCGCATATCGACAAGATCACCGCTTCGCAGATCTCCACCGCCGCGCTGCTGGTCTACATGATCATCCAGCCGTTCTTCGGCTGGCTCTCGGACAAGATCGGCCGCAAGGCCAACATGCTGCTCTACAGCGGACTCGGCACCCTCATGGTGGTGCCCCTGATGACCACCATCGGCAGCACCACCAACCCGGTCCTGTCCTTCGCCCTGATCATGATCGGCTTGACCGTGATCAGCTTCTACACGGGCATCTCCGGTATCGTGAAGGCGGAGCTGTTTCCGACCCAGGTGCGGGCGCTGGGCGTGGGCCTGTCCTACGCCATCGCCAATTCCCTGTTCGGCGGCACCGCCGAGATGGTGGCGCTCTACCTGAAGCAGATCGGCTCGGAGAGTTCGTTCTTCTGGTACGTCACCGTGATGCTCGGGATCGCCTTCGTGGCCTCGCTGATCATGCCGAACCCCAAACGTCACGGTTATCTCGACGGCGACGGCACCGTCGAGGAGGCCCTGGGGGCGAAGGGGCGCGTGGTCCACGCCTGACCTCGGGCGGGCGTGGGCGCCGTGACGCTCACGCCGTCTCGCCCAGCATCGCCCGGCGCTGCCGATCGAGTTCCTCGGCGTAGCGCTTGAGGGTGTGGCTTTCGGTGAGGAGGCCGACGACGCGGCGGGTCTCCGGCCCGTCGACGACGGCGAGCGCCTCGCTCTCCGTGCGGTCGAAGGCGGCGGCCGCGGCCTTGGCGTTCATGCCGGGCGTCAGGACGTCGTCGGCGTGACGCAGGAGGTCGGCGAGGCCGGGCGGCGGGCCATCGGCGTCCCGGGCGGCGGCGTGGGCCTCCGGCACCCGGACGATGCCGGCGTAGCGACCTTCGCCATCCACCGCCACGACCCGCGAGGGCGATCCGAGGGGATGGTCCGTGAGAAAGGCCGTCAGCGGTAGGGAGACCGGCACGGTGGCGACCTCGCGGCGCATCAGGGTGTCCACGGTCAGGGTGCGGATCCAGCCGACGTCGTGGGCGCTGCGGATGCTCTCGCCGCGCAGGTGGAAGCGCCAGGTGGCGAAGGAGTAGCCGAAGGTTTTTCGCACGGCGAGCGAGGAGGCGATCACCGCCACGAGGACGAGGCCGGTGATGGGGAAGCTGCCCGTCAGTTCCAGGGCCAGGAACGTCATGGTGAGCGGGCCGCCGATGACCGCGACGGCGAGCGCGCTCATGCCGATCACCGCGTAGGCGAGCGGCGTCGGCGCGAAGGCGGCCAAGCCGGGCATCGCCCCCGAAAAGATCTCCCCGACGAGCGCCCCGAGGAACAGCGAGGCGAAGAACAGGCCGCCGCGAAACCCCGCGCCGATGGAGAGGGCCGACGCCGTCGCCTTGGCGGCGAACAGGAGCGCGAGGCCCCCGAGACCCATGCCCGCCCCGTGCGCGCCGAGATGCAGGTGCAGGGCCCCGTGCCCGCCCGAGAGAACCTGCGGCGAGACCGCGACCGCCAGGGCGCCGACGCAGAGCCCACCGAGGGCGGGGGCCAGCGGGGCGGGGATCCGGCTCGCACGGATGCCGGCCTCCACCAGGGTGACGCCGCGCATGATCACGATGCCGAGGCCGGCGCAGACGAGGCCGAGGCCCAGGACCGGCACGGTGTCGGCGCCGGTGATCGCCGTGCTGGTGAGGGCGTCGAGGCCGTTGACGGTGACCAGCGCCGGTTGGTCCACCAGGGCGCGGGCGACGACGCTGCCGCACAGGGCCGCCACCACCACGGGCGTCAGGGTGGCGATGGCGTAGGTGCCGATGATGAGTTCGAAGGCGTAGAACGCCCCCGTGAGCGGCGCCCCGAAGGCTGCCGCGATGGCGGCGGCCGCCCCGCAGCCGACGAGGGTGCGCTGGTCGCTCCGGCGCAGCTCGAACGACGCTCCGAAGCGTGCCGCGAGGCTGGCGCAGATCTGGGTATAGCCGGCTTCGAGGCCGACGGAGGCCCCCGACCCGTTCGAGATCATGTTCTGCAGGGCGACGAGCCCCGAGCCGCGTACCGACATCCGCCCGCCGTGGAGCGCATTGGCCTCGATGGGATCGACGACTGCGTGCGGGCGCCGTCCGTGCCGCCGGGCGATGGCCCGGGTAATGGTATGGGCGAGGAGGCCGAGCACGAGGCCGCCCGCCGCCGGGACGAGGAGCAGGGTCAGGGCCGGCACGTCGTGGCTCGCGCTCAGACGCATTCCGGGCGGCAGGCCGTAGAGCCACGCGCGCAGGACCTGCGTCGCCCCCTGCATGGCGGCCACCGTCGCGCCCGCGACGCAGCCGGCGAGGCCCGCCAGGGCGACGAGACCGATCTCGCTGCCCCGCACCGCCGCACGCGCGCGTGCGGGGACTTTCGCCAGCAGGCGAGCCCGGGCCAACAGGCGAGCCCGGGCCGGCACACGGGTGAGGATGGGGCGTGGCGTCATCATCGCGGGGGGCCGAACGGGTCGATCGAGGGGAATGGCTCCGGTTTAAGAGGGCCACGCCCGGGCGTCGATCGGTTTCCCGCGCGGTGCCTCGGCGGCCCTCTCCACACATTCTCCTCGCCCCGATGCGCAGCCGGCGCTTGAAAAGCGCTTCGGCTCGCGATACAGCCCCCTCAGTGCCGCCGTAGCTCAGTTGGTTAGAGCACCAGATTGTGGATCTGGGGGTCCCCCGTTCGAGCCGGGGCGGTGGTACCATAGAATTGCCTAACGTTTGCAAGGGGTTGGCTCAGGCCAGCCCCTTCTTCGTTGCTGGGGCCGGGCATGGTCGAGCGGAGCGCGCCGCGCATCGTGCCCGATCCGGCGGATCGAGCCCCGTGCGGATGCGGCCGGAGCGAGTTCCGGAGCTTGGCGCCCGGCCGACGTCGCGCAGGGCCAAGCGTTGGGGCGATCGAAGGGGCTTTCCACTCGCGCAGCCGCCCTTCGACGCGCCGGCCTTCGTATGCCGGCGCGCCTGCTAGAGCTGTTGCCGTTCAGGTTGGGTCATAAGCGTCGTATCCTGCGGCGGTGATGTAGTTTCGGCATTCGGTTGGGCGGAAGGCGTCGAAGGCGTTTTGATGGCCTGCCAGAGGTCGGGGANCTAGAGCTGTTGCCGTTCAGGTTGGGTCATAAGCGTCGTATCCTGCGGCGGTGATGTAGTTTCGGCATTCGGTTGGGCGGAAGGCGTCGAAGGCGTTTTTGATGGCCTGCCAGAGGTCGGGGACGGTGCGCGCGGCGGCCGTGCGCAAGAGGGCTTTAAGCTTGGCGAAGGCCTGTTCGATCGGGTTGAAGTCCGGCGAGTAGGCGGGGAGGTAGAGGATCCGCGCGCCGGCGGCTTCGATCGCTTCGCGCACGCCGGCGACTTTGTGGGATTGCAGGTTGTCGAGGACGACGGTGTCGCCGCGTTTCAGCACCGGGACCAGGATGTCGGTGACATAGGCTCGGAAGCGTTCGCCGTTGGTGGCCCCATCGAACAGGGTGGTGGCGACCAAGCCGCTGGTGCGCAGGGCGGCGGTGACGGTGGTGGTCTTGTAATGCCCGTGCGGCACGAGGAGCCGGCAACGCTCACCGCGTGGCGCCCGACCGTAGGCTCGGGTCATATTCGTCGCGGCGGCGGTCTCGTCGATAAACACGAGGGCGTCGGGATCGAGGTCGAACTGGCTCTCGAACCACGCCTCCCGCGCGGCCTTCACGTCCGCCCGTTCCTGCTCAGCTGCGTAGGAAGCCCCTTTTTACGGGTGATGGCGTGCCGGGAGAAAAACCGCCACAGCCCGCTGACGCTCGTCCGGACGCCCTGCTCGGCCAGGTTGTCGCGTAACTCTCGCAGGAACGCCTGCGGGTGCTCTTCGTAGGCTTGAAGGATCCGATCGGCATGCGCCTCAAGGGCGGGTACGGGTCGCTCACCGCAAGGCGGCCGGGGCGCGATTGCCCCCTCTTCTTGGAAGCGCTCGTGCCAGCGGATCGCACTGGATGGGCCGATACCGAAGCGTTTGGCCGCCTGACGGCGCGAGGATCCTGCCTCGATCGCCGCAATCACCCGCTCACGCAGATCCACCGATAAGGCTGACGGCATCCCGCTCTCCTTGAAAAGCCCGACATCGAATCAGATCCGCAGCCCGCCCGATACCCCATGATTCAACCCAACCGGACACGGCTCTATAGCCGTGCCCGCTCACGTAGCGACGGCCAACGCCGGCTTCGGCCCCCCCGTCGCCCAGTCGAGCAATTCCACC
>NZ_LMMW01000022.1:0-20213 GCF_001422845.1 Methylobacterium sp. Leaf100 | reverse complement strand
GATCGCCGCCGTCAGCGACGTCTTGCCGTGGTCCACGTGACCGATCGTGCCAATGTTGCAGTGCGGCTTCGTACGAGCGAATTTCTCTTTGGCCATCGTAGCCTCCGTAATCTCAGTGTTTCAGGTGATGCTGCTGCGGTCCGGAAAAGGCGGGAAGCCTTAAGCGTACTTCGCGACGACCTTCTCGGCCTCGCCGCGCGGCACCTCTTCGTAATGGTCGAACTGCATCGTGAAGTTGGCGCGCCCCTGAGAGAAGGAGCGCAGCTGGTTCACGTAACCGAACATGTTGGCCAGCGGCACCATCGCGTTGATGACGTTCGCGTTGCCGCGCATGTCCTGGCCCTGGATCTGGCCACGGCGGGAGTTGAGATCGCCGATCACCGAACCGGTGTATTCTTCCGGAGAGACGACCTCGACCTTCATCACCGGCTCGAGCAACACCGATCCACCCTTCTGGAGGGCCTCACGGAGGGCTGCACGCGACGCGATCTCGAAGGCGAGCGCCGAGGAGTCGACGTCGTGGTAGGCGCCGTCGATGAGCTCGACCTTGATGTCCACGACGGGGAAGCCCGCCAGGATACCGGCACCGAGCACCGAGTTGAGGCCCTTTTCGACGCCCGGGATGTACTCCTTCGGCACCGTGCCGCCGATGATCTTCGAGGAGAACTCGAAGCCCTTGCCGGGCTCGTTGGGCTCAACGATGAACTTCACCCGGGCGAACTGACCGGTACCGCCGGTCTGCTTCTTGTGGGTGTAGTCGATCTCGGTGCGCTTCGTGAGCTTCTCACGATACGCCACCTGCGGCTGACCGATGTTGGCATCGACCATGTAGGTGCGGCGAAGGATGTCGACCTTGATGTCGAGGTGGAGTTCGCCCATCCCGCGAAGGATGGTCTGGCCCGACTCCTGGTCCGTCGAGACCCGGAACGACGGATCCTCGGCGGCCAGCTTGGCGAGAGCGATGCCGAGCTTCTCCTGATCGGCCTTCGACTTCGGCTCCACGGCGATCTCGATGACGGGCTCGGGGAACTCCATCTTCTCGAGGATCACGGCCTTTTGCGGATCGCAGAGGGTGTCGCCCGTACGGGTGTCCTTGAGGCCGGCCAGGGCGACGATGTCGCCCGTGAAGGCCTCCTTGACGTCTTCGCGGTTGTTGGCGTGCATGAGGAGCATGCGACCGACGCGCTCTTTCTTGTCGCGCGACGAGTTGATGACGTTGGCGCCCGACTCGATCTTGCCCGAGTAGACGCGGCAGAACGTGATCGTGCCGACGTGCGGATCGTCCATGATCTTGAAGGCGAGCATGGAGAAGGGATCGCTGTCCGACGGATGACGGACGATCTCTTCCTCGGTCTTGAAGTCGAGGCCCTTGATCTCGCCGCGATCGGCGGGGGAAGGCAGGTAATCGACCACAGCGTCGAGCAGGGGCTGGACGCCCTTGTTTTTGAAGGCCGATCCGCACAGCACCGGATGGAAGGCGCGACGCTGCACGGCGGTGCGCACCAGGCGATGCATCGTCTCGGCGTCGGGCTCGACGCCGTCGAGGTAGGCCGACATCGCGTCGTCGTCCATCTCGACGCAGGCCTCCACGAGCTTGATGCGATACTCCGCAGCCTGCTCGGCGAGATCGTCGGGGATCTCGGTTTCGGCGAATTCGGCGCCGAGCTTCTCCGAGGTCCAGACGATGGCCTTCATCTTGATCAGGTCGATGACGCCCTTGAAGGAAGTCTCGGCGCCGATCGGCAGCTGCAGGCACACCGGCTTGCCGGCGACGCGGTCGATGATGTCGGCGACGCACTTGAAGAAGTCTGCGCCGATCTTGTCCATCTTGTTGACGAACACGACGCGAGGCACGTCGTACTTGTCGGCCTGGCGCCAGACGGTCTCGGTCTGGGGCTCGACGCCCTGGTTGCCGTCGAGCACGCATACGGCGCCGTCGAGGACGCGAAGCGAACGCTCCACCTCGATGGTGAAATCCACGTGGCCGGGGGTGTCGATGATGTTCAGGCGCTTGTCGCGCCAGAAGCAGGTGGTCGCCGCGGAGGTGATCGTGATGCCACGCTCCTGCTCCTGCGTCATCCAATCCATCGTCGCGGCGCCGTCATGGACTTCGCCGATCTTATGGGACTTGCCGGTGTAGTAGAGGATCCGCTCGGTGGTCGTGGTCTTGCCGGCATCGATGTGGGCCATGATGCCGAAGTTGCGGTAGTCCTCGATCGCGTGCGTGCGGGGCATCGGATTGCTCCTGAAAGGGTCCGGGTCCGCTTACCAGCGGTAGTGCGAGAAGGCGCGGTTGGCTTCCGCCATCCGGTGCGTGTCTTCCCGCTTCTTCACGGCGTTGCCGCGGTTGTTGGCGGCGTCGAGGAGCTCGGCCGACAGGCGCTCCACCATGGTGCGGTCGTTGCGGCCGCGTGCGGCCTGGATCAGCCAACGGATTGCCAGGGCCTGGCGGCGCTCGGTGCGAACCTCGACGGGGACCTGGTAGGTCGCGCCGCCGACGCGGCGGGAGCGGACCTCGATGGCCGGGGCCACGTTCTCGAGGGCGGCGCGGAACACCTCGATGGGGTTGGCGCGAGCGCGGTTCTCGACGATGTCGAACGCGCCGTACACGATACCCTCGGCGATGGACTTCTTGCCCTCGTACATGATCGAATTCATGAACTTGGTCAGAACTATATCGCCGTACTTGGCGTCCGGAATGATTTCGCGCTTCTCGGCAGAATGGCGGCGGGACATCGCTCGCTCCGTCTAAATACAGGGTCTTGAAACCACCCCGCGCAGGCCGCCTCGAGCCCAATCGGGGCCGGCGACATCCTTGCGGGGTGCGCGAATAACTTACTTCGGACGCTTGGCGCCGTACTTGGACCGGCGCTGCTTACGACCCTTGACGCCCTGCGTGTCGAGCACGCCGCGCAGGATGTGGTAGCGAACGCCGGGAAGGTCCTTCACACGGCCGCCGCGGATCATCACCACGGAGTGCTCCTGAAGATTGTGACCCTCGCCCGGGATATAACCGATGACTTCGAAGCCATTGGTCAGACGAACCTTGGCGACCTTACGGAGCGCGGAGTTCGGCTTCTTGGGGGTCGTCGTGTAGACGCGGGTGCAGACGCCACGCTTCTGCGGGCAGGCGTCGAGCGCCGGCACCTTGTTGCGGCTCTTCTGCGCCTTGCGCGGCTGAGCGATCAGCTGGTTGATCGTCGGCATGCCAATCCTCTCGAAACGCGTCGCCTGCGTCGGCGACCGTCGAAATCCAAATCTCGTTTGGCCCGCCCCGTCGCCGCACGATCTGTGCGATGAAACGCAAAACCGCGCCCCAGGCTGATGTCAGCCTTTGGCGCGCCGTTGCAAGCAGAGGATCACCTGCGATCAAGCAAGCGATCATGCCGGGCTGACACGTGTTCGTCTGTTGAAGTCGGATGCGTTTAAGAAGCTTGGATCCGAGCGAGACGCTCGTGGATCAATTGCTGCTTACGGCCAGCCGTTCAATGAGGGCCTGATAGAGGTGGTTTCGCCGGCCGTCAACCCATTTCCCCTAGCGAACCGTGAATGAAACGGGCGTCGCGGCCCGAAACCTGTCTCCGATGGTCAGCGCACGAAAAAGGGGCCGCCCGGAGGCGACCCCTGGTTTGTTCGGTGACGGTCGCTCGCGCCTACTCGGCGGCGGGCGGCAGGCCCGTGAGGGGCTGTGCGCCGCTCTCGGCGGCCTTCTGCTGGAGGATCATGGCGTCGCGACGCCGCGCCACGGCGCGGATGTCGGCGGCCATGGAGCCCGTGCCGGCCGGGATGAGCGAGCCGACGATGACGTTCTCCTTGAGGCCTTCGAGGTAGTCGATCTTGCCGTTGACGGCCGCCTCCGTGAGGACGCGGGTGGTCTCCTGGAACGAGGCCGCCGAGATGAACGACTTCGTCTGCAGGGAGGCCTTGGTGATGCCGAGCAGGACCGGCACGCCGACGATGGGACGCTTGCCCTCGGCGAGCAGCTTCTCGTTGGCGTCGGCCAGCTCCGTCCGGTCGATCTGGTCACCCGTGAGGATGTCCGAATCGCCGCCGTCGGTGATCTCGACCTTCTGCAGCATCTGCCGGACGATGACCTCGATGTGCTTGTCGTTGATGGCCACGCCCTGGAGCCGGTAGACCTCCTGGATCTCGTTGACGAGGTAAGCGGCGAGCTCCTCCACGCCCTTGATCGCCAGGATGTCGTGCGGCGCCGGATTGCCGTCGACGATGTAGTCGCCGAGTTCCACCACGTCCCCGTCCTGCAGGTGGATGTGCTTGCCCTTGGGGATGAGGTACTCGACGGCGTCCGAGCCGTCGTGCGGGGTCAGCGTCAGGCGGCGCTTGTTCTTGTAGTCGCGCCCGAACTGGATCGTGCCGGACTTCTCGGCGATGATCGCCGCGTCCTTGGGCCGACGGGCCTCGAACAGCTCCGCCACCCGCGGCAGACCGCCGGTGATGTCGCGGGTCTTGGCCGAGTCGGTGGAGACGCGGGCGAGGATGTCGCCGGCCTTCACGCGCCCACCCGGATCGTAGCCGATGATGGCGTCGACGGGCAGGAAGTAGCGGGCGTCGGAGCCGCGCGGCAGCTTCATCGGCTTGCCGTCGGCATCGAGCACCAGCATCGCCGGCTTGAGGTCGGCGGTGCGGGCGGTGCCGCGCCAGTCGATGACCACGCGCTTGGCGATACCCGTCGACTCGTCGGTGGTCTCCGTGATGGACTGACCGTCGATGAGGTCCTCGTAGGCGACGATGCCGTCCGTCTCGGTGATGATCGGACGGGTGTAGGGGTCCCATTCGGCGATGCGCTGGCCGCGCTTGACCGTGTCGCCCTCGTCCACCCGCAGCTTGGCGCCGTATTGCAGGCGGTGCACCGCGCGCTCGGAACCGTCGGAGCCGACGATGACGACGGCGACGTTGCGGCCCGTGGCGATGAGGTCGCCGTCCGTGTTCCGGGCGAGCGCCCGGTTGCGGATCTTGATGGTGCCCTCGAAGCTCGACTCGATGAACGACGAGTCGGCGATCTGCGCCGCGCCGCCGATGTGGAAGGTGCGCATGGTGAGCTGGGTGCCCGGCTCGCCGATGGACTGCGCCGCGATGACGCCGACGGCCTCGCCCATGTTGACGGGCGTGCCGCGGGCCAGATCTCGGCCGTAGCAGGTGGCGCAGACGCCGCTGCGGGTCTGGCACACCAGCACCGAGCGGATCTTCACCTCCTGGATGCCCGCCGCCTGGATGGCCGGCAGGTGCTTCTCCTCGATGGTCTCGTTGGTCTTGACGATGACCGTGCCGTCCTGGGCGACGAGATCTTCCGCCGTGGCGCGGCCGAGGATGCGGATCGAGAGCGGGGCCACGACCTGGCCCGCGTCGACGATGGCGCGCATGCGGATGCCGGAGGTCGAACCGCAGTCGACCTCGCGGATGACCGCGTCCTGGGCCACGTCGACGAGACGACGGGTCAGGTAGCCGGAGTTGGCCGTCTTCAACGCGGTGTCCGCGAGGCCCTTACGGGCGCCGTGGGTCGAGTTGAAGTACTCGAGCACGTCGAGGCCTTCCTTGAAGTTCGAGATGATCGGCGTCTCGATGATCTCGCCCGAGGGCTTGGCCATGAGGCCGCGCATGGCGGCGAGCTGCTTCATCTGCGCCGGCGAACCACGGGCACCGGAATGGCTCATCATGTAGATCGAGTTGATCTGCTTGTCGGCGCCGTTCTCGTCCTTCTGCACCGTGGAGATGCGCAGCATCATCTCGGCGGCGAGCTTGTCCGAGCACTTGGCCCAGGCATCCACCACCTTGTTGTACTTCTCGCCCTGGGTGATCAGGCCGTCGTTGTACTGCTGCTCGTAGTCCTTCACGAGGGCGCGCGTGTCGTCGACGATGGGCCACTTGTTGTCGGGCACCACCATGTCGTCCTTGCCGAACGAGATGCCGGCCTTGAACGCGTGGTTGAAGCCGAGCGCCATGATGCGATCGCAGAAGATCACCGACTCCTTCTGACCGCAGTGGCGGTAGACGGTGTCGATCATCGACGAGATCTCCTTCTTGGTCATCAGCTTGTTGACGACGTCGAAGGGGACGTTCTTGTGCAGCGGCAGGGCGCCGGACAGGATCACTCGGCCCGGCGTGGTGTCGTAGGTCTTCGTCAGCGGCTCGCCATCGGGGCCGATACCGTTCCACCGCCAGCGGATCTTCGAGTGCAGCTTGACGGTCTTGGCCGCCAGCGCGTGCTCGAGCTCGCCCACATTGCCGAAGACGCCCTGCATCGGGTTGGTCTTGCTCGTCGGGTCGAACGCGCCGATGGCGCCCTCGGCCACGATGGACAGGTAGTACAGGCCGAGCACGATATCCTGCGACGGCACGATGATCGGCAGGCCGTTGGCGGGGTGCAGGATGTTGTTCGTCGACATCATCAGAACGCGCGCCTCCAGCTGAGCCTCGAGGCTCAGGGGAACGTGCACGGCCATCTGGTCGCCGTCGAAGTCGGCGTTGAACGCGGCGCAGACCAGCGGGTGGAGCTGGATCGCCTTGCCCTCGATGAGCTTGGGCTCGAACGCCTGGATGCCGAGGCGGTGGAGCGTCGGCGCGCGGTTGAGCATCACCGGGTGTTCGCGGATCACCTCGTCGAGGATGTCCCAAACCTCGGGCTTCTCCTTCTCCACGAGCTTCTTCGCCTGCTTCACGGTTGCCGAGAAGCCCTTGGCGTCGAGGCGCGCGTAGATGAACGGCTTGAACAGCTCCAGTGCCATCTTCTTCGGCAGGCCGCACTGGTGCAGCTTCAGCTCCGGGCCGACGACGATGACCGAACGGCCGGAATAGTCGACGCGCTTGCCGAGCAGGTTCTGACGGAAGCGGCCCTGCTTGCCCTTGAGCATGTCGGCGAGGGACTTCAGCGGACGCTTGTTGGCGCCCGTGATGACGCGGCCGCGGCGGCCGTTGTCGAACAGGGCGTCGACCGCTTCCTGAAGCATGCGCTTCTCGTTGCGGATGATGATGTCCGGCGCGCGCAGCTCGATCAGCCGCTTCAGGCGGTTGTTGCGGTTGATGACGCGGCGGTAGAGGTCGTTGAGATCGGACGTGGCGAAGCGGCCGCCGTCCAGGGGGACGAGGGGGCGCAGGTCCGGCGGGATCACGGGGACCACGGTGAGGATCATCCACTCGGGCTTGTTGCCCGACATCTGGAAGGCCTCGATGATCTTCAGGCGCTTGAGGAGCTTCTTCGGCTTCAGCTCGGAGGTCGTGGTGGCGATCTCCTCGCGCAGCGAATCCGCGATGCCGTCGAGGTCGAGTTCCTGCAGGATGCGCCGGATGGCCTCGGCGCCGATCATGGCGGTGAACGAGTCCTCGCCGTACTCCTCCTGCGCGCGCAGGTACTCCTCCTCGGAGAGGAGCTGACGCTCCTTGAGGGGGGTGAGGCCCGGCTCGATGGTGACGTAGGACTCGAAGTACAGGATCCGCTCGAGGTCCTTGAGGGCCATGTCGAGCAGGAGGCCGATGCGGGACGGCAGCGACTTCAGGAACCAGATGTGGGCAACGGGGGCGGCGAGCTCGATGTGGCCCATGCGGTCGCGCCGCACACGCGCGAGGGTGACCTCGACGCCGCACTTCTCACAGATGACGCCCTTGTACTTCATGCGCTTGTACTTGCCGCACAGGCACTCGTAGTCCTTGATCGGCCCGAAGATCCGGGCGCAGAACAGGCCGTCGCGCTCGGGCTTGAACGTGCGGTAGTTGATCGTCTCGGGCTTCTTGATCTCGCCGAAAGACCACGAGAGGATCTTCTCCGGCGACGAGATCGAGATCTTGATCTGGTCGAAGCTCTGGGGCTGAGCCTGCTGGTTGAAAAGATTCATGACCTCTTGGTTCATGGATCGACTCCTGCTGACGGGGTGCACCCTCCGCCGAGGGGCTACCGCGTGCTGTAAACTGGTCGGCGCCGCGACTGTCTCAGTCGCCGCTGGCCGTCATCATCCGGGAGGCGCTTCCCCTCCCCGCTCGGACCGCGCCGGCGAGTGAGCCGGCGCGGGAGCGTGGTGCGGTGGTTACTCGGCCGCCTCGGCGGGCGGCTCGATCTGGTCGTTGGCGGTCTTCTTCGAGGAGGTGAGCTCGACGTTGAGGCCGAGCGAGCGCATTTCCTTGACGAGCACGTTGAAGGATTCGGGGATGCCGGCCTCGAAGGTGTCGTCGCCGCGCACGATGGCCTCGTACACCTTGGTGCGGCCGGCGACGTCGTCCGACTTCACCGTGAGCATCTCCTGCAGGGTGTAGGCCGCGCCGTAGGCCTCGAGCGCCCAGACCTCCATCTCGCCGAAGCGCTGACCGCCGAACTGCGCCTTGCCGCCCAGCGGCTGCTGGGTGACGAGGGAGTACGGCCCGATCGACCGGGCGTGGATCTTGTCGTCCACGAGGTGGTGCAGCTTCAGCATGTAGATGTAGCCCATGGTGACCTTGCGGTCGAAGGGCTCACCCGTGCGGCCGTCGTAGAGCGTCGACTGGGCCGACCGGTCGAGACCGGCCATTTCCAGCATCTGCTCGATGTCGGCTTCCTTGGCGCCGTTGAACACCGGAGTCGCCATCGGCACGCCGCGGCGCACGTTGTTGGCCGCTTCCGCCATGTCCTCGTCCGACAGGCCTTCGAGCTCCGACGGCGAGTAGATCGCCTCCATCTCCGCCTTGAGGGGCGCGATGTCGTTGCTGCGAAGATACGCGTCCACCGCGAGCCCGACCTTGCGGCCGAGACCGGCCGCGGCCCAGCCCAGGTGGGTCTCCAGGATCTGACCGACGTTCATGCGCGAGGGCACGCCCAGCGGGTTGAGCACGATGTCGGCATGCGTCCCGTCCTCGAGGAACGGCATGTCCTCGATGGGGACGATGCGCGACACGACGCCCTTGTTGCCGTGACGGCCGGCCATCTTGTCGCCCGGCTGGATCTTGCGCTTCACCGCGACGAAGACCTTGACCATCTTCATCACGCCGGGGGGCAGCTCGTCGCCGCGCTGCAGCTTCTCGACCTTGTCGAGGAAGCGCTGCTCCAGGCGCTTCTTCGACTCGTCGTACTGCTTCTGCATCGCTTCCATCTCGGTCATGAGACGGTCGTCGATGACGGCGAACTGCCACCATTGCGAACGCGGGTACTCGGAGAGGAGCTCACGGTTGAGCGTGGTCTCCTTCTTGAAGCCCTTCGGACCGGCGATGGGGGCCTGACCGATGAGGACGGTGGCCAGACGCGCGTAGGTGTTGCGGTCGAGGATCGCCTGCTCGTCGTCGCGATCCTTGGCGAGGCGCTCGATTTCCTCGCGCTCGATGGCCTGGGCGCGCTCGTCCTTGTCAACGCCGTGGCGGTTGAACACCCGGACCTCGACGATGGTGCCGGTCACGCCCGGGGGAACCCGGAGCGAGGTGTCGCGCACGTCGGACGCCTTCTCGCCGAAGATCGCCCGGAGGAGCTTCTCTTCCGGCGTCATCGGGCTCTCACCCTTCGGGGTGATCTTGCCGCACAGGATGTCGCCGGCGTGGACCTCGGCACCGATGTAGACGATGCCGGCCTCGTCGAGGTTCTTCAGCGCTTCTTCGGAGACGTTGGGGATGTCGCGGGTGATCTCTTCCGGACCGAGCTTAGTGTCTCGGGCCATCACCTCGAACTCCTCGATATGGATCGAGGTGAACACGTCATCCTTCACGATCCGCTCGGAAAGCAGGATCGAGTCCTCGAAGTTGTAGCCGTTCCAGGGCATGAATGCGACGAGCACGTTCCGGCCGAGCGCCAGCTCGCCGAACTCCGTCGACGGACCGTCGGCGATGATCTCGCCCTTCTTCACGGACTCGCCGACGCGCACCAACGGCTTCTGCGTGATGCAGGTCGACTGGTTGGAGCGCTGGAACTTCTGCAGGCGGTAGATGTCGACGCCCGGCTTGGTGGCGTCGGCCTCCTCCGTGGCGCGGATGACGATACGGGTGGCGTCCACCTGATCGACGATGCCCGAGCGGCGCGCCGCGATGGCGGCACCGGAATCGCGGGCGACCACGGCCTCCATGCCCGTGCCCACGAAGGGCGCGTCGGCACGAACCAGCGGCACCGCCTGGCGCTGCATATTCGAGCCCATGAGGGCGCGGTTCGCGTCGTCGTTCTCGAGGAACGGGATCAGCGCGGCGGCGACCGAAACGAGCTGCTTCGGCGACACGTCCATGAGATCGACGCGGTCCGGCGGCACGACGATGACGTCGCCGGCACGACGGCAGACCACGAGGTCTTCCGTGAGCTTGAAGGCCTCGTCCATCTGGGCGTTGGCCTGGGCGACGTAGTACTTCGCCTCTTCCATCGCCGACAGGTAGGCGACGTCCGTGGTGACGACGCCGTCCTTCACCTTGCGGAAGGGGGTCTCGATGAAGCCGTACTTGTTCACCCGGGCGAAGGTCGCCAGCGAGTTGATCAGGCCGATGTTCGGGCCTTCCGGGGTCTCGATCGGGCAGATGCGGCCGTAATGCGTCGGGTGCACGTCGCGCACTTCGAAGCCGGCGCGCTCGCGGGTCAGACCGCCGGGTCCGAGCGCCGAGAGGCGACGCTTGTGCGTCACTTCCGAGAGCGGATTGGTCTGATCCATGAACTGCGACAGCTGCGACGAGCCGAAGAACTCGCGCACGGCCGCGGCCGCGGGCTTCGCGTTGATGAGGTCCTGCGGCATCACCGTGTCGATGTCGACGGAGGACATCCGCTCCTTGATGGCGCGCTCCATGCGGAGCAGACCGAGGCGGTACTGGTTCTCCATGAGCTCGCCGACGGACCGCACACGGCGGTTGCCGAGGTGATCGATGTCGTCGATTTCGCCCTTGCCGTCGCGCAGATCCACCAGGGCCTTGACGACCGCGAGCATGTCCTCACGGCGCAGGGTCCGCACGGTGTCCTCGGCGTCGAGGTCGAGGCGCATGTTCATCTTCACGCGGCCGACCGCCGAGAGGTCGTAGCGCTCGGAATCGAAGAACAGCGAGTGGAACATCGCCTCGGCGGTGTCGAGGGTCGGCGGCTCGCCGGGACGCATGACCCGGTAGATGTCGAACAGCGCGCCTTCGCGGGCGGAGTTCTTGTCCACCGCGAGGGTGTTGCGGATGTAGGGACCGACGTTGATGTGGTCGATGTCGAGCACGGGCAGCTCGGTGATGCCGACCTCTTCGAGGCTCTTGAGGAGCTTGTCGGAGATCTCGTCGCCGGCCTCGGCCCAGATCTCGCCCGTCTGGTCGTTCACCAGATCCTCGGCGATGTACTGGCCGATGAGGTCCTCGTCCGTGGCCTTGAGGAAGTTCACGCCGCGCTCGGCGATCTGGCGCGCGTTGCGGGCGTTGAGCTTCTTGCCGGCTTCGAGCACGACTTCACCGGACTCGGCATCGACGAGGTCGACGGAGGCCTTGAAGCCCTTCAGGCGCTCGGCATCGTACGGCACGCGCCACTCGGCGCCGTCGCGGTCGTACAGCACGCGGTTGTAGAACGTCGACAGGATCTCCTCGCCGTCGAGCCCGAGGGCGAACAGCAGGGAGGTCACCGGCAGCTTGCGCTTGCGGTCGATGCGGACGTGGACGATGTCCTTGGCGTCGAACTCGACGTCGAGCCAGGAGCCGCGATACGGAATGATGCGGGCGGCGAACAGGAGCTTGCCCGACGAGTGGGTCTTGCCCTTGTCGTGGTCGAAGAACACGCCGGGCGAACGGTGCATCTGGGAGACGATGACGCGCTCGGTGCCGTTGACGATGAAGGTGCCGTTCTCCGTCATCAGGGGCATGTCGCCCATGTAGACGTCCTGCTCCTTGATGTCCTTGACCGACTTCGCACCGGTGTCGGGATCGACGTCGAACACGATGAGGCGCAGGGTCACCTTGAGCGGGGCCGCATAGGTGATGCCGCGCTGACGGCACTCGTCGACGTCGTATTTCGGCTGCTCGAACGTGTACTTCACGAACTCGAGGAGGGCCGTGGCCGAGAAGTCCGAGATCGGGAACACCGACTTGAACACGGTCTGCAGGCCTTCGTCGCCCCGCCCGCCTTCCGGCTCGTCCATCATCAGGAACTGGTCGTAGGATGCCTTCTGAACCTCGATGAGGTTCGGCATCTCGGCGACTTCCTTGATCTTGCCGAAGAATTTGCGAATGCGCTTGCGACCGACCAGCGTATTGGCCATGGGTGACCTCGCTCCTACGTCCCGCGTACCGGATGCCCGGGGAAGGCTCGTGCCTCCCGCGACCAGGCGATGGACGCGCCCCGCCGGACGCCGCCCTCCCGAACTGAAAATCTGGTGGCCCGTCGCCGGGCCGGTCGTGTCGCCGGAAGCGACCTTAGCCCACGGGCGCGAACCCGCGGGCCTTTGGGCCCGTCAAGCTCCGGGGAGCCCGACGGGAAGTGATGGGCCTGAGGCGGCCCACCGAAGAGTCTTACTTGAGCTCGATCTTGGCGCCAGCCTTCTCGAGCTGGGCCTTGAGCTTCTCGGCCTCTTCCTTGTTGACGGACTCCTTGACGGCCTTCGGAGCGCCTTCGACGAGGTCCTTGGCTTCCTTGAGGCCGAGGCCGGTGATCGCGCGGACCTCCTTGATGACCTCGATCTTCTTGTCGCCGGCGGCGGTGAGCATGACCGTGAACTCGGTCTGCTCCTCGACGGCGGCGGCCGGACCGGCGGCGGGGCCGGCGACGGCGACGGCAGCGGCGGCCGAGACGCCCCACTTCTCTTCGAGCAGCTTGGCGAGGTCGGCGGCCTCGAGAACGGTCAGCGAGGACAGGTCGTCGACGAGCTTGGCGAGATCAGCCATGGTGGTGTTCCTTCAGAGATCGGTTTGAACGGATGGGTTGAGAAGAACGATGCGACCTTCAGGCCGCTTCGTCCTGAGCCTCGTCCTTCGTGGCATAGGCCCCGAACACGCGGGCGAGCTTGGCCGCCGGTGCGTTGACGACCTGGGCGATCTTGGTCGCGGGAGCCTGGATGAGGCCCACGATCTTGGCGCGCAGTTCGTCGAGGGACGGGAGCGAGGCCAAGGCCTTCACGCCGTCCGGGTTCAGGGCTGTCGTGCCCATGGCGCCGCCGAGGATCACGAGCTTGTCGTTGACCTTGGCGAACTCCACCGCAACCTTGGCGGCCGCGACCGGGTCGCTCGAATAGGCGAGCAGGGTCGGACCCTTCAGGAGGGGCTTGATGGAGGCGACGTCCGTGCCATCGAGAGCGATGTTGGCGAGGCGGTTCTTGGTGACCTTCACGGTGGCACCGGCCAGCTTCATCTGCGAGCGCAGCTTCTGCATGTCGGCGACCGTGAGGCCCTTGTAGTGGGCCACGACGACGACGGACGTGTTCGCGAACACGCCGTTGAGCGTCGAGACGAGATCAGCTTTGGCTGTCCTGTCCACTGGGGCTCTCTCCGGTTGGCGGAACCCGAGGATGGGTCCGCCGGTTGCACATGCCGCCCGGGACGGAATTCGGCTCATGAAAGCCGGAACGTCCTGGACGACGCTTCACGGCCCTGTCCCCTGCTGCCCCCCGAATGGGTGGACGACACGGGTGAGATGGTTCAAACCGATGCCTCTCGACCCCGACGAATCGCCAGGGTGCGCGAGGATGTTGAATTCGGTCTTCCCCGTCTGTGCAGGCTGGAAGATTAAGCCGGTCGCCCAGCGCCTGCAGTCTCGGACAGGACATGGCCGGATAAAGCCTGAAAGGGCTTTCGCCCCTCAAAGCCTTCCGGCCATATCACCTGGTTGCCCAGGGATCTCTCGATTGGAAACCGACCGATGGGTCGATTCCTTTCTCGTTCATGAAAACGTTGAGCGCGGTCTATAGAACCTTGCAAGCAGCCTGCCAAGGGCCAGTGCGGGACTATTCGGTCGCAGGCGCCGATTTTCCTTGACGGCACTTGCCGCTGCGGCCGAGCGCAGCGGCAGGTCCGTCACTCCGTCACGTCGGTAGGAACCGGCGCGCGGCCTGCCACCATGGCGTGCGTTGCTCCTTCGCCTGGTCGGCTTTGGCCGCGTAGAACGAAGCGTTGTGCTCGCCGCGCAGGGCCTCGCGGGTGAACCGGATGAGGTGGTGGGCGACGAAGCCCATGTTGAACACCGCCTCGATCTGCCCGCGCTTCAGGGCGTGGCCCGCCGCCTTCCAGAACACGCCCCGGTAATCCGACAGGACGCCGACCCTGAGGGCGATGTTGAAGCCGAGGATCAAGCCGCGGCGCAGGTTGGTCCGGGTGAGCTTGCCCTTCAGCGGAGTCTTGATCCGGTGCGGGTAGGTCCGCTCGACCTGATACTTGAAGCGCTCGAAGAGGTGGGCCGGCTCGTACGCATGGGCGATGGCCCGGCGCCAGCTCGCCACCACGTCGTCGTGGGGCCGCTTGAACAGGACGTTGGATTCGAGCGACGCGTCGTGGAGCAGACGGCCCTCGCGGGTGAGGCGGTCCCACAGGGGGGTCTTGGGCAGGGCCTGGAGCAGGTTCATGGTCAGCACCGGCACCGCCGACTTGTCGACGAAGTCGATGAGCTTCTGCTCGGAGCCGTCGGTCTCGGTGTCGAGGCCGAGGATGATGCCGGACGTCACCTCCAGTCCGAAGCTGTTGAGAGTCTCGATGGCCTCGTACATGGGCACGGCGGCGTTGTGCTTCTTGTCGATGCCGGCGAGCGCGTCCTCTTCCGGCGTCTCGATGCCGACGAAGACGGTCATGAAGTTGGCCTCGCGCATGAGCGCGAGGATGTCGGGCTGTTTCGCCATGTTCAGGGTCGCCTCGCAGGCGAACTGAAGCGGGTAGTGGTTCTTCTTCTGCCACGCCACGAGGTGGGGCAGCATGTCCTTCGTCGCCTTGCGGTTGCCGATGAAGTTGTCGTCGACGAAGTACACCACCGCCGGGTGACCGGGCTGGGAGATGATCGCGTCGAGTTCGCCGAGCATCTGCTCGGGGCTCTTCAGGCGCGGCTGGCGGCCGTAGAGCTGCGGGATGTCGCAGAATTCGCAGCGATACGGGCAGCCCGACGAGAATTGCAGGGAGCCGATGAGGTAGCGCTTGAGCGGGGCGGCCTCGTAGGCGGGGGCCGGGAAGTCGGAGAGCGGCAGGCGCTCCTTCGTCTCCAGGCGCACCTGGGCGGCCGGGATCGACACGTCGCGGTCGAGGATCGCCACGAGTTCGTCGGTGGCGTCGCCGATCTCGCCGATATGGAGGTAGTCGAACTCGGGGTACTGCTCGGGCGAGCCCGAGACAGACGGGCCGCCCAGCGCCGTGACCTTACCGGCCGCGTGCGCCCGGGCGTAGATATCGCGGATCTGCGGGGCCTGGATGTGCATGCCCGACACGAACACCGCGTCGGCCCAGGCGAAGTCGTCCGGCCCGGCCCGTTTGATGTTCTCGTCGACGAACCGGTACTCCCAGGTCTCCGGCATGTAGGCCGCGATGAGCAGCAGACCTTGCGGCGGCATGAACGCCTTGACGCCGCCCATCAACGGATAGGCGTGCGCGAACGTCCCGAAGGACGGCGTGTAAGCGGGGAAGACGCACAGGATGCGTCGCTTGGAGGAGACGGAGAGGGTGCATCGCATGAAGCCGTACTTAGCACAGCCCCGCGCGATGGCGTCCCCCTCGAACGCGATTTCTCGCACCGCCGGTTGCTTGCCGCCCGGAGCCTCACGGTCCTTTGAACGGTGGGCCGTCCGGTCTCACTCGACGGGGCGGTCGTCCCCCCCTGCCGCCAGCTGGCGCAGGGTCCGCAGGGCGGTGGCGAGGGCGTCGAGGGGCGGTGAGGCCAGCGCGAGGCGCACGGCGTTGGGCGCGTGGCCGGGATGGACGGCGAAGGCGCTGGCGGGGGTGACCGCGATCCCGCGCCGGGCAGCCGCTGCGACGAAGGTCTCGGCCCGCCACGCTTCGGGCAGAACCAGCCAGAGGTGGTAGGCGCCCGGATCGCCCCGCACGTCGAGGTCGCCGAGGATGTCACGCGCGAGCGCCTGCCGGGAACGGGCATCGCGCCGCTTCGCCAGTCCAATCCGGGCCGCCTCCCCCGAATCCATGAGATGGAGTCCGATGCCGAAGGGCAGACCGGTGGCACCCCACCCGCCCGAACGTACGCAGTGGGCGACCCGATCCGTGAGGGCCGGCGGCGTGGCTATCAACCCGAGGGTGAGGCCGGGCGCGACCCGCTTCGACAGGCTATCGAGGAAGACGACGCGGTCGGGCGCCAGGGCGGCCAAGGGGGCGGCGTCGCTCAGGAATCCGTAGATCGCATCCTCGACAGCCAGGAGGCCGAAGGCTTCGAGGCAGGCCGCGATGGCCGCCCTGCGCTCACCGCCCATGGTGATTCCGAGGGGATTGTGAAGCGAGGGTTGGAGATAGAGGCCGCGCAGGGGTGTGGTCCGGTGCGCCTGGGCGACCGATTCGGGGCACAGGCCCTCCCCGTCCATGGCGATGGGCACCAGGACGATGCCGAGGCGCGCGGCGATTCCCTTCACCACCGGATAGGTCATCGCCTCGACCCCGATGCGCTCGCCCGGCGGAGCGATGGCCGCGAGGGCGGCTGCCACGGCCTGGCGCCCGTTGCCGGTGAACAGCATCCTGTCGGGGGTGGGCGTCCAGCCCGGTCGGGCGAAGAAGCGGGCGGCGATGGCCCGCCCCTCCGCATGACCCGTCGCCGCCACGGGACCGGCAAGGGTTTCGAGGCGGTCGGATCGGAGCAATCCCGCAAGTGCACCGGAAAGGGTCTCCACCTCACCCGGTAGGATCGAATAGTTGCGTTCGAGGTCGATGGCGGTCGGCGGCGGTTCGGCGAAAGCGAGGATGGGTGTCGCGGCGCGCGACCGCACATAGGTGCCCCGGCCGATCTCCCCTGTGACCAGACCACGATGGACGAGTTCGGCATAGACCCGGCTCGCCGTCGAGACGGCGATGCCGTTGGCGTAGGCGTAGGCGCGTTGCGGAGGCAATCGCGCGCCCGGTGCCAGTCGTCCCGCGGCGATCGCGTCGGCAAGGCGGTCGGCCAGGACCCTGAAGTCGCTCACGAACGAAAATGCTCCGAGATCAATGTTTCGATTGATCCGATTTGTGCTCGGATCAATGTTGCGCGGCAAGCCCCTTCGGAGGCTGCGCTATCGGAGTAGATCGCCATGTCGTCCACGTCCCTCGTCCGATCCCCATATCCGACTGCCGTGGCAACCGGCGTGGATCGCGGGCTCGGTGCGTTGTGCCGTGTCTGGCTCGGGCGCTGGCGTCACCGCCGGACTTTGGCGAACTTGCATCCCGAGCAGATGCGCGAGGTCGGGCTGAACCCGGAAGCCGTTCGGCGGGAGGCCTGCCAGCCGTTCTGGCGGGCGTGAGGCCTTAAACGAAAACGCCCGGCCGCGAGGCCGGGCGTTTCCAAAGATGTGGCAGGCCTGCGGACGTTACGCCGGCAGGACCGTCGAGGGCTCGACCTTGACGCCCGGACCCATGGAGGAGGTCACGGCGACGCGCTGGACGTACTGGCCCTTGGCGCCGGCGGGCTTCGCCTTGGAGACAGCGTCGGCGAAGGCCTTGATGTTCTCGACGAGCTTGTCGGCGTCGAACGAGACCTTGCCGATGCCGGCGTGGACGATCCCGGCCTTCTCGACGCGGAACTCGACCGAACCGCCCTTGGCGCCGGCGACCGCGGACTTCACGTCCATGGTGACGGTGCCGACCTTCGGGTTCGGCATCAGGCCGCGCGGGCCCAGCACCTTGCCGAGACGACCGACGAGCGGCATCAGGTCCGGGGTGGCGATGCAACGATCGAACTCGATCTTGCCGCTCTGGACGATCTCGAGGAGATCCTCGGCGCCGACGATGTCGGCACCGGCTTCCCGGGCCTCGTCGGCCTTGGCGCCGCGGGCGAACACCGCCACCCGCACGGTCCGGCCGGAGCCGTTGGGCAGGTTGCAGACGCCGCGGACCATCTGGTCGGCGTGGCGCGGGTCGACGCCGAGGTTCATGGAGACCTCGACGGTCTCGTCGAACTTCGCGCTGGCCTTCTCCTTAACGAGCTTGATCGCCTCGTCGATGGTGTAGAGCTTGAGCGCGTCGATGCCCTCGCGGGCGGCGCGGATGCGCTTGCCTTCGTGTGCCATGGTGCCCTCCCCTTAAGCGACGATGTCGAGACCCATGGCCCGCGCGGAGCCACGGATCATCGCGACGGCGGCATCCACCGAATCGCAGTTCAGGTCGGGCATCTTGCGCTCGGCGATCTCGCGGAGCTGTGCCTCGGTGACCTTGCCGACGTTGGTGTTCGGCTTGCCCGGGGTCTTGGAACCGGAAGCCGGCTTCTTGCCGATCTTCAGGCCGGCGGCCTTCTTGAGGAAGAACGTCACCGGGGGCTGCTTCATCTCGAAGGTGAAGGAGCGATCCTGATAGGCCGTGATCACGACCGGAATCGGGGTGCCCTTCTCGATCTGAGAGGTCTTCGCGTTGAAGGCCTTGCAGAATTCCATGATGTTGAGGCCGCGCTGACCGAGCGCGGGGCCGATGGGCGGCGACGGGTTCGCGGCGCCGGCCGGAACCTGAAGCTTCACGTAGCCCGTGATCTTCTTTGCCATAGGGACTGCTCCCAAAGAATGCCCGGCACCCGGCTGGCCTCAGCGCAGGTGGAGCGGGCGGTTGCAGGTCGCGGTACGGTCCGTGGACCCCGGCGGCGAACCGGGCGGGCCTTCCGCGCGTGACACCATCCTGGAGATGGTGGTTTCGCGTCCGGCGCGGAGCCGAACGGAAGAAAAGCGGATGAGTCAGTGGTGACTCACCCGCGAAATCCAAAAGATCAGAGCTTCTCGACCTGGGCGTATTCGAGCTCCACCGGGGTGGCGCGGCCGAAGATCGATACGGCGACCTTGAGGCGCGAGCGGCTCTCGTCGATCTCTTCCACGGTGCCGTTGAAGGACGCGAACGGACCGTCGGACACGCGGACCGTCTCGCCGATCTCGAAGGAGATGGAGGGCTTCGGGCGATCGACGCCCTCGGCAACCTGGCCCTTGATGCGCTCGGCTTCCGAATCCGGAATCGGCACGGGTTTCGACTTGTCGGCGCCGAGGAAGCCCGTGACCTTCGGGGTGTTCTTGATCAGGTGGTAGACCTCGTCGGTGAGGTCGCACTTCACCAGGACGTAACCAGGGAAGAACTTGCGCTCGGCATCGACCTTTCGGCCGCGACGGACCTCCACGACCTTCTCGGTCGGAACCATGACCTCGTCGAACAGCTCCATCAGGCCACGCTGGGCCGCCTGATCCTTGATGGACTGCGCGACCTTGTTCTCGAAATTCGAGTAGGCGTGGACGATGTACCAGCGCTTCGACACGTTCTCACCAAATCCTGACGTCGCTCGGCCGGTCGCGAAAGCGCGCCCGGACCGATAGATTAGTTGGTCCCGACCCCGAGGATCAGGGTCACGAGGTAGCGCATGGCCTGATCGACCACGGTGAAGAACAGGCTCGCGGCGACCACCATGATGAACACCATCACGGTGGTGACCACGGTCTCCTTGCGGGTCGGCCACGTGACCTTGCGGCCCTCGTCGCGCACCTGGCCGAGGAACTCCACGGGGCCGACGCGCTTGGGCGCGGGCCGCACGGGGGGCGTCGCCCGAGCAGGACCCGGCGTGACGGAGCCACGCGGCGGGGTGCGCGCGAGGTCCGTTTTCTTCGATGCTTCGTTCGATGCCATGGCGCCAACAAACAGGAGAACGGTCCGGGGATCGGGAAAGCGCGGTGCGGAGGCCTGGAGCCACGCCTGCCGCGAAAGCCTTCATCGATCTCGGAAGGCGACCGCTCTAGCGCAAGTCCCCGTGCTTGTCGACTGCACTGGGTTCCGACTTGCGGACAGGCGATCTGATCGGAATGGAACGGGGAGTGGACTTGAACTGGAGCAGCGGCCAATTGGCAGGAGTGGAGGGACTCGAACCCGCAACCTCCGGTTTTGGAGACCGGCGCTCTGACCAGTTGAGCTACACTCCTATGCGGGGACGCATTCATCGCCGCGGCGCTGCTATAGACCGGCCCGGGCCTTGCCGCAATGGCGAACCGTACGGGATTTTCCGAGATTGTCGGTGCCGTCAGGATTGTTCGGCTCGGAGAGCAAACGCCGCGGGACCGGGGTCCCGCGGCGTCGCGACGGTGATGGCGGACCGACTACTCGTTGATGGCGGCGACGACGCCTGCGCCGACGGTGCGGCCGCCTTCACGGATGGCGAAGCGCAGCTTCTCTTCCATGGCCACCGGCACGAT
>NZ_LMMW01000021.1:0-20863 GCF_001422845.1 Methylobacterium sp. Leaf100 | reverse complement strand
CCGGCGTCGTCCTGGCCAGCGGTGGCCGTCAGGTCCGCGACACCGAGTTCGCCGTCGTCCGCGCCGGCCTGAACTACAAGTTCGGCTCGTACTAGGACCTGCGGGACCTTTAGGTTCGGCCTGAGCGTCCCCAGCCCCGATCACCTGGCCGCTTGCGTCGAGGCGACACCCCGAGGAGAAATCCTCGGGGTGTCGCTGTTTGGGGGCTGTCCTTTGGAAGGGTGGATAACACCAGCACGGTCCGGTGCCGTGGTATCCATGTAGCATCGCGGGCCCATGCTGCCTGTTACACGGAATGGATCCTCAGGATCGCGCCCGTGCCTCGAATTCCAAACCTCATTGCGGGCCTGTGCCTGTCAGGCTGCGCGATTGCCGGCTTGTTCGTCCTAGCCGACGGCTCTGTTCGGACGCAGCTCGAGGTGGCGATGCTCGCCTCGCACGTCCCATTGAGCGAAGCGATGCCCTCCAGCGGATCTACGCGTACCCGCTCCGGCTCCCTGGACAGGCGCCGCCTTGCTGCGACCATCGCGGGGATCACGCAGACCGGCCTCGACTAGCCTCTGCCCGTTTGGGGTAAGGAGGTGTCGGAGTATAACCTATGTTCTTCGCCCCAGCCCGACCGCGATGAACCGATGCCCATTCTCACCGATCGCCAGCGCATCGAGCTCGCGATCCCGGCCTACCTGCTCTACGCCCTGGCCGCCGCACCCGGTACCTTCACGCCGGCCGACCCGACCCTGGCAGCGAAAGCCAAGGCCGACATCGAGGCTCTATGCATCAACCTGCGTACCGCCTGCCTGGAGCCCCTCGCCGATCTGGTTCCGAAGAAGCGTGACGCCATCGTGCGGCGGCTCCAGAGGGTCTCCTCGGAGGTGGTCGCGGATTGGCGTACGCAGCCGGCACTCAGCCTGACCCTCACGCTGTGGTACTTCCTGAAGGACCTCACTGACCGCGAGGTTCTGATCCTGTGGGAGGGTTCGGCGATGGAACGGGCGACGCGGCAGCTGCTGCCGATGTTCGCGTACGGGTTCGATGAGGAGCAAGGCGACGGACGCGCTCAGCTCCAGGCGGGTGAACTGCTCATGCGTCTCCAGGCCGACGGGTGGTATCGCTGATCGATGCCGAAAGAAATCAGCCCGGATGACCAGCTGACGGCCTAACGCCTTGTCGCCCTCCACAAGGCCCAGGGTCCGACCCAGGCGACGGTGGCCTGGCGTCCTCGGTGTGGCATTCAAGTAGTCCAGCAGTACGAAGACGGCCTCAACCATTTTGGGTTCATGCGCCTATCGCTGTTGATCATTCTCTGAAAATACCTCTGCGATTGGTGCAAAAGCATTGACTAGATCTGCATCAAGCCGACCGCACATAGATTTCATTATGTCATAGCTTTGTTTTCCTGACATTGGTGCTCTATAAGGGCGATGTTCAATCAATGCACCATAGATATCACATATCGTCACAAGTCGGACAAAATCAGGTATATCTGTTCCAACTAGTTTATCAGGATATCCGGAGCCATCGATCATCTCATGATGAGATCGAACGACGGAAAGTATGTTGTCATCGAATCCGTGTCCGACAAGCATGGCATGGCCTCGCTCCGCATGTGTGCGCATCAGCGCCATCTCTGCTTGATCGAGCTTGCCAGGCTTATTTAGAATTGAAACCGGAACATGGATCTTACCAACGTCGTGCAGCAACGACGCTTTAGCGAGGTGATGGCGATCGGTAGTGCTCAGTCCTAGCGCGGCTGCAAAAGCAGAGGCGAGCCCAGCGACAAGTAAGATATGTTTATGCGTAGCATCATCGAAGCGCTGCACAATTCTCACCCAGGTACGGATACCGTTTTCCCGTACCGCATCGGCGACGATGGCTGTGCCCACATCCGCTAGGTCTGGCGTTATAGAGCGACTAGGTTGGAACACGGTGCTGATGAACTGCAGAGCCGTTTCAGCCTGTCTCTTTGCGAACTTAGACGTGCCTACCATTGAAGTCGGTATTTCCGACATCGTGTTGATTAGATGACATGTCGCACTTGATGCATTAAGCAGGGCAGACGCATCAAGGAGATTTGCATGAGTAATAGTTCGAACACTATTATCATGGAGTAAACATAGATAAGGTACATTCGTCCCACGCAAGCGTTGCAGAGTGCGTCTTAATCGGCGGAACGCCTCGGAACTCAGCGCCTTCACATCGCTGACGATTAAGTCGGGTTGTTCTGATGCGGGACCATCGTCATACAGATCGAGGATACAGATCGATTGTGATATACCGAGATCTCGGACAAATCGAGCAGTTCGACCGAGATCGTCGCTGATCAATAGCAATCCAGCCATGACAGAAGCTCTTGCACATCCGGAATTAAGGGTCTTGAACGACGCGAAGGGCTTTGGAACAGCCGAGCCACCTGAGGTTCACGAACTCAGCTCAAGGAAACTCATCGCGGGGGGCGATTGGGTACTCGAGGATCGTCTTAGCTAATCGCGCGAGCTGCTTGACGAACCTGACGCGTTGCCCGATCGACTCGTTCGCTGGCTTGCGCAATCGTGTCCATGCTGGTCGCGATTGCCGCAACTCCGTGTGAAGCTGTCTGCATGCTGCCTGACATCTCCTGAGTCACTGCGGATTGTTCTTCCACTGCAGCGGCAATGGCATTTGATACCTCGTTGAGGGTCCGGATCGTGGACTGGATCGAGCCGATCGCGTTTACAGCTTCGCGTGTCGCATTCTGCGTCCCAGCGATTTGCTCGCGGATACGATTGGTTGCTTTGCCAGTCTGCTCAGCCAAAGCCTTGACCTCGGCAGCGACGACAGCAAATCCCTTCCCCGCTGTACCGGCACGTGCGGCCTCGATAGTGGCGTTTAAGGCAAGCAAATTCGTTTGCGCTGCAATCCCCTGAATCAGAGCCACAACATCGCCAATCTGCGCCGCCTGGCTGCTTAAGCCGGCGACAATATCACCCGTGTGTCGGGCCTGCTCAACGGCGTTGCTGGCAATTTCCGCTGCATGGCTCACCTGTTGACTGATCTCCCCGACTGAAGCTGATAGCTCTTCCGCACCCGAGGCGACGCTCTGAATATCACAAGAGACCCGGCCTACGGTGAGAGCAGCTTCCGTAGTCTGTCGTGTTACATCTTCAACGGCATTGCCAATTGCGTCCAAGTCCGTACCGATCGAGCGCTGCGCCTCGGCCCTACGTTGGCGTTCATAGACTTGCTGGGTAATGTCGGTTGAAAATTTGACGATCTCAATCGTTCGACCGTCTAGGTCTGTGATGGGATTGTATGTTGCCTGGATCCATACTTCACGGCCACCTTTGGCTATCCGTAAGTACTCGTCAGACTGAAACTCGCCGCGCGCCAGAGACGCCCAGAATTCCAGGTATTGAGCGCTCGTGCGATAGCTATCAGTTACAAACAAACTATGGTGCTTTCCTTTGATCTCATCGAGTTGATAGCCAAGGGCACTCAAAAAATTTGCATTTGCAGTCAGTATATTTCCCCTTGTATCGAAAGAAATGACAGCTTGAGAGCGGTGAAGGGCAGTAATTTGAGCCTCAATATTCAATGATTTGTGTTTTTGATGAGTTATGTTCATTGCAAGCATATCGATTTTTATCAGTTTTCCAAATCGATCAACTGACGGGGTGTATGACGCTTGAACCCAGACCTCGCGTCCGCCTTTTCCAACGCGTCGGAAGTCCCTCTCCTGAGCCTCACCGCGCACAAGGGCTTGCCAGAATTGTTGATGTTCATCGCCATCACGATCGCTTGGATTAACAAATAAGCTGTGATGTTGATTTATAACTTCTTCGAGCGAGTATCCCATCAAATCAAGGAATTTAGTGTTGGCATACAAACAATATCCTTGTGGGGTAAAATTCGCCACTGGATGAATCTTGCCGAAAGCCCGTAAATGTCTGTGGTGGTTTATATCGAATATCACGGTCGTTTCCTCGATCATTTCGGGTGTTCATTTATTAGAACGGACGAATAGTATTATAAGTAGAGATCAATATTGGAGAAAAATCGCTTGCCGTTGGATGTATTCCCATCGGACTTCGGTGGTCTTATTTCGCGATGAATCATAAGTATATGATTGAATTCTTTGATTGCACCCCGAATGAATTTTCTAGTTGCATTTGTAATCCAAGAGTTTGTATTTGCAGTTCTCAATAATTGTTGACTTGCTATCAGTAGCAAAGAGTTTACACGCCATGAACCTTTGTGACTGGAGGCGCGCGAACGTGTGCCTGACTGCGCGGTATTTGGTGGAATGAATGCGTACGGTACTATCGACAGATGAGATCCAATCCCGCAATAAGTTCAAGCCATGGTGCGAACTACTGCGTGAGAGATATTTCCCGCTAGAAGGTATTCAATATGAGGAAGCATCATTTATTGCTTCTTTAAAAGAATATCATATCGGAAACATGCCGCTTCGTAAGCTTTATCAAACGCCAGCACAATACAATCTCCCTAGTAAGGAACTAATCAGAAATAAAGTTAGAGATGACTTTATAATAATAAGGCTTAGAAAGGGTGGTGTTGCCCATACAGTGCAGCACGACAGATTGGCAATCCAGAAAACTGGAGATATCGTCGTCAGTGAGCTTAAGCCGATGACCCTGTCATATAAGGAAACCGGTTCGGAATACGCTTTTCCAATCGAGAGAAGCAAAATCGAGAAACTACTTGGGCCTGCGAAAATTTTTTCTGCGCTTACGCTTAATGCTGAACACGGTTCAACAAGCCTGGTGAACAAATATTTCGCTGAGCTGCTTCGTGTGCAAAGCAGACTTTCGGATGAGGCGGTCTCCCGAATGAGTTCTATTGGAGTAGATCTTATTATAGCGAGTATCGCTGACAGGCTCGCTCGCGAAACGCCGAAATCTTTGCAAGGAACGGTTGTAGTCCAACGGGCAAAATCATTCATCGAAGATAATATTGGCGATACGACCCTTGATGCAACAAAGTTGGCTGCTGCCGTAGGAATATCACTACGTCGCCTTCAAGAGCTTTTTCAAAAACAAGAGCGTAACATTTCCGAGTGGATCTGGGAGCGTCGGCTGGATACTGCCGCAGCGCGGCTGCTTGATAAAAACTACAGCCATATACAGATCGGCAATCTAGCTTATGGATGCGGATTTACGAGCCAACAACATTTCTCCCGGAGATTCAAACAACATTTTGGGATGACGCCCCGTGAATACCGTTACAACGCGAAATTTTGATTGACTAAAATTTGAGAAATATCGTATAAATTGTCGAGTTCTCGAATGTTGTCACTAATTTTTTTTCAAAGCAGTGCTACATTATCGTGCGCCAGTTTCAGCGGGTCTCTACGGAAGTGATCGCGGGCTGGGGCACAAAAAATGCGGTTTGGGGCACACAAGAGGCACTGAGTCTGCTGGTCACGCTGCGGTATTTTGTCAAAGATCTAACGGACCGCGAGGTTCTAATCGCTCGGAAGCGGTCTGCGATGGTGCAGGCGACACGGCAGCAGCTCACAATGTTCGCGTACGGGTCGGGCGATGGGCAAGGCGACGGGTGCGCCCGGCGGCAGGTGGGTGAACTGCTCATGCGTCTTCAGGCCGACGGGTGGTATCGCTGAGCTATGCCTAAAGAGATCAGCCCGGATGACCAGCTGACGGCCTCACGCCTCGTCGCCCTCCGCAAAGCCCGCGGTCTGACCCAGTCGAGGGTGGCCAGCGTCCTCGGGGTGACATTCCAGCAGGTTCAGAAGTACGAGCGAGGCCTCAACCGCATCGGGCCCGACCGCCTGTCGAAGCTCGCGGCTCTGCTTGAGGTGCCGATATCGGCCTTCTTCGATGAGCCGGCGGGCGAGCACGATCCCGGTTTCGGGCTGTCGGCGCTTCTGGCCCCGGAGGGCGCAGCGGATCTGGTGCGGGCCTATGCGGCAATCGAGAACCCGGACCAGCAGCGTGAAGCCCTGGCCCTCGTTCGTACCCTCGCTCGCATCCGCTGACGGGGAGGAGCCTATCGGCTTGTGGCCGGGAGCGGCTCATTTGGCCCGGCGGCATCCGGTTTTAGCTCACGGCGATCACGTACGCCTCATCGAAAGCCGGATTGGAAAATCCTGACCCGGCCGGATTACACAGAATGCGGGTTCCTCCCGGCCGGGTCAGGTCGAGGCTGTGATGGACATGCCCGTGCAGCCACAGGTTTACGCGGCCGCAATCGGTCAGGGCGGACAGGTCCGAAGCCGAATTGCCTGCGTTCCAGGTTCCGCGCTGGCTCGGATGGATGCAGTCCGGATGCGGAGCATGGTGAGTGACCACGACGAGAGGCAGGGCGCCGTCATCGGCCGCGATCCGTGCGCCAAGGGCAGCCTGGGCTCGGTGATGCAGGGCCGCGGCATCGCCCAAGGTAAGGAGATGGCTGCCGCCCGTCGTGTCATGCGCGACTTCGATGGACTCGCCCGTTGGTGTTCGGGGGTCGAGGTGGCCAGCGAGGCGGTAGTCACTCCACAGGGTGGTGCCGGCGAAGCGGCACCCGGCGATGCTGGCGCTCGTCCCGTCGAGGAGGGTGATGCCAGCCCGATCGGCCAGGACATGCGCCAGGAGCAGAGTCTCATCCACGACCCCGTTCCAGTGCTCGTGGTTGCCGATCACGAAGACGACGGGCTTGTCCCCGGCGAGTCGGCGCAGGACCGCGAAGGCGTGGCCGGGATCGCCCTGCCAGACGTCGCCGGCCACCACCAGTACGTCGAAGGCCGGTGGTTCGGGCCGGAACTCGTCCGGATACGGCAGGGCTTCGAGGTGGAGGTCGGAGAGGATCCAAAGCTGGGTCAAGGCGACTCCCATGCGGCGGCCAGGCGACACGAACGTGTCCCCTACCCATAGGGGCTTCTACCGATCTCCCGGATCGAAGCCGTCGGGGCCTTGGGTTTCACGGCTGTACGTGATGGATTGCCGTGAAGCCGTCGTCGCGAATGAGATACCGGAAGCGACGACGACTGGTGATGATCGGCTCTGCCGCTTATGCCTCAGCTCGATGCCACGCTTGTCCTGCCAGAACCCGATCCACTGCCGTGCTGCAGGCCGCGGCGGCCCGTGCCGCCTATGTGATGCCAAGGCCATCGCTCAGCGCGCCGTCGCGCTGCGTCAGCGCATGCTGGCGAACAGAGCCGAAGGTCGCCCTCTCTACGCTCCGCGCGATATGGGGCAGAAAATCGAACCCAGCATCCGGCTGGGCGATTGAATGAACGCCCCCGTGTCTTGAGCCTGCGCCTTACGAGGAATGGCCTGCTCGATGGGCCGGGCATGACGCGGCACGCCAGCATACCGAGGAGAGCGACCCAGAGTGATCCGACAATCCGAACTCGACGTGCATGTCCGAGCCCAGGAACTGTTCGAGCGCGAGAACCCGGGATGCCTTTGGCGGGCGCCACCCAGCGCCGCGTACCAGCCCTCTGCCCCTCGCCGGACGGCGTCGATGATCGAGCGCCAGATCTACCTCGCGCGGGTGCGTGAACGCATGCAGGCCGAGGGCGTGCAGCTGGTCACGGACGAAGAACCCACGCCGTGAGATGGAGGTCCGAGAGGATCCAGAGCTTGGCCGAGGTGGCTCCCATGCGGCAGGGGCGACGCGATCATATCCCCCTATCCTTAGGGGTACGAAGCCTTAGCCGTCCGGCAGCTCGGCCCTGACCCGGACCACCGGCCAGGGCCCGGCCGGCTTGAGGAAGCCCTCCAAGTCGGGCAGCGACTGGATCTCGGACGGCAGCACGACCCGGGTCTGGCGTCGCGCCGTGCTGGTGCCAGAGCTGCTGCTGGAGCCATCTTTGCTCGTCGAGGTACCCTCGGAATAGCTCTCCTCCCAGCGCTCGGCCTCGCCGAGCAGGCGCGAGAGAATGTCCGCGGTCTCCGGCTCGACCGAGCGCATGATGAGGATGTTGAGAAGCAGTTCAGCAGGGTGCGGGCCTTGTCCGCCCCGTAATGGGTGGTGAGCTGCGAGAACGATTGGATAGCACCGACGATCGCGACGCGGCGCTTGCGCAGCTTGGTCGTGGCCTCGATCAGGCTCGACAATTCGCCGAGGCTGTCGAGCTCGTCGAGGACGATCCAGGTCGGGATGGCGTGCTCCGCCCGGTCGAAACCGGCGGTGACCAGGGTGTCGAGCCAACAGGTGATCAGGCTGCGGCTGACGCCGAGTTCGGCCTCGCGATAGGGGATCCAGAGCCAGGCCCGACTGCTGCCGTCCGCCATGAAACTGCGGAACGAGAAGCGGCCCTCGGGGGTGTATTTCCAGCCCTGGAGGTAGCCCGAGAAGATCGAACGCACATTGGTGAGCACGCGCTCGCCGCCCTCCTGGAGCATCACGGCCGAGGTGGTGCCGGCGAGAAGCGGCGTGAGCTGCGCCGGTGTCCAGGACGTCAGGGCCGCGACGAGTTCGCGGTTCGAGGCGCGCGGTCCGAGCGCCTCGCCGACATTGGCAAAGAAGCGTTGGGCGTAGTCGTGCCATGAACGCGACTCGCCATGGCCATCGGGAATGACCGAGCGGGCAAAGCGCGCCCACTCGTACGGCTGCCGGATCTCATTGCTGATCGCCCAGCCGTGATCGTTGGCGAGCGGGCCCATGACGATGTCGTCGGGGCGACCGAAGCGGCGGTGAAACTCGTGGCCGTTGTCGACGACGATGGCGCGCTCGCCACGGGCCCGGATGTTGTCGAGGAGCGCGCGCAGGGTGACGGATTTGCCCGCTCCGGTGGAGGCGGTGATGAGAATGTGCAGGCTCTGGTTTCCGGGAGGAAGCGGAGCACCGGCGATCCAGACGCCGCCCGAACGATCCCCGGAAGCGATGGCCAGACGTGCCGCGGCGCGCTCGGGATGACCGCCCAGTTGCCGGAGCAGGAGGCGGGTGTAGCCGGCCGCTGTCATCAGGCGGGAGCCGCGAATGAAGCCGGTGTCATCCGGCGCTTCGATATCCCGACGCAGGACGAGGAAGACCAGCCCCGCGCCGAGGATGAGGACGACGAGGATGCGCAGGGGGGGGCCGGACGCGAGGATAACAAGCGTGGCGATGAGCCAGAACCCGGTGGCGAGGAACAGGTCGATGCCCCATTCCAGGCGGGGCCGCGCAACGGCATAACCGGCAAAGATGCCGACGCAGAACAACATGGCGAGGACCGGCAGACCGGAGTTGGTGCGGGATACCGGGCAGCCCCAGGTCCTCTTGGCGCAGGGCAGGTCGATCTGTCCGATAGCCCAGATCAGACCGATGCAGCAGGCGATGCAGGACAGCACCCCGAGCGGAACCCGCAGCGGTCGTTCGCCCTCGTCGGGATCAAGCGGGGGCGGATTCTTAGCCTCACCGACCGACCCCGTGTCCCCGCTCACCGAACCTGTGTCGTCGGATTTCGGATCGAAGAGGCGCCCGGAATAGATGTCCAGCCGGCAGAAGCGGTCTTGTCCCGGGGACGATGGTGGGCCCTCGTCGGGGTCGAAGCCGGGTGGGGTTCGTCCCCCCGCATCAGACCGATGCCGTCGATAGAGGAGCCGGGGCGGGGACTGGTGTAGCGTTCGGGGTGGGTGCCCAATCGGCGAAGGCGGTCTTGTCCTGAGGGCGGGCAATGCGTTCGACGAGTTCAGCGAGAACCCCGGCAAAGCGCGACTCCTTGGCGGCGGCATCGAGGAGGAGACCGCCGAGGATGATCTTGCGGCGGGTGTCGCGTTTGCGGGCTTCCTGAGCCTCGCGGGCCTCCAGGAGCTGGAGGTCGGCCCGAGCCTGTTCGAGCTTGCGGCGGGCGGCGACGATCCGGTCGGTGCGCGTGGGTGGCATCCATCATCCTCAGGCGTAAGTTGTGCTACCAGAGGGCGCCTATCACCCTCCGTGCACCCTGGAAAGTATTGGAAGGGCGCACTTTAGCATTGCTGCGCAATGCCGATGCGATTTACACGGGTATCGTGACCCGTCGGCGCCGTTCCGGGCCAGCGGGTTCGATCCGTCCGTTCCGCCGCTGCCCCGGGCTGTGCGCCCGGCTTCGTCTGTCCCTCTCCGCCCCGTCCGGCCGTGCTGCCGATCGCATTCCTCCCGAGGCCGACCGTTCCCGCGTGGCGATCTACCATCTCAGCGTGAAGGCGGTGTCCCGGGCCGGTGGGCGCTCGGCCACGGCCGCGGCGGCCTACCGCTCGGCGAGCCTGATCCAGGACGAGCGCACCGGTCAGACCTTCGACTACCAGCGCCGCGGCGGGGTCGAGGCGAGCTTCATCGTGGCCCCAGTTGGCGCGGACTGGGTGCAGGATCGCTCGGTCCTTTGGAACGCGGCCGAGGCGGCGGAGCGGCGCAAGGACGCCAAGGTGGCGCGCGAGGTCGAGGTGGCGCTGCCGCACGAACTCGATGCCGGCCAGCGCCTGGCGCTCACCCGCGACTTCGCCGAGGGGCTGGTGACGCGTTACGGGATCGCGGCCGATGTGGCGCTGCATGCGCCGAGCCGGGACGGCGACGATCAGAACTGGCATGCGCATATCCTGACCACGACCCGGACCGTCGACGCGAACGGATTGGGCGCGAAGGTCCGGGTCCTCGACGTGCCGGCCTCGGCCCGGACCGAGGTCGAGGCGATCCGCGAACTCTGGCAGGACACGGCCAACGCGCATCTCGAACGCGCCGGTCAAGAGGTGCGGATCGACCGGCGCTCGCACCTCGATCGCGGGCTCACCCTGGCGCCGACCGAGCATGTCGGGGTGCACGCGACGCAGATGCAGCGACGCGACAAACCCGGGGTCGACCGGGTGGCGATCGACGCGGAGACGGCCGCCCGCAACGCCGTCCGGATCGCGCAGGACCCCGAGGAGGTGCTGCACATCCTCAGCAACGAACGGGCGGTGTTCACGAAGGCCGACATCGCCCGGACGCTCCACCGCTACGGCGTGGACGAGCCGGCCGCGTTCCAGAACGCGATGGCCCTGGTGATGGCCTGCGACCCCCTGGTCGGGCTGGCCCGGGCCTCGGACGAGGGTGAGCGCACCGGGCCGGTCGAGCGCTTCACGACGCAGGATCTGTGGCTGACCGAGACCCGGATGGCGGCCTGCGCCGACCGGCTCGCGGGCGAGCGCGGCTACGACGTGGCGCCACAGAAACTGCATGGGGTCCTGGCGGCGCATCCGGAACTCGCCGACGAGCAGCGCGCGGCGGTGGAGCACGTCACGGGCCCCGAGCGCATCGCAAGCGTGGTCGGGCTGGCGGGCGCGGGCAAGTCGACGATGCTGGGCGCCGCGCGCGAAGCCTGGGAGCGTCAAGGCTTCCGGGTGCATGGGGCGGCGCTGGCCGGCAAGGCGGCGGAGGGCTTGCAGGACTCGGCCGGGATCCCGAGTCGGACCCTGGCGTCGTGGCAACTCGGCTGGACCAACGGCCGGCATCTCCTGGGCAAGGGCGACGTCCTGGTGATCGATGAAGCCGGGATGGTCGGCTCGCGCCAGCTCGGGGCGGTGCTCGATGCAGTGGAGCGGGCCGGGGCCAAGGTGGTGCTGGTGGGCGACCCCGAGCAGCTCCAGCCGATCGGACCGGGCGCGGCCTTCCGGGCGGTGATCCAGCGGACGGGCTTCGTCGAGATCGAGACGATCCGCCGGCAGCATACGCCGTGGCAGCGCGCGGCCAGCGTGGCACTCGGCACCCGCCGGACGACGCAGGCGCTGGAGACGTATTTCGATTACGGGGCGATCCACTTCACGCCGGATACGGCCGCGGCGCGGGGCCGCCTTGTGGCGGATTACCTGTTCGACCGGACGATCAACCCGCTGCAAACGCGGGTGGCGCTGGCGCACACCCGGGCGGATGTGCGGGCGCTCAACGAGGATATCCGTACGCACCTGCAGAAGGCCGGCGAACTCGGCGGCGAGACGGGGTTCGTCACGGCCCTCGGAGTGCGCGCCTTCGCCCCCGGCGACCGGCTGGTGTTCCTGCGCAACGACCGCGAACTCGGGGTGAAGAACGGCACGCTGGCGACCGTGGTGGCCTCGACCGAGGGGCGGCTCAGCGTCCGGCTCGACGGCGCTTCGGGTCGCACCGTATCGGTCTCTCAGACCGATTACGACGCGGTCGATCACGGCTACGCCACGACCATCCACAAGAGCCAGGGGGCGACGGTGGACCGGGCCTTCGTGCTGGCGTCCGGCGGTATGGACCGGCACCTCGCCTACGTGGCGCTGACGCGCCACCGCGACGGGGTCGGGCTCTATGCTGGCCAGGATACGTTCGCGAACTTCGAGGTCCTGGCGGCGCGGCTGAGCCGGGCGGGGTTTAAGGAGACGGTGCTGGACTACGTCCGGGTGCCGGTCCGCGACAGGGCCGAACCGGTTCGCGTGCCCGAGCCGCTCGAGGCCCCGCTCGTGCCTTCGGCTCTCCAGGCCGATCGCGTCGCAGCGGCGGTCCCGATAACCTCGTCCGCATCCGTTTGGGGGCCGGAGGATGCAGCGCTAAAGCCCCGCAGCGGACCTGTTTCCGCCAGACCACCTCTCCTGGCGCCGATCCTGCCGGGGGTGGATGAAGAGGGGGACGCGTTCAGTTATCGGGTGCGGCGCCGTGCCTTTGAATGGCTCGGCATGACGCATGATCGAATCGTCGGTTACGTCGGCCAGATGGCAAAGGAGCCCGGTGTTCTGCTCAAGGGCATCGAAAATCGGATGATCGGGGAACGCGCGCTCAGCGAGACACCGGCCGCCTTCCTGGAGCGGGTGGGCGCCTACCTGGATGACCCGGAGCGCTACGGGGGCCTACGCGGCAAAGCCGGGCTGTTCGCGTTCCCGGCCGCGCGGGCCGAACGTGCCGCCGCCCTCGTGGCCATTCCCTGGGTCAAATCCAGGATCGCGGATCTGAAGTCGCGGTTCGACGAAGCGCTGGGAGAGGAAAGCCAACACGAGCGGGCCCGGCTCGCGGCGATGCGCATTCCGATCCCGGGCCTGAGCTCGGGCACCCGGGCGGCCTTACGGTTGTTGGATGACGCATGGGGGCCGAAGGCCACGCTCGAGGCCCTGGCAGCGCTGCGGGCCGAACCGAATGGCGTGGCTGAGGTCGAAGCCTTCCGGCTTGCGGTTGAGCAGCGCTTCGGCACGGGTAGCGATCGCCCCAGGAACCTGGAAACCCGGATTCAGGGCGAGCTGACGTCCCGACGCGCTGAGATCGAGATCCTGATCAGCGGGGCAGACTACTATGGACTGGCCCTCTCACGAGAGCCGGAGTTCCAAACGCGGCTCGATCAGGCACGGCAAGAGGCGATCGAGCGGGCCTTGAGGCCGGCTCCTGAACCCGAACGTGCGGTCGAGGCCGAGCGCAAGCCCGCCCAGGGGCTCACACTCGGGCTGGGTTTCTAAGGGCGTTCGGCTTCAAGCGCCGATCCTCAAAACAAAAAAGGCCAGCCTTGCGGCTGGCCCTGTTCGTCCGACGCGCGACCGGTCTTACTCGGCAGCGCTCATCTCAGGTGTGAAGTGACCGCACCAGTCGGTGTTGGCGACGACCGGCCACAGGCCCTTGGACTCCGGCGCGGGCTGGGTCACGGGCGGGTTGAAGCGGCACAGGCCCTCATCGCCAGCGGCCTGGGCGCCGTTCACCTTGTGCTCGTCGAAGAATTTGCAGCTGTCGCAGTGCGCGTTGCCGGCCATGTCGGTCTCCTAAAATCGTATACGCCGTCGAAGCGGCCTTCAGTTGCGAATTAGATCAATTCCAATCTGCGTGTCAACGGATGGCTCGCCGCTGCGTTCCCGGATCGCGCGGGCAACTCTGGATTGGCGGTTGAGCGTCCTCGTAAGGCTGTACGGCTACGGGGATAGGCTTGCGGTCGATCCCTTCGCCATGGTGTGTGCCGTCAGTCAAAAAAGCCCTTTCAGGAACCCTCCAGCCCGTGAACGAGCCCCTGGACAGCATCGCCACCGTGTTGGAGCAGACGGGCGACTACCGTGTGCTGCGCCGGCTCGTACCGTTTAGGGATTGCCGGGATGCTGCCGACGAGCCGACCTTCATCGGCTTGATCCTCGACACCGAAACCACCGGTACGGATTACACGGCCGACGAAGTGATCGAGCTCGGCATCATCAAGTTCGAGTACGGCGCCAGCGGACGCATCTACCGCGTACTGGACACGTTCAATCAGCTGCACCAGCCGAGCAAGCCGATCCCCGAGGCGATCACCCGCCTGACCGGCATCACCGATGCGGACGTCGCCGGCCAGCGCATCGATGATGAGGCTGTGCAAGCGCTCGCTGCCGATGTCCGGGTGATCATCGCCCATAACGCCAGCTTCGATCGGCAGATGTGTGAGAGCCGCTGGCCGATCTTCGCCGAGAAGAACTGGGCCTGCTCCTGCCACCAGGTGCCCTGGCGCGAGGAGGGCCACGAGGGCCTGAAGCTCGGCTACCTGCTGATCGACTGCGGCTTCTTCCACAAGGGTCACCGGGCCATCGACGACTGCCACGCCCTGCTGCAGCTGCTGGCACGGCCGCTGAAGCGTTCGGGCCGCCTAACCCTGGCCTGCCTGCTGGAGACTGCACGCAAGCCCACGCTGCGCCTCTGGGCGCAGGGAGCCCCATTCGAGACGAAGGACACCCTTAAGGGCCGAGGGTTTCGTTGGAGCGGCCCACGGCGCTGCTGGTACATCGACTGCGATGAGGATCAGCTGGAGCTCGAGCGCACGTTTCTCAACGAGACCGTTTACGGGCGTGCAGTGACGGATCTGCCGATTGATCGCATGACGGCACGGGACCGGTATTCAGCCCGGACGAACCCTGATGCTCCAGGTGCCTAAAAAGCGCTCGTTTCTATGCGTTCGCTTGGTGTGGTGTGGATCGGCGTCGAAACATGATCCCGTCCGATCCGTTCCTAACTCTCTGTTGCAGTGAGAAAATCCGAGTTTCCGGTGGGGTCACGATCAGCGCCGGTTATGACCCCATCTCTTGAGGTATTTCGGCCGACATCGCAGTGACTTAAGCAGAGCTGAAGGAGGGGTCATGCTTCAAAGCTGATCCACAGTATGGGTTCTCCAGACCGCGCATTCGGACCGTTGCAAAAGTTCAGATCAACAATCGGAAGATGACAATGCGATTGGCGCTCTCGCTTGGCTTGATTATGACTTCCATGCCAATTCTGATGGCACATGGCAACGAAATACAGCAAACTCCAACCACCCTTGCCGGATATGAAAGTTTCTATCAAAGTACTAAGGGATATGATGATCCACTTTGCTTGCAGTGGACCAATGGGTGCGAAACTTGCAAGAGAACATATATTAATAAAAAGGCAAAAATATCCTGCGAAGAAAAAACTGACGCGTGTTCGGTTGGGAATGTTTACTGCGAAATAGAAGACGAAAAATTAGCTTCGAAATTTTGCGCCGTTCTTTCCGATGACATCAACATAGGCACCTTCAAGCCAGGACATGGATACTTATGGACAAGAGCAGGAGTTTTGAATAAGCCAAAGCGGCATACTCTTCTTAGGTGCCTAAAACTCAGATAAAGGTCCCTCAATTGGTATTTGCGCAGAGTCAGCTTATCGAATGGCATATACCCCTGTCGCGCACGCACGGTATGCACCACCATTCGCATAACGCAGTGTATGTAACCATTCACTTTTACAGCTAATTCTTTGTCGCCTTGCCGTAGCTATATGCCATATATATTATGTAACCTTGGATTCCAATCATACTCGTAAATAGGAAAACTGATAAATATATCTCTTCGTAAACATATGAAAGCCCTCCAGCTAGCATTACCGCGCAGCTCAGCATCTCAAGCGAAGCTCTGTATGAAGAAACTACGCTTAACGGAGAATTTCCACTAATAATCCAGGCGTGAATGCTTTTTGGATATCTTTCATTTATTCTTCTATAGGATTTTATAACTATCAGGAATTCTCTTAGAGACAGTATTATGGAAATAATAATGCCTGCTATTCCAATATGAACCCAGTTCATGTGCGCCCATTCTAATGCTTGCCGATCGAATTACCTGACCATATCAGGCGCCTCCTTAAGGGGTGATTTGCCGCTCATCCATTCGCATAATCGGCAGTATGGAACGGGAATCGCCCGATTATGGAACCTCCCGGAAGTCCTCGGAAGCAATCCAATCGCCTGCGAGGAGACCGAAGGCTTTAGGCCCAGTATAACGACGCCTCAAACGGCCATGCGACCGGGCGAGTTTACTTAGGAAATCTTGCCCGGCTCCCATGGTGCCAGGATTCGAATCGCACATTCCCGCGCATGTATTTGCAAGCATCGTTTCTGGTCATATTGGTTAAGGAAAAGTTAACGCTTTGCAGCAATGCGTTAATCGCCCGTTTTGTCACAGCATCCGTAGGATGTGTATCAATTAGGGAAAGCCGCAGGCTGCCCTCTTGCCTTCGCCCTTCCGTTCGATCATCTTGCGTGGGCGAACGACGGATCAAACGTCTCCGACAGCCAGCCACAGCTCAAAGGGCGGTGGGCAATGGTGCCCTGTCTGGAGATTATCATGCGAAGTTGTTCGTGGCCTAAGCCGGTGTCCGTGCGTATCTACAAGCGGTTCCGGTTCAATCGGTGGGAGACGGTTGTGTCGCACTGCCGTAGCCTGCCCAAGCGCTAAGCTCAGGCAGGCTCTCTCTCGGCGATACACCCCTTAGCGGGGTGGGCAAGGGCTGCTCTTAGCGGGGCCAGCCCTTGTTTGCGTTTTAATGCCACTCTTTACAGCGACATGAAATATCTTGCTGAAGTATTCTCGGCTTTATTTGGCTGCTTGGTCAAGCGGCACAACACACATTTTGGACATAAACTTTTAGAACGTTAATTTCGAAAGAAATTGTTTTCTGTCAATTACTTACCTCATATTCAGCACCCCCCAGGGCGAAGGGCCGTCTTCATTTCCGCCGCGACGAGGCCGCGCATCGTGTTCTCGACTTGCTTCCCGAACTGCGCCGCGAGGTCAGCATTCGCCGCCGGGGTGCCGCCCGACGCCTGGATCGTGATGACGGGGGCGATGGTGACGACGCCGGGCGCGGCCGGGGCACCCACGAGCGGGCCGCCGAGAGGCGAGCCGCCGACGACACCGCCGGCCGCGAAAGCGGGGAGCCGAAGCGTCCGTTTCCGACCCATTGCAGACCCTGGGAAGGTTCGCTTCGTGGCGGCTTGGTGGATGCCAGCCTACGACCGAAATGGGTCGGAAGCTGCCTTGCCTCGAATACGAAGGGCAACTCATCCGAAACTAAGGCGCCCGGATGGGTATACCCAAACAAGCATACCGAGCTTAGATTGACGCCACCGTTCAAGGGTCCGCCGGCTAGGGCAAAATGTAGCTCGCCTGACCTACCGGGCGCGCCTTTGCAGCCCCTTAAAAAGCTGGGCCATTAATGCGCCTTGCCCCGCTGCGATACGGCCGTTTAAATGCCGTCTGCTTCCAGCTGAAATCGGATTGGAGATTGAAATGCCAGAACAAGAGGCGGGGTCCAGCACCATACACCGCCGTGGTGCAGAGCCTTCTCTTATCGAGCGCTTTGCGATTGAAGGGCTATACGGATACCGTTCAATTTCACTATCTTCTGATTACGCAGCCACAATACTCATTGCCAAAAATGGCACCGGCAAAACTACTCTCCTTGGAGCGTTAGATGCTTTCCTGCGCATGCAGTTATCCCGGCTGAGAAATTTGGAGTTTAGTACAATCCGATGCAAGCTTCGCGACGAAGAAGAGCTTGTTCTCACTCATAACGATGTAATAGATTTTCTTCAAGTCCCGACTGAAGGAGATATGTTCAAGTTAGCAAGCAGAACAAGCCTGAGTCCTGCTACTTTGTTCAATTTTCTGATGGAGGAGTGGCCGTACGAAGAAGATTCTCTAAACAATCCTCATGAGTCAAAAGCATATTCTGCAATTTTGTCTGCAAGTAACTGGAATAGACGAGAGGCAACGTCCTTAATTACAAGGGCGCGTGATTCATTGATGACACGCTCTCCCAATATAAACTTGATATTTAACAAGCTACAAATAGCTTTGTCTGGCGTCGAGATTGTCTACCTTCCGACTTATCGCCGCGTCGAACTCGCGTTACGCGGCGATCCCCGTGAAGACCCTTCTAGGAGGAAACGACCGAAATTCGACGTAGCGACAGGAAGTTTGTTTACTGGCGAAATACAATTCGGTTTGAGTGATATCTCTGACCGGCTTTCGCAAATGAATCAACAGATCATATTAGCTTCAAATAGTGGATATAGAGAAATCAGCGCAAATATAATAAATGAACTTCTGGATGGGTCATTTGATAACGAAAGCCCTGCAGAAGAAGATGTTCCTCACCCTGAGGAACTAAAACTATTCTTTGAGAGACTTGAAAGGGGAAGACGAACTGGGCCATATATGCCAGTTTCAATTCCAAATTTGCAAAAGATATACTCAGGCGATGGTGTTCCACAGTCATCAAGCCGCTTTCTGAATTACTTTCTAGCAAAACTCACGACTGTAATTCGATCGACAAAAGATGTCGAATTACCTGTAGATGGTTTTATTGATAGCTGCAACAAGTATTTATCCTCAAGTGAACCAAGTACTGTTATAGGAGCGAACAAAAACCAAAAAGCAGTTGATGGAAAAGCACTTCGTCTAAACCGAACCAATTTACGTGTTCACGTTGAAAGCATTCCCGAACGAAGGAAAATTTCGCTGAATGCTCTTTCGTCTGGTGAAAAACAGATGATTTCTCTTTTCGCCAAGATGTTTCTGTATCCGCGTCGCAAGGTTGTACTAATTGACGAACCCGAACTCTCGTTATCGATCGATTGGCAGAAGGAAATTCTTGTAGATGTACTAAGCGCTCCTTTATGTGTTCAGGTTATAGCTATCACTCACTCACCATTCGTATTTGACAATGAATTAGAACCCTTCGCGCGCGCACTCAGCCTTAGCCGAGATATAATTAGCCACTCTGACGAAATAATCACCATCGATGATGACTTCATTGAGGGCGAGCTTGATGACTGACGGTATTGCGCCCTCACCAGAAGAAGCCTTCCTTGAGCGAGTTAAGTCATCTAGACAATCCGGCGCAGTATTAAAAGCCAAGCTGATTACGCTAAGAACCGACTTTCCAGAAGCTATAATTTTGGTTTTCGAAGGAGATGATGACAAAATTGTTTACGGGCAGTGGATTAGACGCCTTCGCCCAAATCTACGCTACGAGCCCTTCCCTTGCGGAGGGAAAAAAGAGGTACGTGGATTAAAAAACGCGGTTTTGCGCGACCTAAATGGCCTTGGGCAGAAAACATACTTTTTCGTTGATCGGGACTTTGATGACTTAGCTGGGTTTAATGGAACCGAGTCTGTTTTTATGACGGAGATGTACGCGGTAGAAAATTATCTAGTAAGCAAAGAAGTGCTTGAAGAGCTTCTCCGCGATGAATTCCCCTGCCATGGAAGGCCAGACAAACGGGCTGATGTAATTAATCTATTTGATGCTGATTATGCCAGATTTTTGGACATTACCGCTGCACTGAATAGGCGGATCTTCGTTTCGCGAAGAATACCTATCGAATTGAAGAAACGACTTCCGACAAGTCTCCGTAGCCTGGCTACTATCGAACTTGGAAATATCACACCTGTCGAAATTGAACTGGAAAGTATTGTTGTCTATGAGCGCGATCCAACTTCCGATGAGATCGTTGGATTAGATGATCAGTTTATTGATCTAGATCCCGCTACCCGATACAGAGGAAAGTTTGCGCTAAAGTTCTTTAGAGATTGGCTGGGTAAACTTGCTGATGAATGTCAAAAAGAAGGAACGATTATATTTGCAGAGGTAAGTGGTCCAGTTAGGCGCGCAGAATTTGTTATAAGTAATTTTGCTTCTAAATCTAGACTACCTACAGGGTTACACGAGTTTGTAGAAGCAATAGCGTGACATTAATACAAATAGAATCTTCTCAGTAATTTATTTAAGCTCTAGAATAACTCGAGAGGCAATGGTTTGTATTGTCTCTCGAGTTAAGATACTATTGGATCTCATTTTACACCTCATGCGCCTGCTGGAAGTGCGCTGCTGGTGATAGTCGCTTGCCACTCCGATAGCCTTTCTAGAGTTGTCATCTAGTGATCAAAATCTGACGCTTGGTACCCACTCGCGAAGTCAGCTTGGGGTCGGAGGCGGAACGTCCGCTTCGAGGCGAAAGGCCAGTGTCCGCTCCCCACCCCAAGCTGCCTTTCCACCGACATTCCTCGCAAAGGCTACATGCGCACCCGGTGCATAGCTTAGCATTGTCGGAGATCCGATCGTTTTCCCGACGATCACGACGGGGGCGCCGGCGGAGGCCTACGCGGAGNCTGCCTTTCCACCGACATTCCTCGCAAAGGCTACATGCGCACCCGGTGCATAGCTTAGCATTGTCGGAGATCCGATCGTTTTCCCGACGATCACGACGGGCTGGCTCCCAACCCCTCAAAACGGCCAGGTTTCTGTCGGGAAAATATGACTGGTTTTCTATTGCGGATTAAACGCCACTGAATCACTATCCCGACATGCTCGTCGGATATGCCCGCGTCTCCACCCTCGACCAGAACCTCGACCTTCAGCGCGATGCCTTGACCAAGGCCGGGTGCGAACGCCTGTTCGAGGAGAAGAAGTCCGGCAAGGCCGGCACCAAACGCCCCGAGTTCGAGGCGGCGCTCGCCTACCTACGGCCGACCGACGTCCTGGTGGTGTGGAAGCTCGACCGCCTCGGCCGCTCCCTCGTCGAGATGATGCGCACCATCGACAGCCTGCGGGTGAAGCAGATCCACTTCCGCTCCCTGACCGAGCAGTTCGACAGCGACACCGCCCATGGCCGCTTCGCCCTGCAGATGCACGGCGCCATGGCCGAGTACTTCCTCGACCTCAACCGCGAGCG
>NZ_LMMW01000020.1:0-24990 GCF_001422845.1 Methylobacterium sp. Leaf100 | reverse complement strand
CGAGCGCTATCCCAGCACGCTCGCAGATCTCCACATCGTCGCCTTCGTCTGCCTCATGCTCAAACAGGCCGCTCAACTCGCGGCCGGTTCATAACAGCCTCTAGGTTATTGGATCTGGATGAGCGCTATCAGAGCTTATCGGAGAACGGCGACCCGTTAGAGCGTTTACGGTTTAATCTGGTTCGTATCCTGCTGCGGTGGAGAAGTTGGCGCACTCGCCTGGTCTGTCGGTGTCGACGAGGCGTCCGATGGCCGTCCAGAGTCCCTTGACGATGCGTTCGGAGGCTTCGCGCAACAATAACTTGAGTTTGGAAAGGCCATCCCGATCGGGTTGACGTCGGAGCTGTAAGCTCGACCTCGGCCAATCATGCGGCGTGGCAAAGGGCATAAACCCAGGGCGCGGGTAAGCGGAAGCGCGGTTTTGTTCCGTGGCGTCGGCACGGTAATGTCGCCGAAGTCGAGCTGACATCGTACTCGTCCCGAAGCCGAGCGCGCATTTCCTCCCTGTTGATGTCGACCTTCGCGTCGATCAGACCGCGCAAGAAGGCCTCGTGCGGATCGAGCTTCGAGCGGTGCGCCCGTCTTAGCGGACGAACGGCCACCGTCCCGGTCGTCGTGAGGGCGGCCATCCAGCGGATCGAGGTGTCGACGCCCACCCCAAAGCGCGCTGCCGCCTGACGCCGCGAGGTCGATGCTACGGCTTTCACCACCCGCTTGCGCAGATTCTGGATGTAGGGGCGTCCCATCTGTCGCTCGTCCGCCAGAACGACCTTTGAACCGACTGGCGGAGGCTGCGATAACCCTCGCCCTATCAATCCAGCACAGGGCGAAGCTGCGGAAATCGGAGGCATCAGAATTCGGATATGGATCAATGGCTTACGTGGCTATGATTCAATTTCAGAGTGGACTTGTAGATAGAATAAAAAAATCCCAGTGAAAGACAGTGGCTTACAGCCACTCAAATGGCAGAACTTTACTGCACTTCACAGGTGGCGGGCTGCGGCCTCCGGCAGCGGGTCGGTGCCGGGGGGCGCCGATTCCGCCCAGGAGGCGGCATAGGGCGGGGCGGCCTCGGGCTCGGGGCCGAAGCAGTCGCGCCAGACCCCGCGCACGAGGCCGAGGCAGTCGCAGCCGACGTGCCGCACCGAGGCCTGGTGCCGGTAGGGCGTGCCGATCCAGGCGCGCGCAACCGACACGATCCGGTCCTGCGGGCTCATCGGAACAGGCTGCCGCCGTCGAGGCCGGGGCCGGAGCCGGGGGCCTGGCGCACCACGAAATCGTTGCCGGGCATGTGCGAAAATCCCTGGAAGTTGAGGGTGTTGGAAAATTTGCCGCCGCAGGTGGAAAAGCGCTTGTCGCAGCCGGCCGTGACCGCGAAGGCGTCGCCGGGGTCCACCGGGCGGGCCGGGGCCTGCCACAGGGCGAGGCGATGCCCAGCGCCGTCGCCCGCATGGGTGCGGAGGTCGGCCGCGTGCCCGGCCTGGGCGCCGCCGGCCCAGACGAGGCGCCCGCCCGTGAACCAGCCCGGCGCGAACGGGGCCGCGAGGGCGACCCGCAGGATGCCGGGTTCGGGCACGGCGATGACCCGGCCGGTGGTGCGGAACGCCGGCCGGTCGCGGTCGAGGCCGCAGCGGGCATCGCCCAACTCGGCCGAACAGGTGGCGCGGAAGGTCCGGCCGGTGGGTACGTCGAGGCGGTCCATGAGGCCGCGCAGCTCGGCCACGAACGCGCCCCCCGCCCGGCGTACCTCGCCGAGGGTCCCGACATCGAGGAGCAGGCGCGTCTCGGGGTGGGTCCAGTCCACCAGCCAGGTCTCGACGCCGGCCCCGTCTTAGAGCCCGCCGGCGATGTCGGCATCGGTGATCCCGAGGGCGGTGAGCGCCCCCGCCACCTCGCCGCCGCCGACGGCGAAGCCGAGTTCGGCGCTGGCCTCGGCCGCCTCCAGGCCGGAACGGGCCGCGTAGGGCATGCCCGCCAGGGTGAGGTCGCGGTCGTGGTCGGTGAAGCCGAAGCGCACCCCGTCGCGGCGGGTGAGCGCCCAGCAATGGCACAGGGTGGTGGCCCCGCCGGCGAGATGTTCGGCGAGGTCGGGGGGCAGGGTGCGCATGGGAACTCCTACGGGACGATCTCGATGAGCGGCACCCTGGGGATCTCGCCGGCCGTGAAGGCCGAGAGATCGACGGTGAGGTCGTCGGTGTCGAAGCGCACCGGCACGTCGAACAGGAAGCCGGCCGTCACCGGAGCCCCGGGGGGCGGGGCCGCCGCGAGGGTGACCGTGCCCGTCGTGCCGTCGCAGGTGAAGGCGGCGGGCGGCAGGGCGAGGCCGGCCAACGCCACGATCACGCTCTCGGCCACGGGCTTGGTGATGACCCGCCGGTAGGGCAGGGGGCCGCTGCCGTAGGTCTTCGCGAGCTGGAACGTGCGGGTCGCGCCGTCGCCGGTGCCGAGGGGCTGGTCGGTCGCCGAGACCGGACGCGAGGGCGGGCCGGAGCGGGCATCGACCCGGTCGCGGTAGCGGAACCCGTAGAGGCGTCCGCGCCGCTCCTCGAAGAACGCCAGCACGGCGTGGAGGGCGTCGAGGGTGCGGATGCCGAGGCCGGCATCGTAGCGGCGGCGCGAATCCGCCCAGCGGCTGTTGCGGTGCTCGCGCCCCGACGCGAGGGTGACGATCTCGGTCATCCGCCCCGGCCCGCCGCTGCCCCGCAGGGCGACATCGAGGGGAAAGCGGACTTCGTGGAAATCGGCGCCCATGGGCGGCTCCTGGATGCGGCAAGTCGGACGTCTGGGCAAGTCGGACGTCTGGGCAAGTCGGACGTGTCGGCAAGTCGGACGTCTCGGGGAGGCGCGCGATCACCGCGTGCCTCACAACCCCCGCCGGCCGCGGGCCACGGCGCGGGCGAGGCCGGCGGCGACCTGGGCCTCCGAGCGGCGAAAGCCCGCGATGTCCGGGGTGGTGATGTTCACCGTGACGGCGGCGGCGCGGGCCTCCGTGCCGGCCGCGACCCCGAGGCGGCCGTCGCTGCCGCGCTTCAGGGGCAGGATCGCCTCGGGCCCGGCCTCGCCCATGAGGCCGAGGCCGCCCTGCATGGGAAAGTAGGTGGGCGCGGCGACGATGCCGCCTGCCGCGAACGGCCGCACGCGCCCTTGCGCCACCACCCCACCCCGGGCGAAGGCCTCGGTGCCCCCGGCGACGCTGGCGTTGAGGGCGCCCTTGACGAGGCCGGTGATGCTGGCCTTGACCGGGGTCAGCGCGGCCTTGAGGGCGAGGCTCGAGAGCTTCGTCGTGAGGGTGCCGAGCAGGCTGTCGAGCTGGCGCCCGGCGCCGAGGGGGCCGCCCAGGGCCTGGGTCAAGCTCTGGCCGAACCCTTTGGCCAGCCGGTCGAGGACCTGAAGCTGCTTTTCGCGGCCCGCCTGGGCGCGGTCGGTCTCGCTCTCTGGCATCACGGGCTCCCAGGATCACAGGATGACGGGACGTCGGGATAGGCCGCGAGCAGCCGTTCGAGATCGGCCCGGCCGGCTGCCGGCGCACGGGCCGACAGGCCGGCGGCGGCGAAGAGTTCGCGCGGCGTGGCGCCCCAGAGGTCGCGCGGACGCCATCCGAGCCGCCCGAGGGCGAGCGCGAGGACATCGTCCCACGGGAAGGCGGAGGCTGGCTCCGGCGCGCTCCCGCCCGTGGGGCTCAGGGGTTTGGCGAGGCGCCCTCGCCGAAGGCGGCGGTGAGGGCTTCACCGAGGGCCGCCGTGAGCGGTTCGAGTCCGCCGGCCAGGGGCAGGGCGGCGACGGCCGCGTCGTCGAGGGCGTGGCCGCCCCCGCGCAGGGCGCTGCCGAGCAGGGCGATGAGGTCCCGGGTGGCGAGGTGCCCCCCGGCGAAGCGCTCGGCCAGCCCCGTGAGGTCGCGGGCCCCCAGGGCCGATTCGAGTTCGGCGAGGGCGCCGAGGGTGAAGCAGAGGGTGTAGCGCTGCCCCCCGAGATCGAGGGGGATTTCGCCGCGCCTGCGGTTCGCCATGATCTTCGGGCCTCCCTATTTTTTCAAACCTTGATGGGTCTCAGGCCGCCGTGAACGCGAGGGCGCCGGCGGAATCGAGGGCCAGGTCGAAGGTGACCTCGCCGGCGTGATCTCCGCGATATTCGAGGCTGGTGATCTGGAACGGGCCCTCCAGGGTGCCGAAGGCCGGCACCACCACCTGGAACGTCTCGATGGTCCCCTCGAAGAACAGCTGCCGCAGGCGGGCGTCGGAGGCCTCGTCGCGAAACACCCCGGCGCCCGCGATGGCGGCCCGGCGGATTCCTGCCCCGGACAGCAGCTCGCGCCAGCGCCCGGCGGATTCGGCGTGGGTCACGTCCACGGCCTCGGCGTTGAAGGCAATCTGGCGGGCGCGCAGGCCGGCGACGGCGACGAAGCCGCCCCCGCTCGCCACGCGGATGAGTAGGTCCTTGCCGCGTTGTGCGCTCATGCGGGTTCTCCCGTGGGATTGGAGGCGGTCAGGCCGGGCGGTGCTCGGTGACCGCCTGGAGGGTGAGGGTGGCGCGGGCCTCGCCGGTGGCGGGGTCGCGGGTCGCGGCGAGCCGCACGACCCGCAGGGTCACGAGGTGGTGGCCGTGCAGCGCCAGGGGGGCGTCGGCGAGGAGGTCGGCCATGCGCTCGGCGGCATCGAGGCCGGAGCGGGCCGAGCCCGGCCGGGCGTAGAGGACGAGGGCGAGGCCGTGGGCGTGGCGCGTCGCGCCGTCGACGGATTCGTCGCGGATCTCGGCGTCGCCGAACACGCCGTAGACGGGCACGCTGCCGCGCGGCGGCTCGTCGTGGAGGCGCACGGACCCGCCCATGAGCCGGGCGAGGGGGGCGTCCACGGCCAGATAGGCGCGTAGCGCCCCGCGCAGGGCGAGCAGCGGGCTCGCGGAGACCGGGTCTCGAACCGTCACGGCGCGCGCTCCCCGGCCACGAGTTCTTCGACCCGACAGACGAGTTCGCGCCGTCGGCCGTCGGGATCGCCCGCGGCCCGGATGGCGAAGCGGCGCGGCCCGGTGGACAGCCGCATCGCGGGCGTGACGTCGGCGCGGTAGGCGAGGCGGACCCGGTGGGTCTCCGCCGCATCGGCCCGCCCGCCCCGGACCCGCTCGGGCCCGCTCAGGGATTCGAGGGCACCCCACACCAGGGGGCCGGGGACGTAGCGGCGGATCACGCCGCCGAACCCGTCGGGCTCCTCCACGGGCCGTTCGAGGGTGAAGCGGCGGCGGCGCGTGCCGATGGGCACGCGCGGCGTGGACTCGGGCATGATCGGCTCCGTGATCATAGGGACAGGCGCCGCAGGGGGGCGACGAGGGCGGCGACGGATGGCGGCGGGCCCGCGCCCGTGTCGCCGCGATGCTCGAAGCCGTGGGCGGCGAGGAGCCGGATCGCCTGCAACAGCATCGGGGGCGCCGGGGGGCCGTCGCCGCCGTATCCGGCGCTGACCTCGACGAGGGCGGCGCGGGCGTGGAGCGACGGCGCCTCGGGCGAGACCACGAGGCCCGGCGCCTCCACGGGGTCCGGCCCGGGGCGCACGAGGCCGGGGGCGAGGTCGGTGACCGTCCCCTCGGCATCGACGAGGCCGGCCCGCTCCACGGCCACCAGGGGGCTGAGCGGCAGGGGCACGAACCCGGAGGCGGGCCAGGCCGTGAGCATGATCCGGTAGCGCCCGGGCGCCAGGATTCGCCGGGTCGCGGCTTCCACGCTGGCGCGGGCGGAGGCCACGAGGGCGGCGAGGAGGGCGTCCTCGGCCCCGCCCTCGTCGGAATCGAGGCGCAGATGGGCGCGCATCTCGCCAAGGCTCACCGGCTCGACGGTGGCGCCTGCGACGCGTATCGGGGTCATCGTCGTCTCCAAGGTGCGGGGTTTTGCCGATGGCTCGGACTGGTCTCGGGCGTCTCGCCCTGCTGATGGGCGTCGCGCTTCCGGCCCAGATCATGGGCCCGGCGCACGCGGTGGTGGGCGGCGATCCGGCTCCGGAGGCGGCTTCTCACGCCGTCATGGTGCTGTCCTCGAACGGGGGCGTGTGCACCGGCGTGGTGGTGGCATCGGGCGCCGTGCTCACGGCCGGGCATTGCCTCGCGCCGCGCCTCGTCCACCGGGTGCACTACAAGGACGCCGCCGGGGCGCCGGTGCTGGCCGAGCCCGCCGCGCAGGCGGTCCATCCGGGCTACGATGCGGGCGCCATCGCGGGGCGCCGCCGCTCCATCGACCTCGCCCTCGTGCGCCTCGCCGCGCCCCTGCCGGCGCCGTTCGTGCCCGCCACCTTGAGCGCGGCGATGCCGCGCGCCGGCGAGACCCTCACCGTCTCCGGCTACGGCGTGGCGCGGCCGGGGGATCCGCGCAGCACCGGCACCTACCGGCAGGCCGGCGTGCCCGTGGTCGAACCCTACGGGCCGAGCCGCATCCTCGTCTGGCTGCGCGGCGCGAAGGGCGCCGGCGCCTGCCAGGGCGATTCCGGTGGGCCGGTCGCGGCGGATACGGGCGTCGTCGCGGTGGCGGCCTGGGTCGGCGGGGCCTGCGGCGGCCTCTCCCAGGGGGTCCTGCTCGGGCCGCAGCGCGCCTGGATCGACGCGACCCTGGCCGGCTGGGGCCTCGCCGCCCGCTGGGACCGCCCGTGAGCCCGCGCCGGCCGATCGGCGTCGCGGGCGGAACCAGAGCTTGGCCGAGGGATTCCGTTCAGATAGGTTTCCACCATGGCCGTCCGGGACGCCTCCCTTCGGGGCCGGGACGCGGGAGAGACACGATGCTGCCGACCGCGTTTCGCGCCACCGTCCTTCGCACATTCACCGTGGCGGCCCTGGTCGCGCTCGCGCCCGCACTCCTGCCCACACCCGCCTTCGCGGTGATCAACGGCGCGGTCTCGCGGGACCCCAACGGCCTGCGCGCCTCCGTGGTGCGAATCGAGAGCAGCCAGGGCGAGATCTGCTCGGGCACGCTCATCGCCAGCGACCTCGTGCTCACGGCGGCCCATTGCGTGATGCACCGGGCCAGCTACAGCGTTGTGGCGGTGGACCGCGCCTTCCGCTCGCGCCGCATCGCCGTGGCGGCGGCGTCCATGCATCCCGAATTCGTCCCCGGCACCACGCCGGAGGATCAGCCTGGCATCGATCTCGCTCTCATCAAGCTCGCCGAGCCCTTGGGCGGCGACTTCCAGCCCCTCGATCCGCGCGGCGGCGGCATCAACACCGGCGACTCCGTCGAGATCGCGGGGTTCGGCGTGGTGGCGGAGAACCGGCGCAACACCGCCCGCACCCTGCGCCAGGCCCAGCTCGTCTCCATCGGCCCGCTCCAGGTCGCCAACCGCGTCACCGTGGTGACCGACCGGCGCCGCATGGCCGAGACGGCGGGGGCGGGCGCGTGCCTCGGCGATTCCGGCGGCCCGATCCTGCGCGGCGGCCCCGGCGGCTATCAGATCGTCGGCGTTGTGAGCTGGTCGAGCGGCGCCATGCGCCAGGACAAGCGCGCCCGCACCGCCTGCGGCGGCTTCACCGCCGTCACCCCCACGGCCGAGCACACCGGCTGGATTTCCTCCCGCGCCGCCGAGATGAGCCGGATGCAGCCGGGCGAGGCTGCGGCCCGCACCGAGTGGATGGCGCGGCCGGGACGGCGCTGAGCCGGGTTTCGATGCGGAACCGGGGCCGCTTTCACGAACCCCGCCTGGGCGCCGGCTTCCTCGCGGGCCGATGCCTTACGGACGGTTCGTCCCCGGCCGGCTGAAGGTCCGGGCCGCCGGCGGGAAACCGGCGACCATCTGCTCGTCGACGCCCAGGTTGGCGGCGAGCATCCCGCGCGGCACCCGGGCCAGCCAGGTCGCCAGCAAAGTCTCGTCGGTGACGCCGCTGTCGTGCACGCCGACGATCTCGGCCGTCTCGGTGCCGATGCTCTCCACCGAATGCCCGCAGGACCGGGGCAGGTACGCGCAGTCGCCCGGGCCGAGTTCGGCCACGGCCATGTGCTTGTCCTGGCCGAACAGGGTCACGCGCGTCCGCCCCCGCACGACGTAGTGCCACTCGTTCGCGCGGGTATGCCAGTGGGGCGCGTGCACAGCGCCGGCCGCGAGGCGCACCAGGAAGCCGGTCATCCCCGCCGAGACCGGGAAGGCGCCGGCGGGCGCCATCCGCATCGTGGAGCCGGCCCCCTCGGCTACCGCTACGGCACCCGCCAGGGCAAAGCGATGGGTGCGCTCCGGCGGCAGCGGACGCTCGGCCCGCGCCGTTGCGCCGTCGCGGGGCACGACGGGTCCCTGGATGATGTAGGTCTCGCCGGCCGGCAGGGCCGCCAGAGTCGCCTCCGGCACCCCGAGTGCGCCGCGCAGGATCGCGGGGTCGATCCGGCTCATCCAGTCGGTCAGCCCGAAGGTGCCGTGTTCGCCGAACAGGCCGTCGTCGAAGGCCAGGATGGCGTGGCACGGCTCGGACCCGAGGGTCTGGATCGCGTGGGCGTGGCCGCCCGGAAAGTACCAGGTGTCGCCGGGCGCGAAGTTGACGACCTCCATCTCCCCGGCGGCATCGATCACCGTCGCCTGGCAGTGGCCGGCGACGATGTAGCCCCACTCGGCGGAGGCGTGCCAGTGCATCTCGCGCACCCCGCCCGCATTCAGGAAGATGTGGGCCCCCGCGATCCCGGTGGCGAGGGGCAGCTGGTGGGTGGTGATCTCCCGCGCCCAGCCGCCCGAGGTCGCCTTGACCGGGCCGCCGTCGAGGGAGGCCGTGAACACCGGGGCAGGCCCCGGCTTGCGAGGGATCATGCGTAGGAAGGTGGAATCCGGGGCGACGTCGGCCCCCGCCGCATGACCGTCCCGCGCAGGGCCGGTCTGGAGAGGGCCGCTCTCCGCCGCCAGCGCCCCGCCGGCGGCCAGGCTGCCGCCCGCCGCGAGGGCGCCGAGAAACAGGCGGCGGTTGGTCTGGTCCATGGCGCTCCCCTCGGGCGAGGGCGCCGCCGCAACGACCCGTCCCCGACCGGAGGGAGCGCCCGGGGACGGGGTTAGCACCGCGCTATGCTTGAATTCGCTTCCTCTGCGGAGTGTATCCACATCTTCGTCCGACGATCGCGCGCTAGCGTTTCCGCTTCCTCAAGACGAACTCGGGACTACCCGCACCACGCGGCGCCCGCCGTCGCGATGGGATGGCGACACCCGGTGGGGCGGTGCCGGGGGCCGGATCGATCCACCCCTCGACCGGCCCTAGAAAGCGACGGCGGGTCCCGTGATCTCGACTTCGACGTCGAACTCGCCGAAATGATCGGGCAACGCCTGCGCCGCCGCCGGAGAGTGCGCGAAGACCCGCATGGTCCAGTCGTCACCGCGTTCGTTCACACCCAAGCCGACGGAACAATCGACCCGGCCCGAGATGTACTGTGCGGCGAAGGCATCCTTGGCGGCAACGGCGGCCGATCTTGACGCTCGCAGCTTGTCACGCTGGTCAACCATGTCACGCTCCTGCATGTCACGCTCCCGCATCGGGGATGTAGATGTCGAGATCGAGGGCATCAAGGACGGTTCGGATCGGATTGCCGTAGGTGATCCCGCCGCCCTTCGGCCCACCCGTCTCAGTGCCCGCGAAGAGAAGTGCGACCGGTCGGCCATCCTTGGTGCAGATCAGGGATCCACTGTCCCCGCCTTTGGAGAATGCACCCTTCACACCACTGATCGCAATCTGCTTGTTGAACATCGCGAACTTGGGGCGTGGGCCGCTCACCATCTGAACCTGAACGTTGTCCACCTCGACCGCTTCGACAACGCCTTCGGTATAACGTGTCGTACGGCCGACCTTGCGGACCGGCATGCGCTGCAGCACCAGGTCTTCGATGGCGCCAAGGTCCCAAACCTCGGCGCCCGGGACCGTGTGGCCGACCCGGCGAGCCTCGCAATCCCGGCCGGTGTCGAGGGCCGCGAAGGCGCAGTCGACCAGATTGGCCGAGACCGGATCGAAAGTGATCGGGATGAAGGTCTTCAGTTTGGCGACCCGATGATCCCGGTCCCAGGCGCGGCCGCCGTCGAGGCGCCCAGGCTGGAGAATGATGTCGTCGGTCCGGCCGGCGTTCGTCGCAGCCAGGACGTGATTGTTCGACAGGATCCCGATGCTGCCGTCGCGGTCGATGCCGAAGCAGCCGATCGTTCCGGCGGTGATCCGCAGATGCCCGACGGACTCTCCCATCAAGAGGGGACGGCAGGGTTTGACGCTCGGGGTGGCCTGTCGCCGCGTGCGGCCGGTGACGATGATCTCGATCTCGTCCTTCGCAATCCGTTGAGCGGTCTCGACGACCGGATGATGGCGGAGTTTCTGGTGTTGGAGAAACAGTCCGACCTTCAGGTTCGAACCGTCCCGGTCGGCCGGTCCGTACCGCAGGATGCCGACCCCGATCTTTTCCTTCGGATGGAACGCCCGCTCGCGTCGCGCACGCTGGATCTGCTCGTGCGCCTCCGTTCCGGGCAGCGGCGCGAAGGTCGGACCGCTCTCGGGCGCCGCGAACGCATTAATGGCTTCGGCATAGCGGAACGCTTTGAGAAATACCTCGGCCTTGGCATTCTCAGCACCGTCGAAATTCATGCCTAGCGTCCCAATTTTATAACCTAAGGTTGTTATTGCGCGAATCTTGGCGCGACGGAAGAGGCGCTTCTCGCCAAGATGCGTCGAATTCGGTGATCTCAGGGTTGTGCGCTCGAATCGACACACGAAAACGCGTGGACACCCGCCGGTCCGAACCCCCGGGCCCGAAGGCCCGGGGGCCGGTGTCAGGCCGCGAACTTCAACAGCTTGATCGCGTCGAAGTCCTGCACGCCGCCGCCGACGCGCTTCGTGGTGTAGAACAGCACGTAGGGCTTGGCCGAGTAGGGGTCGCGCAGCACCCGCAGGCCGGCGCGGTCGACCACGAGATAGCCGCGGCGGAAATCGCCGAAGGCCAGGGACAGGCTGCCGGCCCCCGCATCCGGCATGGCCTCGGCCTCCGTCACCGGGAAGCCCAGCAGGGTCGCGCTTTGGTCGGCCCCCTGGGGCGGCTGCCAAAGGTAGTTGCCGTCGGCGTCCTTCATCTTGCGGATCGTGCTCTGCAGGCGCCGGTTCATGACGAAGCCGGCGTTCTGGCGGTAGCCGGCGCGCAGGGCGTAGATCAGGTCGAACAGCACGTCGGCCGGGTTGGCGGCCGGGAACGCCCCGGCCGCGCCCGTGGCAATGAACCCGAGCTTGCCCGGGACCCAGGCGGAATTCGCCACGGTGTCGTGGCTGAGGAAGCCGCGCGGGCGGCTGATCCCGTTGCCGGTCACGAACGCGGTGCCCTCCTGCTCGGCGAACACCGTCTCGACCTCGTCGGCGAGCCAGGCGTCGATGTCGACGATGGCGTCGTCGAGCAGCGTCTGGGTCGCCGCCGGCATGGCGTAGAGCTCCATGGCGGGGAAGCTCAGCTCCGACAGGGTCGGCGCGTCGGTCTGCGGCCGGGGCGCGGCCTCGGCGACCCAGCCCGACACCGCCTCCGTCACCGAAACGGCGCGCTTGTACTGCCCGCCCGAGATCGTGCGGACCGTGGCGAGCGCCCGGATCGGCGAGAGGCGGGCGAGGCGAGTGAGCACGTCGCGCTCGATGGTCTCGGGCACGAGGTAGCCGCCATCCGGGCCGGAGCCCGCCGACAGGGCTTTTTCCTCCAGGCGCTTGAGGCCGCCGCTCTCGCCGGCCCGGACGTAGAGGTTGAAGGCCGCCTTGTGCTCCGTGGCCGCGGCGTCCCGGGGTGGGTTGCCGGCGCCGAGGGGCGCCCGGCGCCCGTCGAGGGTGAGGCGGTCGAGGCGGGTGCGGGCGGTGTCCAGGGCCGCGTCGATGCGGGCGAGTTTTTCTTCCGTCAGCACGTCCGTCCCGAGCCGGCCCTCGATCTCGGCCAGCCGGGTGTCGTTGGTTTCGCGGAACGCCGCGAAGGCGCCCTGCAGGTCGGTCATGGCATGGGCCACGGCCGGATCGCCGCCGGCGGATTTGTCCTCCAGGGGAAACGATTTGGTTTCGAGGGGGTGATGGGCGGTCATGCGAACCTCTTGGCGCGGGGGGAGGGAGCGGCGACGGGCCGGGTGGACGGATGGGCGCGCGGCGGGGCGACGCGCCGGGCGAAGGCGTGGAGCGCCTGCGCCAAGGGGAGGGATTCCGAGGGCAGGGATTCCGAGGGGGCGGATTTCGCCGCGATGCGCGCGCCGGGCTGGAGCGGGAAGGTGACGAGGGAAATCTCCCACAGGTCGAGGCTGTGGAGCCGGCGCAGGCCGCCGCGGTCCGGGCTCGCCCTGACGGTGCGGAACCCGATGGAGAGCCCGTCGAGGGCGCCCTCGCGCAGGAGGGCGTCGAGTTCGCGCGCCCGCTGCACGGCGAGGTTCAGTTGCCCCGCGACGCGCAGGCCGCGCGCATCTTCCGTGAGCGACAGCCAGCGCCCGACGGGCTCGGCCGGATCGTGCTGCCACAGCATGCGCACGCCCGAGGCCCCCCGGGCGCGGAGGCTCGCGGCGAACGCGCCCGGCGCCACCACGTCGCGCCCGAGATCGGGCACGCCGAACAGGCTGGCATAGCCGGTGAAATGGCCGTCCATGGGGGGCTCCGGAGTTGGGAACGAGATCTGCGCTTCGTGCGCGCGTCCCCCCCGCAAAAGGAGAGGGTCGGGGCGCGGCCTCACCCCGCCGCGCCGTAACCCACCGCCGCGCGCTTCTCCGTGTCGCTCAGAAACTCTGCGTCCCCGACCCGGCGCCACAACGACTCGCGTTCGGGCGCGAGGGCCTCGATGGCGTCGAGGTCGGGTTCCAGGCGGGCGGGGCCGAAGGCGGGCTCCAGCCAGTGGGCGAGGGATTCGGCCGTGCGGCGCACGAGCGGGATCACCGTCTGGCGGTAGAAGGCGCGGTTGGCTTCCGCGTAGTTGGCGTGGGTGTTGTCGCCGGGGAGCCCAAGGAGCAGGGGCGGCACGCCGAAAGCCAGAGCGATCTCGCGGGCGGCCCCGCTCTTGGCTTCCACGAAATCCATGTCCTTGGGCGAGAGGGCCAGGGGCTTCCAGTCGAGGCCGCCCTCCAGTAGCAGAGGGCGCCCGGCATTGCCGGCGCCCTGGTAGTTGGCTTCGAGTTCGGCCTTCAGGCGGGTGAATTGCGCCTCGCTCAAGGTGCCGCCGGTCTACGCGGCGAAGACGAGGGCGCCCGAGGGCCGGGCGGCGTTGTCGAGGAGGGCCTTGTTCCAGGCGCTGGCGGCGTTGTGGATGTCGAGCGCGGTGGCCGCCGCCTCCATGGGGGCGAGGCCGTAATGGTCGTCCCCCGGATGGAACAGGGTGAGGTGGAGGATGGGCGCGACGCCCGCCTGGTCGAGGTCGTACCGCAGGGTGCGGCCCCCCACCGTGTAGGCGTAGGCCACGGGCCAGCCGTCCGGCCCCGGCACCACCCGCATCCGGTCCGGGCGCAGGGCGTGGAGCTCGCGCGGGGTGCCGTCCAGACTCTCGGCCGCCAGGTAGGCGTTGCCCGAGACCATGAGGTGCCCGTAGACCGATTCGAGGAGCCGCGCCCCGCCCTCGCGCGGGTTCGGGCGGGCGAGCAATTGCAGGAGCGGGTGCTCGTTCCCTGCGTCCGCCAGCACCAGGGGCAGGGACGCGGCGGCCTCGGCCACGAGCCGCACGGCCCGGTGGACCACGGCGTTGCGCTGGAACCCCTCGCGGGCGAGGGCGCTCCCCTCGCGCGGCGTCCACACCGCCCGGCCCTCGCCGTAGAACTGCACCGCGAGGGGCGCGGCCTTCGTTTCGGGCACGGGAAAGGCTGCCCGCGCGAGGCGGGTGAAGAGGTTGGGCATGATGGAAATCCCCTGAACGGCGGCGGATCACAGCCGCCGGATGCGCGGCTCGGCGGAGCCCCGCAGCATGAGGTGGGTCAGCGCCCACACGAGGGCGTCGAGGCGGTCGGGCGAGGCGCCGGAGGACAGGCCGTCGGGCCCGAAATCGCAGAGCTCGTCCTCCAGCGCCGGCAGGGCGCCGACATGGTGGACCCGTCCTTGGGCGTAGAGCACCGAAACCGGCTCGGCCCGGAGGTATTTTCCGCGGGTGGCCCGTACGGGGATCACCGGCACGGACGCGTCCACCTGCCCGAGGACGGCCGTCACCATCTCGCCGCCCTGGTTGACCTCGACCACGAGGCTGTCGGCGTCGAGGCGGTGGTAGAGGGCCAGCGCCGCGGCGGCCCAGGCCTCGGGCGTCGCCCGGGCGAGGGTCGCGTCGGCGAGCACGTAGGCGTGACCGGAGGGCGCGAGACCCGTCGCCACGATGCCGCAGGCATCGGCCCCGGCCTTCGAGGTGGCCGGCGGGTCCACCGCCACGACGATGCGGCGCAGATCCTCCGGGGCGCGGGCGACGCGGGTGTGTTCGAGGGCCGCGCGGGTCCACAGGGCGTCGGCACGGTCCTCGATGAGCTCTCCGTCGAGCTCCTGACGCCCGAGGCGGGTGCCGGCGTAGCGCCCCACCACGGCGTCGAGGAAGCTCGGCGCGAGGTTTTGCGCGTTGTCCGCCGTGCGGGAGCGGCTCACCACCGTGGTCGGTTCGGCGAGGAGTCGGCGCGGGATCGGGCGCGGCGTGGTGGTGACGAGGCCGCGCGGGGCGTGGCCGAGGCGCAGGCCGAACTGGATCATGTCCCAGGTGGCGTCGGCGTAGCGCCACTTGGCGATCTCGTCGGACCAGGCGGCGCCGAATTGCGGGCCGCGCAGGGAATCGGGTTCCTCGGCCGAGAAGGCGAGGCCCACCGCGCCGTTGGGCCAGTCGAGGCGGCGGCGCGAGGGCGACCAGCGCGGGCGCGGTCCGTCGAGGGACAGCAGCCCCGACGGCCCCTCGATCATCACGTCGCGGACATCCGCGAAGGTCTCGCCGATGAGGGCGATGCGGCCCACGGGTCGGGCGGTGAAGGCCGGGTCGCCCTGGGCCAGGGCCCGGACCCATTCGGCCCCCGTGCGGGTCTTGCCCGAGCCGCGCCCGCCCACCACCGCCCAGGTGGTCCAGGCGTCTTCCGGGCATGCAGGTGTCGGGCACGGCGACAGCTGGTCGGCCCGCGCCGTGTGGAGCCAGTCACGGGCAAGGGCCCGGATCAGGTGCGGCGGCAGGCTCTCCAGGAAAGCCGGCATCCGGCCGCTCGCCGACGAACGCCGCATAGCGCCGCGCGATCTGCGCGCGCAGGGCGGGCAGGTCGGTGTCCCGTTCTGCGTCCGGGTCGGTGCCCGAGCCGGCGTCGCCGGGGCCGTCCGTCTGCGCGCCGCGTGTCGCATCGGGGTCGCTCCTGGGGGCGGCGGCAAGGTCGTCGAGGAGGCGCTTGAGGCCGCCGAGGTCGCGCAGCACCCGGGCCGAGTCGAGGCCGGGGGGCGCCTCCTTCAGGGCCGCGTCGAAGGCCGCGACCTGCCGGGTGATGTGGGTGAGCAGGGCCACCCGGAGGATGGCGGGGCCGGGGGGCGGCCCCTCCGCCGCCTCGGGCAGCCCGCAGGACGAGAACAAGGCCGGCGCCGTGCGGCGGGTCAGGCCGAGCACGGCGGCGAGATCCGCGCGGGTGACCCCGTAGGCGCGGTCGACCCGCGCCAGGGCGGCGCAGCGCGCGGGCGACCAGGCCGCCGGTGCGGTCTTCGCGATGGGGGGGCGCCACGTCTCCTGGCGGCACCATTTGCGGAGGGTCGCGGCGCTGAGCTTCGTTTCCGCCGCGATCTCCCGGACGGTCTTGTCGGTCTCGCGAAACAGGGCTTCGGCCTGCGCCTTCCGCTCCGCATCGACGGGGGTGAGGTTCATCGCCGCCGCCCCCTCTCCATTCACACTTCTTGAGCGTGGGGTAGTGATACCGCAGGAGCGTCGCGCTGTCAATCATAAATTCCTATTTTTGGGATTTAGATCTTATGATTGAGGCTCGCTTTAACGGCCTTCAGGGATGGTGGAGCCGGGGCTCCACCATCCCTGTTCGCAGGCCGGACTCGTGGCCGGGGCGAACGTCTAGAGGCCGATCATCGCCTGCGAGGTGCCGACGATGGTGAAGGCCAGACCAGCGGCGAAGGCCGCGATCATGACGTAGGAGAACCCCTTCAGAACCATGCGCGTCGCCTTCCGGGCTCCGATCAGCAGCGGTTTCCGCCGGAGGTCTGGCCGTACTGCATCACGGGGAAGTTCTGCTGGTTGGCGTTGCCCTCGGCGGCCGAGCTCATGGCGCAGCCGCCGTAGGCCGGCACGCGGGACGGGGCGTAGGCCGAACCGGTGGTCTCGACTTCGGGGGGAAGGAAGCCGGTGTAACGGCCCTTCTTCTCGTAGGCCATGGCCGGAGAGAGCGAGGCAACGCCAAGAACAACGGCGGTGGCGAGGGTGGCGATGCGGGTCTTGGTCATGATCTGAGTATCCTGTTCAGGACGATCCGCGCTGCGGACCAGGGCCGACGATTGGCCGATGATTGAAAAGAGGAGAGGTGAGGTGCGCGTTCTGCTTCCGGGATGTCGCGGCCGACGCGCCACCCCGGGCAATCTCGAGGACGGTCGCTCGCCCGGAGCGGTCGTTACAGCCCGATCATCGCCTGGGAGGTGCCGACGATGGTGAAGGCCAGACCGGCGGCGAAGGCGACGATCATGCCGTAGGAAAAGCTTTTCAGGACCATGTCTATACCTTGCTGTTGCTGACTTGTGTGAGATCGGATCAGCAGCGGTTTCCGCCCGAGGTCTGGCCGTACTGCATCACGGGGAAGTTCTGCTGGTTGGCGTTGCCCTCGGCGGCCGAACTCATGGCGCAGCCGCCATAGGTCGGCACGCGAGACGGGGCATAGACCGAACCGGTGGTCTCGACCTCGGGGGGAAGGAAGCCGGTGTAGCGACCCTTCGTCTCGTAGGCCATGGCCGGGGAGAGCGAGGCAACGCCAAGAACAACGGCGGTGGAGAGGGCGGCGATACGGGTCTTTGTCATTGTCTTATAATCCGCTTCTGCGACAAACCGGCGTTCCGGTCTGTCCGTTGCTTCTGAAAAACAACATAGGGCTTCGATTTCATTCTGAAGGTGCCGCGACGCACGCGCCACCATGGATTAAGCCGACGTGCGCGGAATGCTCCGTGGAGCCGTCTTCACCCGGTCCGGCAGGCCGCCCCCCCCATGGTGCACGGCAAGTCGGGCGGCGGGCGGCATCGCGCGAACGCAGACAGATCACGTTGTAATCCCGACTTGTCGCGGAATATTCGCGTCACGGCAGCGTCATTCGCCAAGCCTAATGCGCCGCCCAGCAAGGTTATGCTTCGAACATGAACCGCTTTGTCGAGGCGTTGCTGCGGCGATGCCTCGACGCCGCCGGTGCAGGCGATGCGCGCGGCCGGCTCGGGTTCGACGGGCCGCCGATGCCGGCCGGCATGCTGCAGATGCAAAGGATCGAGAGATGAGACAACGTCTGTTGGCGCCGACGCTCGGCCTGTTGGCGGCGACCCTCGGATGGAGCGTCCTGACGCTGGCGCCGGCCCAGGCCCAGACCGTCGCGGAGCTGCAGCGCCAGATCGACGAGCTCAAGGCGATGATCAAGGCGCAGGCCGAATCCGGCCGCGGCGCGCGGGCGGCCCCGGCCCGGGTCGCGCATCGCAGCGATGCCGGCACCCGGCCGGCGGCGGGCCGGCCCGTCGACTTGGCCGTCGCTCCTCCGGCGGCGACGCGGGCCGTTCACGCGGACCGGCCCGCCTTCGCCATCGACCGACCGGATACCTGGATCGACGCCCTGCTGCCGCCCCCGCCCGGGGTGGACGGCCCCAAGCCCGCCGGGTCGCCGAAAACCTGGTTCGAGCGCCTGTCCCTGCGCGGCTACACCCAGATGCGCGTCAACGAGATCCTCTCGGGGGACGGCACCACGCCGGCCGGCCGGTCGCGCCTGCGCTCCGTCCACGACGGCGGCATCACCGAGCGGGGCAACTTCACCTTCCGCCGGGTGCGCCTCGTCCTGCAGGGCGACATCCACGAGCGGGTGTTCATCTACCTTCAGCCGGATTTCGCCGTGAACGTCGCCAACCAGGCCGGCACCGAGGGGCGCGGAAACTTCGCCCAGCTGCGCGACGCCTTCGCGGACGTGTTCCTCGACGAGGGGCGCAGCACCAAGATCCGCTTCGGCCAGCAGAAGGTGCCGTATGGCTGGGAGAACCTGCAATCCTCGCAGAACCGTCTCACCCTCGACCGCTCGGACGCCATCAACAGCGCCATTCCGGGCGAGCGCGACATCGGCATCACCGCCTATTACACGCCGGCCCACGTCCAGGGACTCTGGGACCGGCTGGCCAAGGGCGGCCAGAAGCTGTTCGGCAATTACGGCGCCTTCGGCGTCGGCATCTACAACGGCCAGACCATCAACCGGACGGAACGCAACGACGATCTCATGGTGGCCGGCATGGCGACGTGGCCCTTCGCCCTCGACGGTCTGGGCGCGGCGTTCGAGGGCCAGGTCCTCGAGGTCGGGGCTTCCGCCTACCGCAACCGGTTCCAGCCCGAGATCCGCACGGGCGGCGTCAGCCCGGCGGCGTTCAGCGATGCCCGCGTCGGCCTCCACGCCATCCTGTATCCGCAACCCTTCGGCCTCCAGGCCGAGTGGAACTGGGGGCGCGGCCCGGAATTCGACGTGGTCACCCGGATGATCGCGGAGAAGCCGCTCAGCGGCGGCTACGTCCAGGCCATGGTCCGGGTCGCCCATTCCCCCATCGGCCCGTTCATGCCCTACGCGCGCTGGCAGACCTATGGGGGCGGCTGGAAGGTGGCGACCAACGCGCCCCGCCTCGACACCGACGAGGTCGAGGTCGGCGTCGAGTTCCAGCCGACCAAGCCCCTCGAGATCACCCTCGCGTATGCCCGGATGAAGCGCCGGGAGGCCGACGAGCGCCGCCTCGGCCGAGCGGAGGGCCACCTGTTCCGCGGGCAGCTGCAGTGGAATTACTGACGCCGTGCCGAGGGTGGGCCGGACCCCCGCCCTTGGGTGCGCCCCGGAAACCCGGTACCCTCCGGCGAAAATCAGACCCCGCCGGAGGACGACCCCCAATGAGCCACAGCCCGACCCCCCTCACCGCCCACGGTGTGTTCGACGTCGCGGCGCACGCCGCCCAACTGCCCGAGACCGCCGACACCATGGTGGCCGATCACCGCTTCACCGACGATCCGGCGGCAAGCGCCCGGGTGTTCCGGGTCTACCGGCCGACGCCGCCCCACAGCCACGCGTCCTGCGACGAGTACCTCTACGCCCTGTCGGGCCGCTGCCTCATGAAGTTCGCCGACGAGCCCGCCATCGAGGTCGGCCCCGGCACCCTGGTGTTCTTCAAGCGCGGCGTGGTCCACTCGGTGCCGGAGATCCTGGAGGAGCCGATGGTGTTCCTCTCCGTCGACACCCCCCGGCGCGAACCCCGCGACATCCGCTTCGTGGAGGCCGGCACCGGCACGCCGGACAGCTTCATCCGCCAGCGGGATTGAACGCGTCCGGCGGGTGAGGTTCGGTGCGACGCCGACCATGGGAGGCGCTCGGTCCGCGTCGATGGCGCGGACCGTGATCGGACGCACAGGGGCCGGACCCTCCAGGCCCGCGTCAGCCCTCCACGCGGACGAGGTGCATCGCCATGCGCGTGATCGGCGCCCTGACGATCGTCGCCCCGTTCCCTGTCTCCAAACTCTACGGGGATGAGCTTTCCAACGGCGACCCGACTCCCGAGAGCCTCGGTCTTCGGGGCGGCATGGGCTTGTCCGCCCTCAGGCCCCGCGCGCGTCACCGGTAGCGAGACGTGCCTCTTCGGCCGCGAAGACTTCCTCCATGGTGATTAGGCCCCGGTCTTCCAGGAGTGTGAGGAGTTGGAGCGAGGCCGACATCGCGTTGCCCGAGGCGCGCATGATCGCGAACGCCTGCTCATGGTCGTGGGTCATCAGGCTGCGCAGATAGGGGGCCAGCGTGGCGACGGGAGCATCGGCCGCCACGAGCCGGAGAATGTCGAGGGCTTCATCCCGTGGCGTGACAGGGACCAAGTCGGCCGAGGGCATCGTGATAGCCTGAGATATGAATACAACACCGATAGATATAGTAATTCATGCGGATTTGTCAAGATCTATACTTGCATTGACGGGCGCCGGACAGGCCGTATCATGGGCCGGCGCAGTCCCGCGAGTCGGCCCGAGCCCGCGAGTCGGACCGAACCAAGTCGGATCGAAATTCCGCTGCCGGAGAACGGATGATCCCGTCGTTCGCTGGACTGGATCCTGGTCCGGCGCGGACCGGACCTGCGACCGGCGGCGCCTCCGCCCTCGGCGGTACCGGGCTGCCGTGATGGCGGCCCAGGCTCATGCGAAGTCCGGGCCGAGGACGGGCCTGACCCACGACGTCACCGGCCGGACGAACCTGCGCGGTCCGGGCCGATCGATCGGGCCGCGTCGAGACGGTCCGTCGACGATGCGCCGGATGCGATCCCCGCCCGATGCGTGCCCGAGGAACCCGCCTGCGCAGCTTCCCGCGAAGGGGATCTCGATCCTACGGCGCCTTGGCGGGCTCGGCCGGCTTGGTGTTCGCATCGGTCTTGGCGTCGGTCTTGGCATCGGTCTTGGCCTTGCCGAGGTAGATGTACTCGGGGGCGGCGCGGAGCTGATCCTTGTTGGTGTCGATGGTCGCCTTCAGGGTGGTGTCGTTGGTGCGGGAGAGCTTGAGGGCGCTCGGGTCGATGGCGACGTACTTCGTGCCGATGCCGAGGAAGCCGCCGACGCCGACCACCCACGACTTCACCGTGCTCTTCTCGTCGAGGACCACGTCGGCGATCTCCCCGATGGTCTCGTTGGCGCCGTTCTGGATCGTCAGGCCGACGAGCTTCGAGGTGACCATGTCGGTGGGGTTCTGCGCCACGAAGGTCGGGCGCAGGTCGTTGGCGAGGGTGGCGGGGGCCGCCGGAACCGGGGCCGTGCCGGGCGCCGTTGCCTCCGGCGCCTGCGCGAGGGCACCGAGGGTGCCGGCGACGAGGAGGGTGGTGCCGAGCAACAGGCTGCGCATGGAGGCTGGTCTTTCCGGGTCAGGGGCGTGTGGGGCCGGGTGGGGCCGTGTCGAACGCTCAAGCTCGGGACGGCCCGATGGTTCCGCCCACGTGCACGGATCGCTCCGCCCGCGCGCACGGATCCCTATCCCCTGCATGCACGAAGGCGCGACCTGGGACGATCGGCGCGAGACACGGGGGCCGTTCGCGCCCTAGATTCCCATCGAGAGACCGCGCGGGTGCCCCGCGCCGCGAATCCCCGGGAGCCCCGCCATGCCGTCCTTCCTCAGCGAGACCCTGCCCCGCCGACGGGCCCTGATCCTCCTCGGCGCGGCCCTGGCCGGCGGCGCGCGGGCCGCGCAGGCGGGCGAGACCCGGGCCGGGGCCTTCACCTTCGAGAAACCCGAGGGCGGCGGTCTCCCTCTGGCGGATTTCGCCGGCAAGCCGATCCTCGTCGTGAACACCGCGACCTCCTGCGGCTATGCCGGGCAGTTCGTCGGGCTTCAGGGTCTGTGGACCCGGTTCGGCGCCCGCGGCCTCACGGTGATCGCCGTGCCGTCGCCTGATTTCGGCAATCAGGAGACCCTGGACGGTGTCGCCATCGCGGAGGCGGCGCGCAAGAACCACGGCGTCACCTTCCCGGTGGTGGCCAAGACCCACGTGAAGGGCCCCGCCGCCCATCCGTTCTACCGCTGGGCGGCGGCCGAGAAGCCCGGCGCCACCCCGGGCTGGAACTTCCACAAGTACCTCGTCGCCCGCGACGGCAGCCTGCTCGCGGCCTTCCCGCATTCCATGGAGCCGACGGATTCCCGCATCGTCACCGCCATCGTGGGGGAACTGCCCGCCGCCTGAGCGGCCGGCCCTTCGATCGACCCCCAGGGAGGTTTCGCGATGCAGGACCACGATCAAGATCACGACGCGTCCCCGCCGGGGGACGCCGCCCCGCGCTGGAAGCACGATGGCATCCGTGTGATCCCCGGCGACAGGCTCGACCCCAACACGGCGCAGACGCCGGGCATGTTCCGGCAGGCCGCCATCAACCACGCCCGCGTCGGCGCCCAGAAGATCTGGGCCGGCACCGTGGCGATCGAGCCCGACGCCAAGACGGGCGTGCACCACCACGGTGCCCTGGAGAGCGTGATCTTCGTGCTGTCGGGGCGCGCCCGGATGCGCTGGGGCGGCCGGCTCGAATACGTCGCCGAGGCCGGCCCCGGCGACTTCATCTTCGTGCCGCCCTACGTGCCGCACCAGGAGATCAACGCCTCCCCGGACGAGCCCCTGCACTGCGTGCTGGTGCGCTCGGACAACGAAGCGGTGGTGGTCAACATCACGGATGTCGACCCCGTCGAGCGGCCCGAGACGGTCCCGTGGGTCGATCCAATCCACAAGCACCCGTGAGCCGGATGCGGACGGGGGAGGGCTCCCCCGTCCGCTCTGTCGGGCGGCTCCCGGGGGAGGGGTCCCCCCGTCCGGCCGGTCAGGCGGCTTCCGGCATCCGGTCCAGGAGCTTGTCGAGGGTGATGGGGTAGTCCCGCACCCGGATGCCCGTGGCGTTGTAGACGGCGTTCGCCACCGCCGCGCCGACGCCGCAGATGCCGAGTTCGCCCACGCCCTTGGCCTTCATGGGCGACGAGATCGGATCGACCTCGTCGAGGAAGATCACCTCCTGGTGCGGGATGTCGGCGTGGACCGGGACCTCGTAGCCGGCAAGATCGTGGTTGGCGAAGAAGCCCCGCTTGGTGTCGACGTCGAGCTTCTCTATCAGGGCGGCGCCCGTCCCCATGGTCATCCCGCCGATCACCTGGCTGCGGGCGGTCTTCGGGTTGAGGATGCGGCCGGCGGCGCAGACCGCCAGCATCCGGCGCACCCGCACCTCCGCGGTGTCGACATCGACGCCGACCTCGACGAAATGCCCGCCGAAGGTGGATTGCTGGTAGGTCTTCGACAGGTCGCCGAACTCGATGCTGTCCTCGCCCGTCAGCGCGCCAGCCTGCGCCGCCTCGCCGAGCGGCACGGCGCGGTTGCCGGACCGCACCTCGCCGTCCACGAAGACGGCATCGTCCGAGTTGATGCCGAGGCGCTGCGCCACGGCCTCGCGCAGCTTCACGCAGGCCGCGTAGACGCCGGAGGTGGAGGAATTCGCGCCCCACTGGCCGCCCGAGCCTGCCGCGACCGGAAAGGCGGAATCGCCGAGCCGGACCACGACGCGGTCGAGGGGCACGCCCATCATCTCGGCGGCCGTCTGGGCGATGATGGTGTAGCTGCCGGTGCCGATGTCGGTCATGTCGGTCTCGACGGTCACGATGCCCTCGGCGTCGAGCCGGACCCTGGCGCCGGACTTCATCACCATGTTGTTGCGGAAGGCCGCGGCCACCCCCATTCCGACGAGCCAGTGCCCGTCCCGGACCGAGCCGGGCTTCGGGTTGCGCTTGGCCCAGCCGAACGTCTCCGCGCCGCGCGTCAGGCAGCCGACGAGGTCGCGGTGCGAGAACTTGCGGTCGGGCTTGTTCGGGTCGGTCTGGGTGTCGTTGCGGATGCGGAACGCCACCGGGTCCATCCCGAGCTTCTCCGCCATCTCGTCCATGGCGACCTCGAGTACCATCAGGCCCGGCGCCTCGCCGGGCGCCCGCATGGCGTTGCCCTCCGGCAGGTCGAGATGGGCGAGCTTCATGGCGGTCATGCGGTTGGCACCCGCGTAGAGGAGCTTGGTCTGGTTCACCGCCGTCTCGGGATCGCCGTCGGGCAGGTTGCCGGAGGTGCTCTCGTGCGCGATGGCGGTGATCGTCCCGTCCTCGGTGGCGCCGATGCGCACCCGCTGGATGGTAGCGGGCCGGTGGGTGGTGTTGTTGGCCACGAGCGGCCGGGTCAGCGCCACCTTCACCGGGCGCCCCGCCGCCTTGGCGCCCAGCGCCGCCAGCACCGCGTCGGCGCGCACGAACAGCTTGCCGCCGAAGCCGCCGCCGACATAGGGCGAATCGAGCCGGACGTTCTCCTTCGGGATACCCAGGATCTTGGCCATGCTGCCATGGCCCCAGCCGATCATCTGGTTGGAGGTCCAGAGGGTGACCTTGTCGCCGTCCCAGGCCGCCACGGTGGCGTGCGGCTCCATCATGGCGTGGCTCTCGTCGGCGGTGGTGTATGTCTCGTCGAACCGCACCGGGGCCGACGCGAAGGCGCCCTCGAAATCGCCGACGCGCTCGACGCCGTCGCCGCCGCTGCCCTCGCCGCTGTCGCCCGGCGCGGGGGGCGCGCCCTTCGCCTCGGTGGCGAGGTCGAACTTGCCGACCTCGGGGGCGTAGTCGACCTCGACCAGGAAGGCCGCCGCACGGGCTTGCTCGAAGGTCTCGGCGACCACCACGGCGATGGCCTGGTGGTAGTGCTGCACCCGGTCGCCGCCGAACAGGTAAGCGGCGTTCATGGTGCCGCGTTCGAGGCGGGGCGTCTCCAGGGTAGTCACGATGGCGAGGACGCCGGGGGCGCGCTTTGCCGCCTCCGAGTGGATCGCCCGGATGCGGCCCTTGGCGATCCCGGCGCCGAGCACGTAGCCGTAGGCTTGGTTCGCCGCCACGTCGTGGCGCTCGTAGGCGTAGGGGGCGGTGCCGGTGGTCTTGTACTTGCCGTCGATCCGGTCGGTGGCCTTTCCGACGACCTTGAGCTGGTCGATGGGGTTCTGGCCGNTAGGCGTAGGGGGCGGTGCCGGTGGTCTTGTACTTGCCGTCGATCCGGTCGGTGGCCTTTCCGACGACCTTGAGCTGGTCGATGGGGTTCTGGCCGGCAGGGGTGTCGAACTTCATGGCTCTAAGCCCTCGCTTCGGTGAGCACCGCGCCGAGCGTGCGCACGGCGAGCTTCAGCTTGTAGGCGTTGTCGTGGGTCGGCTTGGCCCCGGCGAAGGCCTGCGCGGTCACCGCCTTGGCGCCCTGCGCCATCGCGCCCTCGGCGGCTTCGACCCGCCACGGCTTGTGCGCGACGCCGCCGAAGGCCGCCCGGCCGGTGCCGTCCGGCTGCACCACGGCGGCCACCGAGACGAGGGCGTA
>NZ_LMMW01000019.1:0-29655 GCF_001422845.1 Methylobacterium sp. Leaf100 | reverse complement strand
CCATTCGTCATCGGAGACGTCGGACGGGTAGGCTTTGCGTGAAGAGGTCATGCCCCTTCATCTGGAATCCAGCCGTCATAGGTCCATAACAGCCTCTAGGGGCTCGGGCCGGTCTGATCTTTTCCTTGGACCACCTGGACGCGCCGAACCCGAAGCGTCACGATCCCGGCGTTCCGGCGACGGGCGAGGACGAGCCGATCGGCGATGACCTGGCGGCTTGCGTCGCACACTTGATCGAACTTGGCTTGGACGAAGCGCGCCCTTCCATCGACGGGATCGCGCGCCGCCTCGGCCTTTCCCGCCGTTCCCTGCAGCGTCGTTTGGACGATGCCGGGACACGCTATGCCGACATTCAACAACGCATCATGGCCCGCCGTGCCAAGACTCTGCTCGCTGAACCGGCGCTCCCCATTGGACGAATAGCCTGTGAACTCGGCTATACGGACGGCTCGCATTTCACGCGTGCATTTCTGGAATGGACAGGCATGACGCCAAGTCAATGGCGTCGCGATGTCCGTCTTCGGGGACCGGCCAAAAGCCTTTGAATGACACGGTCGAGGGGAAGGCGGATCGGCGACATGCACTCCTCTCGTTCGCGTTCGATCACCACCGAGATGCCTTGCAGCCCGACCGAGCCCGACGCGTCGGAGACTCGCACGCCGCCTGCGCCCTCCCCCTGGATCGCCGGCCTCGACGGGTGTCGCGGCGCCTGGGCCGGGGTGCTGCTCAACCTTGCCGACGGATGCCATCGCGCCGCCCGGTTCGCAACCGTGGCCGATCTCGTCGACGCCCCCGAGGCGCCGGCCTTCGTCGGCATCGACATCCCCATCGGCCTGCCCGACCGGATCACGGATGGCGGGCGCGTCGCCGATCGGGCGGCGCGGGCCTATCTGGGCCAGGGGCGGGCGAGCGTGTTTCCGATGCCGCCGCGCGCGGCCGTCCATGCGCCCGATTACGAGACCGCCAAGGCCCTGTCGCGGGCGGGCAGCGACCCGCCCTTCGCCCCCTCGATCCAGGGCTGGAACATCTTTCGGAGTGTGCGGGAGGTCGATGGCCTGCTCCGAGCGCGGCCCGATCTGTGCGACCGCCTGCACGAGGTCCATCCCGAGGTCGCGTTCCGGCGCCTCAACCGGGACCGGGCCCTTGCGGCTTCGAAGAAGACGCCGGACGGGCAGGCCGCGCGTCGGGCGCTGCTTCTCGGCGCCGGGCTGCCCGAGGCCCTGGTCGCGGCGCGCCCCGCCGGCATCGGCGCCGACGACCACCTCGACGCCCTCGCGGCCCTGGTGGTGGCCCGCGACCTCGCGCGTGGCCGCGCCGTACCGATGCCCGATCCGCCGGGGCGCGATGGCTTCGATCTCCCCATCGTGATCTGGGCGCCCGGCGACGTGTCGTAAAACACTAGCGTGCCGGCCATTTCACGCTAAATGACGGTCCTGACAGGTGAAAGCCGACGCGATCGAAGAAAATATCCTTGTCCGACGGATTAAAATATTTTTCTCGATGCTGGGATGCCGCACAATACTTCGGAATGACCCGATGACAGCACCGACCTCCGCGCCCAGCGCACCCGACACCGTGCACCCGCCGGTTCGCGAGGTCGCCCGCGCCCTCGTGTTCGATCCGGCCGGGCGCCTGCTCCTCATCGCCTACGAGTCCGTCCGGCCCATCGATCCGGCGAATCCCGACAACCGCACCTTCTGGTTCATGCCGGGGGGCGGACTGGAGCCGGGCGAATCCCATGTCGAGGCCTGCCGGCGTGAACTCGAAGAGGAGATCGGCGTTGCCGATGCGCCCATCGGTCCGCAGGTCGCAGGCTGCGACGGGCCCTTCCACCTGTTCCGGACGTCGCGCGATGCCCGCGAGCGCTACTTCGTGGTGCGGCTGCCCGACGACCGTATCGACACCCGGCGCCTCGCCGAGACGGAGTACAACCCCGTCCTCGGCACGCGCTGGTGGACCCTCGACGAACTCGACGCGACGTCCGAGCGCATCGAACCCGCCGGGCTGGCACGCGTCGCGCGCGCCGTCCTGGGTGGCACCCTTCCCGCAACGCCCGTGGCCCTGAACTGGCACGGCACCCGATGAAAGGCCGATCCGAGATGACCACCCCCCGCACCGGTACGTTCCCCGAGAAGCTCAAGGAAGGCTACCAGTCCTTCGTCGAACGCCGCCTTCCCGACGAGGCCAAGCGCTATTCCGGCCTCGCCAAGTCGCAATCCCCCGAAGTCCTCCTCATCGGTTGCTGCGACAGCCGCGTCTCACCCGAGGTGATCTTCGACGCGGGTCCGGGTGAACTGTTCGTGATCCGCAACGTCGCCAACCTCGTGCCCCCCTGCGAGGAGCAGGGCGGCGAGTTCCACGGCACGTCGGCGGCCATCGAGTTCGCCGTGCAGGGCCTGGAAGTGAAGCACATCGTCGTGATGGGTCACGCCACCTGCGGCGGCATCAAGGCCTTCGCCAGCCCGTCGAACCCCCTGTCGGACGGCGACTTCATCGGCAAATGGGTGTCCCTCGTGAAGTCGGCCGCCGAGAACGTCGAGGACCAGAACGGGCCGGACTACCTCACACGCCTCGAATACGCGATGGTCGGCGAGAGCCTGAAGAACCTCATGACCTTCCCGTTCGTCCGCGAACGCGTCGAGGCCGGCACGCTGACACTGCACGGCGCCCACTTCGGCATCGAGCGCGGCGAACTCCTCGTGCGCGATCCCGAGACCGGCGACTTCCGGCCCGCCGTCGACATGGCCGGCAAATCCATTAGCCAGACCGCGCTGATCAACTGCCAGGAGGCGTAGGACGCACGCCTCACCCGACGCAATCGGGGATGCACGATGTGGAAGGGTGGCTCGCGTGGCCTTCGCATTCGAAGGGCCGCCGAGTCACCCTATTCTCATGACAGCATCCCGCCCGGGGGATCGCGGAACTGCGCCGAACCGGGTGACCACCGTCGCCGCGCCGAACAGGAAAAGCGCTGTCCTCGGGAAAGGCCGTCGATCAGCCACGAAAAAGGGATGCCGGACTTTCGCGCGGCATCCCTTTTTCGTGTATTCCCCGGGCGTTCCGCCCGGGGGACCGTGCGGCTCAGCGCGCGCCGGGCAGGCGGCGGGCCTCCTGGTAATGGTGCTCCAGCACCGGCAGGGCCTGCTGGGCGTGGGCGCGCAGGGCCGGGTTCGGGCCGTTGGAGGCGTAGGACTGGTACATCCCGAGAGCCATCCCGTGCGACTTCACCTGCATCGAGCCGTAGAGGCGGTCGAAGCGCGGACCGGCCGGGGTCTGCGACAGCTCGGCGAGCATCGCCTGCTGCTGCGGGTTCGGCTGGACCAGGGTGGTGCCGGCAGTGGTGTCGACATCGCCCACCATCGCGCCGGTCGCGGCACCGCGACGGGCGCCCGCGCCGAGGCCCTCGAGGCCGCCCACCGGACCACCCGCGAGGGTTCCGCCGACGACACCCGTCGCCGCACCCGTGGCCGCGCCGACGGCGCCGCCCGCGATGGCGAGCGGGGCGGTCACGAGACCGCCGAGGCCATCGTTGCGAGCCATCACGTTGGCTTCACCGCCCGCCAGGGCGACGTTGGCGGCGCGGTGATCGCGCACGGCCTCCTTGGCGAAGCGGACGACCTGCGGATTGCGGCTCTTCGACAGGGCGATCTGGCTCGACTGCACCTCGAAGGCGTTGGACTGCATCGCGGCGAGGCGGAAATCGCCCATGTCCTGTGCGAAGGCGGGGGTCGCGAGGGCCGTCACCAGGACACCCAGGGCAATCGACTTGTTGATCATGATCATCCTCAATATGGCTGCAGCGACATACAAGAACGGACCCAGAGGCACTTGTGCCCGCACAGGTCCGTGACTGTCGCCTTCGGCGGGACAACGGGGGAAGACCTGATCCGTTCCAGGCTATCTTCGCGGCATGACGATCGTATCGGGTGCGATCCTTGGAATAGACCCGCGTGAAGCTTGGCGCGATCCAGGGCCTGCGCGCCTTCGCGGCCCTCCTCGTCGTGGTCCATCACGGGCAGGTCGAGGCGGCGGCCCTGGCCCTGCGCGCCGGGCTTCCCTTCGGCCCCAGCACCGGGCTGGCGTGGTCGGCGGGCGTCGACGTGTTCTTCGTGATCTCGGGCTTCATCATCGTCCACGCGAGCGCCCCCCTCTACGGGCGCCCGGGGGGACGGGCGCGCTTTCTCGCCCACCGGATCGCCCGGCTGGTGCCGCTGTACTGGCTGGTGACGGCCCTCTACCTCGCCCTCGTCCTCACCGTGCCGGCGCTCCTCAACGGCGCGGATCCCCCCGCGCCCGGCTACGTCGCCGCCTCGTTCCTGTTCTGGCCGGCCCTGCGCCCGGACGGCATTCCCCAGCCCCTGTACGGCCTCGGCTGGACCCTGAACTGCGAGATGTTCTTCTACGCGGTCTTCGCCGTCGGCCTCGGCTGGGGCCGGGGCCGGGCGGTGCTGTGGCTCGGCCTCGCCCTCGCCGGCCTCGTCGCCCTCGGCCGCCTGGTGCCCGAACCGCCGACGCCGCTCGCGTTCTGGGGCAGCCCCATCGTCCTCGAATTCGCCCTCGGCGCCGGCCTCGGCCTCGCCCGCGCGCACGGCCTGCGTTTGCCCGATGCCGCCCGGCTGGCGCTCGCCGCCACCGGCCTCGCCGGCCTCGCCGTCGCGGGCGAGCCCGGCGAGGCCCTGCGGCCCCTCGCCTATGGCGGGCCGGCGCTCCTGCTGGTGGCCGCCGCCGCCCTCGGGCGCGAGCCGCCGCCGGGGCGCGGGACGCGGCTCGGTCCGGCGCTCGTCGCCCTGGGGGATGCGTCCTACGCCCTCTACCTGATCCATCCCTTCGTCCTGCGCGCCACCCGCGAGGCGATCACGCGGCTGGGTCTCGCGGCACTCGTCGGCCCGTGGGGGGCGCTCGGCCTCATGCTCGCCCTGTCGGTGGCCGCGTCCCTGGTGGTCGCCCGCTTCGTGGAGAGGCCCATGACCCGGGCCGTCCGGCACCGGCTCGACCCCGGGGCCGGTGCCGGAACCGTTCAAAAACCGTGTGACGGCCCGCCGGGCGGAGTTTGCCGCACGCCCAAATCGCATTAGCCTCCGGTGTCTCGCGCCATCGAAGACCCCGCTGCGAAGGCCCCGCCGCCATGAAGACGCTCCTGGTTCCCGTCGCCCTGCACGACAGCCTGCCCTCGGTGTTCGAGACGGCGATCCTCGCCGCCCGTCGCTTCGGCAGCCTCGTCGAGGGCGTGTCCCTGCGCCCGGCGCTCGCCGAATACGTCCCCGTCGACATGGTCGGCGGCATGACCTGGCTGCGCGACGAGGAGGCCGACAAGGCCGAGGCCGAGGCCGCGGGCGGGCGCTTCGTCACCTTCATGCAGCAGGCCGGCGTGCCGCTCATGGCCGACGGGCCCTGCACCCCGGCCGGCATCGGCGCGGCGGGCCCGCGCTACCGCTGGCGCCCGGACGTTCCGGCGGGCGACGCGTTCCTCGGCCAGTACGCGCGGCTGTTCACCGCCACCGTGGTCGGGCGCCCCGGCACCGACGACGGCGCGCCGCGCATGACCACCTTCGAGACCGCCCTGTTCGAGAGCGGGCGGCCGATCCTCCTCGCGCCCCCCATCGCCCCCGCGACCCTCGGCGACGCCATCCTCATCGCCTGGAACGGCTCCACCGAGACGGCGCGCGCCGTGGCCTTCGCCATGCCGTTCCTGCGCCAGGCGCAGCGCATCCGGGTGATCAGCGTCGAGGGTGGCACCGTGCCGGGGCCGACCGCCGAGGAGCTCGCCCGTGCGCTCGCCTGCGAGGGCATCGACGCCGATCACCGCGCCCATTCGGCTGGGCGGCGCACGCCCGGCGAGGTGTTCCTCGCAGAAGCCGAAACCTTCGGTTGCGACCTCCTCATCAAGGGCGCCTACACCCAGAGCCGCCTGCGCCAGATGATCTTCGGCGGCCCGACGAGCCACCTGCTGACCCATGCGGGCATCCCGATGCTGATGGCGCATTGACGGGGCCGGAGCCCGCGCCGGCCAAGCGTATCCATATCGCGCGCAATTGACTTGCGCACGATCCGGAGGCGGGGCAGGGTCGCGGCCGGAATCGGCCACCGGTCGATGGGAAAGGCTCCACATGATCAGAACCGTCCGTACCGCCGTACTCCTCGCCACCACGGGCCTCGCCCTGAGCCTCCCGGCCCGGGCGGAAGCGCCGGTGGTGCGCATCCGCGGCACCATCGCGTCGGTGACGGACAATGCCATCACCATCAAGCCGCGCGTCGGCGACGCCATTCTGGTCCGCCTCGGCGACGGCGTCCGGGTCGCGGGTGCGAGTGCGGCCAAGATCGCCGACATCCTGCCCGACAGCTATGTCGGCACCGCCGCGACGCCCCAGGCCGACGGCACCCTGAAGGCCCTCGAGGTCGCGGTGTTCGCGCCCAGCATGCGCGGCACCGGCGACGGCCACTACCCGTGGGATCTCGAGAAGGAGAACACCATGACCAACGGCGCAGTCGGCGCCGTGACGGGGACGACCAACCGCACCATCACGGTGACGTATGCGGGCGGACAGAAGGTCATCACCGTGCCGGACGACGTGCCCGTGGTGGCCCTGGCCCCCGCCGATGCCGGCCTGATCAAGCCGGGCGCCCGCGTCGTCGCCTTCACCCGCGCCGATGCCTCCGGCACGGCGGTCGCCGACCGCATGGTGGTGGGCCAGAACGGCACCGTTCCGCCCATGTGAGTCCGCCCATGTGAGGTCGGATCGACGTGAGGTCGGATCGAAGGCGGGCGCGCCGGTGGCGCGCCCGGACGTGAAGAAGAACCACAACAGGAGAGACACGCCATGATGAAGAGCCTGCTGACCGGCCTCGCCCTGACCCTGACGATGGCCGCCACCACCGCGCGCGCCGACGACATCGTGCGCTACCGCGGCACCCTGGAGAAGGTCGACGGATCGACCCTCACCATCAAGCCGCGCACGGGCGACTCGATCACCGTGACCTTCGCGAACGACACCAAGATCCTCGCCGCCACCACGGGCCAGCTCGCCGACATCAAGTCGGAAAGCTACATCGGCACCGCCGCGATCCCGCAGCCCGACGGCACGCAGAAGGCCCTGCAGGTGACGGTGTTCGCCTCCTCCCTGCGCGGCACAGCCGACGGCCACTACCCGTGGGATCTCGGCTCGAACTCCACCATGACCAACGGCGCGGTGGGCACCCTCTCGGGCACCGAGGGGCGCACTCTCCTGGTCAAGTACCAGGGCGGCGAGAAAAAGGTGACGGTGCCGGAAGACGTGCCCGTGACCCTCGTCGACCCCGGCGAGAAGAGCATCCTGGTGCCCGGCTCCAAGCTCGTCGCCTTCACCAAGAAGGGCGCAGACGGCACCCTCACGGCCCCGATCCTCATCGTCGGCCGCAACGGCACCGTGCCGTCCATGTGAGGCACCAAGGTAGAGCCCTCCCCCGCAAAGGGGGGAGGGACCTGCGCTCCGCGTCACCGAGCGCGGCCTGTCCTGTCGACCGAGCCCCCGATGACCCTGGTTCCTGAGCCCCCCGCCCGCGTCGTGGTGATCCACCCCCTGGTGGTGCGCCTCACCCACTGGATCAACGCGGTGGCGGTGTTCTGCATGCTGTTCAGCGGCTGGGCGATCTACAATGCGTCGCCGCTCTTCCCCTTCGCCTTCCCGAAATGGGCGACCCTGGGGGGCTGGCTCGGCGGGGCCATCGCCTGGCACTTCGCCGCCATGTGGCTGTTCGCCCTGAACGGCCTCGTCTACGTCGCCTACGGGCTGGCGAGCCGGCACGTCGCTCGGACGTTTCTACCCTTGAGCCCCCGCGCCGTGTGGCGCGACGCGAAGGCCGCGCTGACCTTCCGCCTCGCCCACCGTCTCGGGCAGTACAACGCCGTGCAGCGCCTCGCCTACGCGGTGGCGTTCCTGCTGGGCGCCCTCCTCCTCGCCTCGGGCCTCGCCCTGTGGAAGCCGGTGCAGTTCCAGGGGCTGGCCGCCCTGTTCGGTGGCTACGAATGGGCGCGCCGGGTGCATTTTTGCGCCATGGCGGGCCTCGTCGGCTTCATCGTCCTGCACCTCGCCCTGGTGCTGGTGGTGCCCAGCACCCTCCGGGCGATGATCACCGGTCGCGCCCGCGTGACCCCTTCGGAGACGCAAGCATGACCCGCGATCCCGAAACCACCGCCCGCCTCAAGGCCCTGCGCGCCGACCTGCAGCCCGAGCTGGTGAAGCTGGAGCGCCGGGCACTCCTGCGCTCGGGCCTGTCGCTCGGCGCCCTCACGCTGCTCACGGGCTGCGACCTCTCCACGGGCTCCAACGGCAACGCCGCCGACCGTGTGCTGTGGGCCATGTCGAAGTTCAACGACCGGGTCCAGGGCTGGCTGTTCGACCCCAATAAACTCGCGCCGACCTACCCGGCCGCGATGATCGACACGCCGTTCCGGTTCAACGCCTACTACCCGCCGGACAACATCCCAGAGGTCGAGGGCGCCGACTGGAAGCTCAAGGTCACCGGCCTCGTCGCCGACAAGTCGCCCTGGACCCTCGAAAAGCTCCGCGCCCTGCCGCAGGAGAGCCAGATCACCCGCCACGTCTGCATCGAGGGCTGGAGCCAGATCGGCCAATGGAGCGGCGTGCCCCTCAAGGTGTTCCTCGAACGGATCGGCGCCGATCTGACGGCGAAATACGTCGGCTTCAAATGCGCCGACCGCTATTACGGCAGCCTCGACATGCCGAGCGCGCTGCACCCCCAGACCGTCCTGGCCCTCGACTTCGCCGGCAAGGAACTGAGCACCGAATACGGCTACCCGTTGCGGGTGCGCGTGCCGACCAAGCTCGGGTTCAAGAGCCCGAAATACATCGCAAGCGTGTTCGTCACCAACGATTATCCGGGCGGGTACTGGGAGGACCAGGGCTACAATTGGTTCAGTGGGATCTGAGCCGAGCGTACGAGCGGATTCCCGTCACGTCGTCCCGCCGGTCGCGGGCGGCGGGGCGAGGCGGTCGCTGAGCGACTGCTCGTACTGGATGAGGTCCTTGCAGCGCTTGAGCGCGCGATAGAGTTCGCGGGCCGCCACGAACTCGTGGATGTCGCGGATGTACGGCGCCGTCGTCGGCACCGCTTCTAGCAGGGCGTTGGCCTGCCGCACGAAGATGTCCTCGGCTTCCGGCGTCGGCTCGGCGAGGTACAGCACCGTCAAGGTGAGGTAGAGGCGCTTGCAGGCCGTGTCGGCCTCGCTCTCCAGGATGATGTCGCTCTCGCGCAGGAAGTTCGTCACCGTCTCGATGACGAAGGAGGAGCGCCGCGATCCGTTGCGGATCGCCGTGCCGCCGATCAGCAGGCGCTCGAACGGTTTCAGTTCGATCTTGAGGGGCATGGCGTCTCACGGGCGGCAGGGTCTCGCCTCCTTCCTCGGCGATCATGGTTAACAAAGCCTGAAGACGCCGAGAAGCCGATCCGGCTAAACCTCTGATGGATCGACGGATTCGTCCAGCTCCATGGCATTCGACCGACCCACGTCACGCCGTGTTCATCACAACATTTAACAGGATCGCAAGGGGGGCGTGGTTCTGTGGCGCTGTCTCCAAAAACGGAGACGCACCGATCAGAATGGATCGAAACCAATGTCTTCAGGCGTCACCCTCACCGCCGCGACCCGCCAGAACCTGCTTTCGCTGCAGGGCACCGCGGACCTCCTGTCCAGCACCCAGAACCGACTCTCGACGGGCAAGAAGGTCAACTCGGCCCTCGACAGCCCCGTCAGCTTCTTCACGTCCCAGGCGCTGACCAACCGCTCGTCGGATCTCGGCGGCCTCCTCGACAGCATCTCGAACGGCGTCCAGACGATCCAAGCCGCCAACCAGGGCATCACCTCGATCCAGAAGCTTGTCGACTCGGCAAAATCCACCGCCAGTCAGGCCCTTTCCACCAAGTCGACCGCAACCGGCGCCAGCGCGACCAGCGCCGTCGCGACCGCAGCGGCTTCCCTGACATCCTCCACCGCGACGGCTGCAGCCGGCGCCGGCGGCGGCACCGGTGCCGCAGCAGACGGCACGCACAACTTCTCCGGCTCCCATTCCTCGGTCTTCGTCGTCAAGGACGGAACGAATGCTGAGACCACCATCACCCTCAACGCTGCGAATTTCGGCAATACGGTCAGCGACCTGACCAAGGTCAGCGCCGGCGAGATCCTGACGCAGATCAACAGCCAGCTGACCGCAGCCGGTGGCAATGGCGCCCAGGTTCAGGCGTCGCTGACGACGGACGGTCGCCTGAACTTCACCTCGACCGCGACGGGCAGCGATTCGAAGGTGACGATCACCACGGGTGCCGTCCCCGGCGATACCGACATCGGCTTTGGCACCACCGCCAGCGCCGCGACCGTCGCCACGGGTGTCGATCCGACCGACGGCTCCACGAAGGCGCGCGCGACCGGCACGGCGGTGGCTGCATTGGGCGGCGCCGGTGTCGCCGGTGCCACTTCGGGTATCACGGTGCAGCTCGGCAACAGCCCGGCCAAGACCCTGACCTTCACCGGCACCGGACAGACCGGCGCGCAGTTGGTCACCCAGATCAACGACCAGATTGCTGCCGATGTGGGCCTCAAGGGTAAGCTGACCGCAAGCGTGACCAACAACCAGCTGACGATCCGGTCGACGGACAGCGGTCCCGAGCAGAAGGTGACGGTGAAGTCCATCGGCACAACCGATATCGGGTTCGGAACCGGAACCAGTTCAGCGCCGAGCACGGGCGTGACCGCATCCGGCACCGGCTCGACCTCGGCGAACGGAACCAATGCCCGTACCGCCCTGGCGCAGCAGTTCAACGAACTCCTGACTCAGATCACCCAGCAGGCGCAGGACTCGAGCTACAACGGCGTCAACCTGCTCTATCGCGCCGGTTCGGACGCGAAGGAGAACACCCTGCACCTGTCGTTCAACGAGAAGGACACGAGCTCCCTGGACATCAAGGGCGTCAAGTTCGACGCGACGGGCCTCGGACTGCAGAGCGTCTCCGGCGGGTTTGCCAGCGACGACGACATCAAGGCGTCCCTCACCCAGCTGACGAACGCTTCGGCCGCGCTCCGCACCCAGTCCTCGACCTTCGGCTCGAACCTCACCGTCGTGCAGAACCGTCAGGACTTCTCGAAGCAGCTGATCAACATCCTCGACACCGGCTCGGCCAACCTGACGAACGCGGACCTCAACGAGGAAGCCGCCAACTCCCAGGCCCTGTCGACCCGCCAGTCCATCGGCATCTCGGCGCTCTCGCTCGCCAACACGGCCCAGCAGGGCATCCTGCAGCTGCTCCGCTAAGCCAAACGCCACCGGCCTTCGGGCCGGCGGTCCGGACGACGACGAAAGGCCGGGGCGGTGCGCCCCGGCCTTTTCGCGTTCGAGGACCGGCGTCGACGGAAAAGTCCGCCTACTCCACCGGCGACACCAGCACCTCGGGCAGTTGGAGGTGGAGCGGGTCGTCCCGGGTGCCGAGGCCGCGCGCGGCGATCTCGGCCTGGGCGGCGTAGGCGGCGATGAGGCGGGGGCCGAGGTTCGGCACCTCGACCTTGCCCGAGGGTGCTCCCTCGGCGTTGCTGCCGGAGACGATGGTCAACCGCACCGGCCCGCCCACCGGCGCGTCGATGACGAGGCTGATGGCGCAGGCGACGGATTCGGACGTGGTGTCGAGGCACTCCGACACCACCTCGGCGACGATCATCCCGAGGGCGTTCGCAGTGCGCGGCTCGACGAGGCTGGTGCCGGTTCCGCCGATGGTGACGCCGATGCGCCCGGCGCGCCGCAGCTGGCCAAGGCCGGAGGCGAGGCGGTGGAGATAGTCGCGCAGGTCAATGGAGGCGATGTGGGGCGCCTCGTGCAGGTGCTGCTGCACCAGGGCGATGGCCCGCACCCGCTGGCCCAGGGCCTCGAAGCTGCCGCGGCAGGGGGGCGGCGCCGCCCGTCCGTAGAGGCCGATGAGGCTCACCATCACCTGCAGATTGTTGCGCACGCGGTGGTAGACCTCCGCGAGGAGCGCCTCCTTCTCCACGAGGGCGCGCTCGGAATGCTCCCGCGCCTCCTTGCGCTCGGTGATGTCGAAGCTCGTACCGATGTAGCCCTCGAACGCCCCGTCGCGGTGGAGCGGGCGGCCGGTGTCGAGGAGCCAGCGATAGGCGCCGTCGTGGCGGCGCAGGCGAAACTCCACCGTGAACGGGTCCCGGGCGGCGAGCGCCGTCTCGAACACCGACGCGTGGGCGGCCTCGTCGTCCGGATGGAGGCCGCGGCGCCAGCCCCGGCCCCGCTCCTCGGCCGCGTCACGGCCGGTGAAGGCGAGCCAGGATTCGTTGTGGTGGACGGCGTGGCCCCGCGTGTCCGTGCGCCACATCATCAGAGGCACGAAATCCGCGAAGCGTCCGAAAGGGTCGCCCGCCACCGCGTGGCCCGGCCCTGCCTCGCTCAACGGGGTGTCCGCGGCCATGTTCGTCCCGATCTACCGTTTCACACTGGCCCCACCACGCGCCAGACGCCGGTCAACGTGCCGTCCCCCGCCCCGTTCCGATTCGCCCTGCGGGTTCGGCGGTTGTCCCCGTCGAACACGGGAAAGCCCCTGCAGATGCCCGTGCAAGAGAGGCCCTTGCAAGAGAGGCCCTTGCAAGAGAAGCGCCGAACGGCAGGTCCGGCCCCGGGGGCCTCAGAGCATGCTGGGCAGGATGCGGTCCGGCGGGCGGTGGCCGTCCATGAAGATCTTGATGTTGATGATCACCTTCTCGCCCATGTCGGTGCGGCTCTCGTGGGTGGCCGAACCCATGTGCGGCAGCAGCACCACCTTGCCGGCGCGCGCGAGCTTGACGAGGCGGGGGCTGACGGCGGGCTCCTGCTCGAACACGTCGAGGCCGGCCCCCGAGACGTCGCCGGCCTCGATGAGGCGGGCCAGGGCCGATTCGTCGATCACCTCGCCGCGGGCGGTGTTGACCACGATGGCCTCGGGCTTGAGCAGCTTGAGGCGGCGGGCCGACAGGAGGTGGTAGGTCGCCGGCGTGTGCGGGCAGTTCACCGACACGATGTCGACGCGCGCCAGCATCTGGTCGAGGGATTCCCAGTAGGTCGCGTCGAGGTCGCGCTCGATGGTGCCCGGCACCCGGCGACGGTTGTGATAGTGGATCTGCAGGCCGAACGCCTTGGCGCGGCGTGCCAGCGCCTGGCCGATGCGGCCCATGCCGACGATGCCGAGGCGCTTGCCGGTGATGCGCCGGCCCAGCATCCACGTCGGCGACCAGCCCGAATCCCAGGCGTCGTCGGGAATGATGCGCGCGCCCTCGGTGACCCGCCGGGCCACCGCCAGGATGAGCGCCATGGTCATGTCGGCGGTGTCCTCCGTCAGCACCCCGGGGGTGTTGGTGACGGTGATGCCGCGTTCCAGAGCGGCGGCCACGTCGATGTGATCGACGCCGTTGCCGAAATTCGCGATGAGGCGCAGGTTCGGGCCGGCCTGGGCGAGGAGCCCCGAATCGATCTCGTCGGTCACCGTCGGCACGAGGACGTCGGCCTCGCGCAGGGCGGCCGCGAGGGCCTCGTGGCTCAGGGGCTTGTCGTCGGTGTTTGGACGGATCTCGAAGAGTTCGCGCATGCGCGTCTCCACCACCTCCGGGAGACGCCGGGTGATCACGACCAGCGGCTTGCGCTTGAGCGACTGCATGCACCCTCCTCGATGCGAGCGATCCCCGGCGCGCCCTGCTCGGGTCCGGTCGGGTCGGCTCGCCCATGTTCCGGCCCGGCACCGGCGTGGCGGCTTACCGCGCGTTAACCACGCATCGGCCAGAACCACGTATCGATCCGGACGGATAGACGCGACGGGGGTTGGAATGGGCGGCAACCCGCTCTCCAGCCCCGACGGCCTCTCTACCAGAGAGGCGACGGAACACAATGCGCGCCACGGCGGCCGGGGGCGTCGGCCCGGCCCCGTCCGCGCGGTTCGAGGACATGGACGATGGCGCCTGCCGAGACCCTTTTCAGAACGCTTTCCAACACGCCTGCCCGTGCTTTCGCCCCGGCCCTGCTCCTCGGGTTCGCACTCGCGGCCGGAAGCGCCAACGCGGCACCGCCGCCACCGCCCACGCCGGGCGCCGGCGTCGGCTCGAAGACCGGCCTGCCCCTGCCGCGCTACGCCAGCCTCAAGACCGACCGGGTGAACCTGCGGGAAGGCCCGTCGAAGGATCACCGCACCCTGTGGGTGTTCCAGCGCGCCGGCCTGCCCGTGGAGATCGTCGCCGAATTCGAGACCTGGCGCCGCATCCGCGACTCCGAGGGCACGGAGGGCTGGGTGTTGCATTCGCTGCTGTCGGGGCGGCGCACCTCCATCGTCACGGCGGCCAAAGCGAGCCCGAAAGGCGAGACTAGGCCCGAGACGCCCCTCTACGCCCGCGCCGACGATGCGTCCGGCGAGCAGGCCCGCCTCCAGGCCGGCGTCATCGGCAGCGTGAAGAGCTGCACCGGCGCGTGGTGCCGCGTCGTCGTCGCCCTGCCCCAGAAGGGCGGCGACGTCGACGGCTACGTCCGCCAGGAACGGCTGTGGGGGGTCTACCCGTACGAGAAGGTGGAGTAGGCCCAGCCACGACCTCCGGACAGCCAACGAAAAAGGCCCGGCGAACCGGGCCTTTTTCGTGAACGGGAAAGATGCCTGAAGCCGATCAGGCCTTGCGGGCGACCGGACCGCGGCGGCGCAGGCGCACGATCACCTCGACGCCGGCGATCTCCATGCCCTCGGGGGCGTCGGGGAGCGAATCGACGGTGATGCCGCAATCGGGCATGTCGAGAACCTGACCCTCGTCCTCGAGGAAGAAGTGGTGGTGCTCGCTCGGGTTGGTGTCGAAGTAAGCCTTCGACCCGTCGAGGGCGAGCTGGCGCAGGAGGCCGGCTTCGGTAAACTGGTGCAGGGTGTTGTAGACGGTCGCCAGCGACACCGGCACCTTGGCGCGCATCGCCTCGTCGTACAGCATTTCCGCCGTGAGGTGGCGGTCGCCGCGCCCGAACAGGAGCCAGCCGAGCGACAGGCGCTGGCGGGTCGGTCGCAGGCCGGCCCGGCGCAGGCGATCGCGCAGGTCGGAGAGCGGGCAGCCGCGCCGTCCGGCGACATCGCCCAACGGATTGGAGGTCCGTGCGTTCAGCATGGCCTGCAGCGGCAGCATGTTGGGAATCGCGGTGGCTGACATTTCACCCAAACTTCGGTCTTCGCAGAGTCATTTATACGGAACCCGCGTCAGCGCCGCAACCCGAAGCCGCAGCGTTCGCTCCGCGCCGGCCAAGCTGTGGACGCATGACGGGCACCGGGCAGCCCGGAGCCGGCCTGACCCGAGCCCGGCTGCACGCGGGATCGCCCCGGGCCGGCGAAATCCGCATGGGGGACGCACGCACCTTTGAGGCGCTGTGACGCTGTGTTAACGAAGCGCCGCCTTCCTGCCCGGTCCGGCCTCGCGAGGCTGCGCGTCGCGCCCGGCGGACACCCCATCCTCGAGGACCGATCCCCTCATCATGTCTTCCGTCTCCGATCCCACCGCCCCCACCGGCACCCCGGCCCCCGCCCGGGCGACGCAGTACTCCTACGAGGACTTGCTGGCCTGCGGGCGCGGCGAGCTGTTCGGAGCCGGCAACGCCCAGCTGCCCCTGCCGCCGATGCTGATGTTCGACCGCATCGTCTCCATCGGCTCCGAGGGCGGCGCCCACGGCAAGGGCCACGTCCTGGCGGAATTCGACATCCGGCCGGACCTCTGGTTCTTCGGCTGCCACTTCAAGAACGATCCGGTGATGCCGGGCTGCCTCGGCCTCGACGCCCTGTGGCAGCTCGTCGGCTTCCACCTCGGCTGGCTCGGCGCCCCCGGACGCGGCCGTGCGCTCGGCGTCGGCGAGGTGAAGTTCACCGATCAGGTGCTCCCCACGGTCACCAAGGTGGTCTACGGCATCGACATCAAGCGGGTGCGCCTCGGCAAGCTCGTGCTCGGCATCGCCGACGGCTGGCTCGAAGCCGACGGCACACGGATCTACGAGGCCAAGGACCTGCGCGTCGCCCTGTTCCAGGCGCAGGGCTCGGCCGCCGCGTGACGCCTTCCCGTTGAGATCGGGGCGGCCCCGTCTTAACTGACCATCAACAGGGTGCCGACCGAAGCACCGGCGGAGTAGAAGCGGTCCATGCGGCGTGTCGTGATCACCGGGATGGGCATCGTCTCGTCCATCGGCAACAACACCGACGAGGTCTTGGCCTCCCTGCGCGAGGCCAAGTCCGGCATCGGGCACTCAGCGTCCTATGCCGAGCACGGCTTCCGCAGCCAGGTCGAGGGTCGGCCGAGCCTCGACCCCGAAGGCGTGGTCGACCGCCGCGCCATGCGCTTCCACGGTGGCGGTACCGCCTGGAACCACGTCGCCATGGATCAGGCCATCCGCCAGTCCGGCCTCGAGCCGGGCGACATCTCCAACGACCGCACCGGCATCATCATGGGTTCGGGCGGCCCGTCGACGAAGGTGATCGTCGAATCCGCCGCCATCGCCCTCGACAAGGGCCCGAAGCGAGTCGGCCCGTTCGCGGTGCCCAAGGCCATGTCCTCCACCGCCTCGGCGACCCTGGCGACGTGGTTCAAGATCAAGGGTGTGAACTATTCCATCGCCTCGGCCTGCGCGACCTCGAACCATTGCATCGGCAACGCCGCCGAGATCATCCAGGGCGGCCGCCAGGACATCATCTTCGCGGGCGGTTGCGAGGACCTCGACTGGACCCTGTCGGTGCTGTTCGACGCCATGGGCGCCATGTCGTCGAAGTACAACGACACTCCGGCCCGGGCCTCGCGCGCCTACGACGTCAACCGCGACGGCTTCGTCATCGCGGGCGGGGCCGGCGTGCTGGTGCTGGAGGAATACGAGCACGCCAAGGCACGCGGCGCGACGATCTACGGCGAGATCGCCGGCTACGGCGCCACCTCGGACGGGCACGACATGGTCGCGCCGTCGGGCGAAGGCGCGGTGCGTTGCATGCAGCAGGCCATCGGCGGCCTGAAGGGCGCCCCCATCGACTACATCAACCCGCACGCCACGGCGACGCCGGTGGGCGACGCCAAGGAGATCGAGGCGATCCGCGAAGTCTTCGGGAACGGCGAGGCCTGCCCGCCGATCTCGGCGACGAAATCGCTGACCGGCCACTCCATGGGTGCCACGGGCGTGCAGGAGGCGATCTACTCGCTCCTGATGATGAACAACGACTTCATCTGCGAGAGCGCGCATATCGACGAGATCGACCCGGCCTTCGCCGACATGCCGATCCTGCGCCAGCGCCGGGACGGGGCCAAGCTCGGCCACGTCCTGTCGAACTCCTTCGGCTTCGGCGGCACCAACGCCACCCTGGTGCTGAAGAACGTCGACGCCTGACACTTCGCCGTCCCCCGGATGTCGGAGTTCCAACGTCCGGGAACCGAAAGAGTCGGACTGCGTTTTCCCTGCAACACGCAAGGACGAAACGCATGCTGTGGTTCACCCTGGGCACCGTCGGTGGGTTGGCCGTCACCGGTCTGGCGGCCGTCTACGCCAAGCAGGCCCTGATCGATTGGGCGCGCGCCGACACCAACGGGTACTTCTAGCCGCGTTCGCTCGGCGCACGGCGACCCAACTTCATATTTTTCCCGTGAGAGTCGCTTCCGTGACGACGGAATCGGCTCTTTGTCGTTGGGTGGCCGCGTTTTCCCCACGTTCGTCGGGTCCACCGGACCGCGAAACGCTCTAAGCTCCCGTCACAGGGATCAGAGCGACGGCCGGAACGGGCCACGCCCACGGGGAAACGCATGACGGGTTTGATGACGGGGAAGCGCGGCCTCATCATGGGGGTCGCCAACAATCACTCCATCGCCTGGGGGATCGCCTCCGCCCTGCACAAGCATGGCGCCGAATTGGCGTTCACCTATCAGGGCGAGGCCCTGGGCCGCCGGGTGGCTCCCTTGGCGGCCTCCCTCGGCTCGGACACCGTGATCCCGTGCGACGTCGAGGACATCGCCTCCGTCGACGCCGTGTTCGAGGCCCTGGACAAGCGGTTTCCCGAGGGCATCGATTTCGTCGTCCACGCCATCGGCTTCTCCGACAAGAACCAGCTCAAGGGCCGCTACGTCGACGTCACCACCCGCGAGAATTTTTCGCGGACCCTGACGATCTCGTGCTTCTCCTTCACGGAGATCGCCCAGCGCGCGGCCAAGCGCATGCCGCGCGGCGGGTCGCTCCTGACCTTGACCTATGGCGGCTCGACCCGGGTCATGCCGAACTACAACGTGATGGGTGTGGCCAAGGCCGCCCTGGAAGCCTCGGTGCGCTACCTCGCGGGCGATCTCGGGCCCGACGGGATCCGGGTCAACGCCCTCTCGGCCGGCCCGATGCGGACGCTCGCCGGCGCCGGCATCGCCGATGCCCGGCTGATGTTCAACCACCAGAAGGCCCACGCCCCGCTCCGCCGCACGGTGACCCAGGAGGAGGTCGGCGGCTCGGCCGTCTACCTGTTGTCGGACCTCTCCGGCGGCGTCACCGGCGAGGTCCACTTCGTCGATTCCGGCTACAACATCATTTCGATGCCGCGCCCCGACGTGCTCCAGGCCCAGGACGAGGCCGGCCTGATCGACGCCGTCTAGGCTCGGTTCGGCGGGAGGTCGCGAAACTCGGCCCCTGTCCCGCAAAGGGGGAGCAGGGGCGTGGTCCGGTCCCCCGCTCAGTCCTCTGCGTCGGACGGACGCTCGATGGTCGGGGCCGCCGGCAGCGTCACGACCGAGCGATGGGCTGCGGGCCGGATGAGATCGTCCGACGGGATCAGGGTGATGCTAGCCGAGACGAGACCCGCCATGGCGCGGAGCTCGTCGGTCTGGCGCGGGTCGCGGGCGACGGCGGATGCCTCGCGCTCCAGGCGGACGTTGCAGGCCCGGGACGGCAGACCGCCGGAGGGCGTGCAAGCGTCGTGGCGGGCGCAGGCAGCGTCGAGGGCGTCGATGGGCGGCAGCGGCGCGTTGTTGCCGGGGCCGCAATAGTTGCCGTGGACCAGCAAGGGGCGGTCGAGGCCGGCGGCGGGCTGTGCCGTGGCGGGGGAGGCCAGGGTCGCGGGCAGGGCCAGCGCGGCCAGGAGTGCGAACGGAGCGGTACGGGAGAGGATCATGGAGCGTAGACCATAGGTTGAGCAAACCACCCCCTCAGGTGATCTGTTGCGGCGTCCGTCCTTCGAAGGACGCTACCCCGTCTCAAGTTTTCAGCCCTCCGTCGGTTCCGAGGCCGGGGGGTCGCCGTTCGCCACAGGTGAAATCGCGGGGGCCTTGCTCGGTCCGGTTGCGAGGGCGGCGCTCTCCTTCAGGGCGACGCCCGTCACCCCGCGCCGCAGGGCTTCGCGGACGAGCCAGACCAGGGTGTCGGCCGCCCGCTCCGGGGACAGGCCGTCCCGGCCGTGGATGTTGGAGATGCAGTTGCGCTCGGAATCGCGGCGGCCCGGCCGTGGCGCGTGGGTGAGGTAGATCCCGAGGCTGTCGGCGACGCTGAGGCCCGGACGCTCGCCGATGAGGACGGCGCAGAGGCGCGCGCCGAGCGCCTGCCCGATGGGATCGCCGAGGGCGACGCGGGCCTGGCACGCCACCACGATGGGCCCCACCGACACCCCGTCGAGGCGGGCGAGGCAGGCCTGGACCAGGGGCGCGGCCTGGGCCTGCACCGCGATCGCCGACAGACCGTCGCCCACCACGAAGACGAGATCGACCGGACCCGCCCCGCCTCGGAGGGGCGTGTCGGGGTCGAGGATCCGGCCGAGGTCGGGCCGGCGCAGGTAGGTCGCCCGGTCGGGCGCGGCGCTGCGGACCTGCAAGACGGAATGGGGCTGCAACGCCGCCGCCAGGGCCTCGGTGTCTAGGGCGGCGTGGACGGCGTCGCGGGCCTTCGCGTGGGCGAGCTGGAAATCGAGGACCGCGTCCAACGGCATCGCGTCGCCCCGGCGCCCCAGCCCGATGCGGGCCGAGGTCGCCGCCCGCAGGGTCGCCCAGCGATCGCCGGCGGGGACGGGCGCGTCGTCGCTCACGCGACCCGGCTCGCGCGGTCCATGAGCCGGGCGAGGCTCGGATGCCGGGGTTCGAGTTCGCGGATGCCGCCCTCCGGCGTGGTCAGGCCCATGCGGTCCAGCCACGCCTCGAATTCGGGGGCCGCCCGGACGCCCAGGGTGGCGCGCAGGGTTAGCACGTCGTGGAACGACAGGCTCTGGTAGTTGAGCATGATGTCGTCGGAGCCCGGCACGGCGATGAGGAAGCTGCAGCCCGCCACCGTCAGCAGGGTCATCAGCCCGTCCATGTCGTCCTGGTCGGCCTCGGCGTGGTTGGTGTAGCAGACGTCGCAGCCCATCGGCAGGCCGAGCAGCTTGCCGCAGAAATGGTCTTCGAGACCGGCGCGGGCGATCTGCTTGCCGTCGTAGAGGTATTCCGGGCCGATGAAGCCCACCACGGTGTTGACGAGGAGCGGCCGGAAGGCGCGCGCCACCGCGTAGGCGCGGGCCTCCACGGTCTGCTGGTCGACGCCGTGATGCGCGTCGGCCGAGAGCGCCGCGCCCTGGCCGGTCTCGAAATACATCACGTGGTCGCCCACCGTGCCGCGCTTGAGGCCGCGCGCCGCGTCGTGGGCCTCGGCCAGCACCGCGAGATCAACCCCGAAGCCCCGGTTGGCGGCTTCCGTGCCCGCTACGGACTGGAACACGAGATCGACGGGCGCGCCGCGCTCCAGGATCGGCAGGGCATTGGTGACGTGGGTGAGCACGCAGGTCTGGGCGGGGATGTCGTAGTGCTGGCGCAGCTCGTCCAGCATCACCATCAAGTCGCGGGCGTTCTCGACGCTGTCTGTGGCCGGGTTGATGCCGATGCAGGCGTCGCCGACGCCGAACAGCAGGCCGTCGAGGACGGAGGCCGCGATGCCGCGCGGGTCGTCGGAGGGGTGGTTCGGCTGGAGCCGGGTGCCGAGGCGGCCGGGCAGGCCGAGGGTGGTGCGGAACGCCGTCACCACCCGGCACTTGCGCGCCACCACGATGAGGTCCTGCGCCCGCATGAGCTTCGAGACCGCCGCCACCATCTCGGGCGTCAGGCCCGGCGCCAGGGCGGCGAGGATCTCGGGCGTGGCCGCATGGGACAGGAGCCAGTCGCGAAAGCCCCCCACGGTGAGGTGCGCGATCGCGGCGAAGGCCGCCGCGTCGTGGGTGTCGACGATGAGCCGGGTGACCTCGTCCGCCTCGTAGGGCACCAGGGCTTGGTCGAGGAACACGCGCAGCGGCAGGTCGGCGAGCACGCGCCGCGCGGCGATGCGCTGGGCATCGCTGGTGGCCGCCAACCCGGCCAGCTCGTCGCCCGAGCGCAGGGGCGAGGCGGCGGCGAGCACCTGCTTCAGGTCTGCGAAGGTGTGGCGCTCGCCGCCGAGATCGCACCGGTAGGCCATGGCCGTTTCCCCCGCGCCGAGACCGTACGAAGCCACAACCCGGGCGGGGTGTCGAGGTCGCCCCACGCGATCCCGTGCGTCCGGCGCGCGCGGCTTCAGGGCTGCGGGGCGGGCGCCGGCTCGACCGCCGGCTCCTGGCGCCGGGCCGCCTCGATTTCCTGGCGCCGGGCCGCTTCCTCGGCCTCGCGGGCGCGGGCCTGACGCGCGGCCTCGGCGGCGCGCTCCGCGGCGGCCTTGAGGCGGGCCTGACGGGCGGCTTCCTCCGCCGCGAGCTTCTCGGCCAGCGCCTTCTCGGCGGTCAGCTTGTCCGCATAGGCCTTCTCGGCGGCGGCACGGGCCCGGTCCATCTCGAAGCGGGCGCGGCGGCGCTGGCGCTCGGTCTGGTCGGCCTCCATCGCTTCGATGCTTTCGAGCTCGCGTTGCAGCACGAGGGTGGCGAGACCGTTGGTCGAGGGACCGGCATCGACCTGGCGTTCCGGGTTCGCCACCGGCCCGGAAAAGCCGAGCTGGATCGCCGGCGGTCCTGCGGTCCAGGCTTTCGGCGCCGACGCCGCCGTGAGGCTGCCGCGCGCGTCGAGGCGGCCGGTCCGCAGGTCGAGGCCGAGGGTGCCGTTCCAGCGCGCGGGCCCGAGATCGAGGGTCAGGGGGCCGCCCCGCAGGGTTCCGCCCACCAGGGTGACGGGCGTGGTGACGGGGCCGGGGGCGATGAGCGGCGCCTTTCCGAGTTCCTCCATGACGAGGGCCTGGAGACGGCCTTCGCGCAAGGGGTCGTCCTCGGCGAGCGCCCGGTCGAGGGCACGGGTCAGGCCCATGGGGTCGGCGCCAGGCAGGGTCAGGTCCGCGAGGGTGAGGGCGCCGCTGCCCCCGAGGTTGTTGGCCAGGGCCGCGAGGGTCTCGCCCGAAGTGCCGAACCGCAGGGTCGCGCCGAGGCGCCCGGAGACCGGACCGGTGCCGAAGAGGCCGGCGAGCCCCGCCTCGCTCAGGGTCCCCTCCCCCGCCACGGCGGCCGCGCCGCCCTGGCGCGACAGGGTGACGGCGCCCGTGAGCCGCCCGCCCGCCAGGGTGCCGGCGAGGTCGGTGAGGCCGAGGGTGCCGTCCTCCCAGCGCGCCGTGAGGGTGGTGCCGGTGGCGACGTGGCCGCGTCCGAGTTCGAGGCTGTCCACCGCGAGGGCGAGGTCGATGCGGGGGCGGACGGGCGGCGGGGCGGCAAAGCGCACGAACGCCGCGTCGGCACCGGCCTTCACCTCCGTGGGGATCACCAGGGCGGCGGCGAGCGCCGGCAGGGACAGGCGCCCGAGCTTGGCGCGCCCGGAGATCTGGCCCTCCGGCGCGATCCCGATCTCGGCCGAGACGGCGGTTCCGGCGAGCCGCCCGGTCACGCCCAGGCGGGCCTCGTCGCCGGCCCGCGACAGGGCGACGGTGAGGTCGGCCGGCAGGCCGATGGGAAGGGGCGCGGTACCGGAGACGAGGGGCACGAAGGGGGCGATGTCGGGGCTGCCGAGGCGGATCTCGCCGCTCCGCGCAGCGCCGTACCCGGCCCCGGCCTCGGGTCCGAGCAGGATCGGCCGGGTGGTGGCGAGGGTGAGGTCGGCCACCGTTCCCGTCACCGAGAGGACGAGCCCGGCGGCCTCGCCCTCGGGTCCGGCGGCGCGGGTGCCGGCGAGATGGAGACGGGCGGGCCGGGCCAGCGCCGGAAGGTCGGCACGGCCGAACCAGGTGGCGGCGGACGGGGCCGCCAGGGTGAGGTCGAGGCTCGCGATGCGGCCGGCGCGGCTCACGAGGTCGAGGTCGAGGCTGCCGCCCGCCGCCTGTCCCTTGGCGGTGGTGCGCAGGGTGTCGGGGGCGCCCGCGTCGCGCTGCAGGGTCAGGTCGAGATCGAGGGCGCGGTCGCGAAACGCCGGGGGGACGAGCCGGCTTTCCGCGATCCACACCCGGTCGAGGAGGGCCATCAGCGGCGCGGCCACGGGGGCCGAGACGCGGCCGGCGATGCGCCCGGCCCCGTCGGCGTCGATCCGGCCGGACAGGCTGGCGTTGGCACCGGCGAGGTCCGTCACGTCGAGGCTGTCGATGGCGAGACTGGCCCCGTCCGATTGGATGCTCGCCGCGATGGTGCCGTTGCCCGAGGCCACGCCCGCCGGGCCGTAGCGCACGTCGCGGGCCTGGAGCACGAGGCCGAAATCATGGCCCTGGAGGTCGGCCAGGGCCCCGCTGAACGACGGCAGGGCGGCGATGTCGACGCCTTGCGCGGCGAGTTGCGCATCGACGCGCCCGCGGGCGCCGGGCTCGGCGGCGCGGTAGCGCGCGTTGCCGGTGATGCGTGCGGCGCCGAGGTCGAGGCGCAGATTGCGCAGGGACACGGAGAGCGGCGTGGCCGAGAGGTCGGCGGAGGCGACGATGGGGCGCCCGTCCATGAGGGCGACGCCCGGACCCTCCACGCCGAGCTTGCCGAGATAGCGCCCGAAGGCCTCCGAGGCCGGCGCGTCGAGACCGAGGCGCCCGGTGAAGCGGAGCCCCGGATCGGCGTCGATCTCGCCCGACGCGGTCAGGGCGGCGGCCCCCGGGGCGGTGACGGAAAATCGCTTCAGGAGGAGGCCGCCCGAGCGCTCGAAGGTGCCGGCCAGGGCGAGGTTCGACCAGTCGTCGAGGCCGAGCGACAGGCTGTCGATGGCGAGTTCGACATCGACGCTCACCGGCAGGCTGATCCCGGCCTTCGGCGGGCCCCGCGCGATGAGGGCCTGGCCCGCGGCCGAGAGCAGGAACGCGTCGAGGTCGAGGCGGCGGGCCCCGAGCGAGAGGGCGGCGCGGCCGTTGCGGGCATCGACGCGGCCGGAGCCCGACAGGCGCAGGGCGCGGCCACCCGGATCGATGTCGAGGTCGAGGGCCTTGAACCGCGCGGTGGTGCCCCGCGCCGTGAACGCACCGGCGAGCGACACCGGCAGGTAGGCGCCCGCCGCCTGGGCCGGCGGACCGATGACGAGGCGGGCCGTGCCCTCGGCCTGCGGGATCACGGCGCGTTCGCCCGGCCCCGCGGCCTCCGCGCCGGCCTCCGCGAGGGACAGCTTCGCGTCGATCTCCGCATAGGGCTGGGTGTCGCCGCCCGCCGAGAGCTTGACCGGCAGGACGCCCTCCGGCGTCGGCTCGCCCGTGGCGACCCGGAACGGCACGCCCCGGCTGGTGCCCTCCGCCCGCCACGGACCGGTGAGACGCGGGGCGGAGACCCGCACGCCTTCCGCGTAGATCTGGTCGGTGCGGCCCGTCGCCGGCACCTGGGTGGTGATGAGGAGCTGGCGGACCTGGAGGTCCTCGATGGCGAGGTCGCGGTCGCCGAGCCCGCCCGTGAGATCGGCCGGCACCAGGATCGCCTCGCCCTCGGTGACGGGCAGGCGGATCTCGGCCCGGCCGATCCGGGTCTCCGTGAACCGCACGGCGCCGGTGATCAGCGGGGTGAGCGCCACCTCGGCCTTCACGAAATGCAGGTCGAGGGCGGGCCGGTTCGGTGCCTGCCCGAGGCGCAGGCGGTCGAAGCGCAGGCGCGGCGAGGGCAGGAGCCGGACCTCGAGACGGCCGGCGCTGCGGGCCGGCAAGCCGAGCGACCGGGACACCAGGCCGTCGATGAGGCTGCGCTGCCCCTCCCAGGCCACGAAGGGCGGGATCGCGAGGGCCGCGACGAGGAGGAGGACGATGAGTCCCGCCAGCGCGGTCAGGATGTCACGCACGCGCGTCTCGTTCCGCAGCGCCCCCGGAGGCGGGGCCGTTCCACGGGATCCACGTCCCGTCCGAGGGGCGGCATACCACACCCGCCGGGCTTGTGCGTACCCGTGGCGGATGCAGGCGCCCGCTCCCGACGCCGCCCCACCGGGACGCGGCGTCGGCGCCGGCGCGTCACAGCTTCAGGCGCTTGAACACCGGCTCGGGGATGGCGCGGATCACCATCATCACCAGGGCCCAGACCGGGCGGACATAGACCACGTCGCGCCGGGTCACCTCGGCGCCGCGAAACAGGGCGGCGGCGACCTCGGCGGCCTCTGCGGTCAACGGCTTCGGCAGCGGCATCCCCGCCGTCATCCGGGTGCGGACGAAACCGGGCTTGACCGTGAGCACGTGGACGCCGCGCGCGGCGAGGCGGTTGCGCAGGCCCGCCAGGAAGGCGGTGAACCCGGCCTTGGCCGCGCCGTAGACGTAGTTCGACGCCCGCCCGCGCTCGCCCGCCACCGAGGAGACGCCCACCAGGGTGCCGGAGCCCCGCGCGGCGAAGTGTTCGGCGAACAGGCCGAGCAGCAGGGCCGGCCCCTCGAAGTTCGACCGCATCACAAGGGCGGCGTCCGCCAGATCGGACTGCGCCCGCGCCTGATCGCCGAGCAGCCCGACCACGCTCACCACCGTGTCGGGCAGGCGCGGCAGATCGCGGACGAAGGCCGGGAAGGCCGCCGTGTCGGTGATGTCGAGGGCGACGACGGGAACCGGGCGGCCCGTGCGCGCCGTGAGGTCGGCGGCGTTGCGGGCGGCGCCCGCCGCATCGCGGGCGGCGAGGATCACGTCCCATCCGGCCCCGGCATAGGCCAGGGCCGTGGCATGGCCGATGTCGGACGTGGCGCCGACGAGGAGCATGGCTTTGTTGGCGAGAGAGCTTTGGGTCATGCGGCCTCGGACGGGCTGGACGGGGAAGTACGGCGGCCCGGCGGAACCCCGCTCACAGGCCGAGGCGCCGCGACAGGGCGGAGGCGATCCGGCCCTCGGCATCGATCTCCCGCCGCAGGGCGCGAAACCGCGTCGCGGCCGCGCCGTAGCCCGCCTCGAAGGTGTCGCGGCTCTGGCGGGCGTCCTTGGCGAGGTAGAGCCGCCCGCCCGCCGCCCGCACGATGGCGTCGAGGCTGTCGAGGAGGGCGCGGTTGGCGGGATTGGCCGGAAAATCGAGGGCGAGGGTGTAGCCGGGGAGCGGGAACGACATCAGCCCGCCCCCGGGTCCGAGGAGCTTCAGCACGGCGAGGAACGAGGGCGCCGCGTGGGAGACCCGGTCGAGGATCGCCGCGAGGGCGTCCCGGCTGCGCGCCTTCGGGATCACGCATTGGTGCTGCAGGAAGCCGCCCGCACCGTAGATGCGGTTCCAGTCGCGTATCCCGTCGAGGGGGAAGAAGTACGGCGCCCAGCCGACCAGGCGGTCCGGCCCAGCGCCGGCACGGCCGCGCGCGTAGTAGAGGGCGTTGAAGGCTCCGACGCTCCAGCGGTTGAGGGTCCGAGCCGGCAGGTCGAACGGCACCGTCAGGGCGCCGCGCCGCGCCGGCGGCAGGTGCGGTGCATCGGGGGCCAAGTCCGCGAAGTCGGCCAGGGTGGCATGCTCGCCGCGATAGATCAGGGCCCGTCCCTGTGCCGACCCACGCGCGAGGCCGTCGATCCAGGCGACGGCGTAGGTCGAGCGGTCGGCGGCTTCCAGGGCCGCCAGGGCGGCGTCGAGGTCGGGCGCCGCGATGGTCCTCTGGCGGATCCAGCCGGTCTCGATCCGGCGCAGGATGAGGGTCGCGCGCAGGATCGTGCCCGTCAGCCCCATGCCGCCTATGGTGGCGGCGAACAGGTCCGAGCCCGGCTCGCAGGTGCGAGCCGTCCCGTCCGGCAGGGCCAGGGTGAGGTCGCGCAGGTGGGCGCCGAAACCCCCGGCGCCGTGGTGGTTCTTGCCGTGGACGTCGGCCGCGATGGCGCCCCCCACGGTGACGAAGCGCGTGCCCGGCACCACGGCGGGGAAGAATCCGCGCGGCAGGAAGGCGTCGACGATGTCGGCGAGCAGCACCCCGGCCTCGACGGCGAGGTGCCGGGTCTCCGGATCGAAGGCGATCATCCGGTCGAGCCCGCGGAGCGCCAGGGTGGTGGTGCAGCCGAGCGCGGCGTCGCCGTAGGCCCGTCCGTTGCCGCGGGCGATGAACCCGGTCTCGGCCCGGTGGATCGGCGCCACGTCGCCCGGTGCCCGCACGGCGAGGAGCCGCGTCGCCCGGCGCGGGGTGCGGCCCCAGCCCCCCAGCTCCTGCGTGCTCATGGGGCGCGCGGCCCGAACACGAAGCGACGGTCGAGGCCGTACTTCACCGCGTAGCCGAGGCCGAGTCCGACGAGGGCGCCCGCATACTTGGCCTGCGCGGTGCCCCAGACCGCGAAGAATCCGAACTCGAAGGCCCAGAACACCAGGGTGGTCGCCACGCTGAACAGGCCGTAGAGCGCGACCTTGCGGGCCTCTTCCGTATGGGTCCGCGAGGCGTCGAAGAACACAAGATGCTTGTCGAGGAGGTACTTGGCCACGAACCCGACGCCCGTGCCCATGACGAGGGAGGCCAGGAGCGGCGCCGCCGGGGCGATCCGGACGGTGGCTTCCTGCGCCAGCAGGTTGGCCGCCGTGGCCAGCACCGCGAAGCCGAGATAGCGCAGGCCGAGGACGAAGGGCGCGGGGGCGACGGCGGCGGCGCTCATATGGCGGCGAGCACCAGGGCGCCCACGGTCGCCGCCGCGATCAGGCTGACGCGGTCGCGCAGGGCGAAGACGATGGGATCGTCGTGCATCATCCGGCGATGGGCGAGGAGCAGCGCGCGCGAGATCCAGTACAGGATCACCGGTCCGACGCACCACAGCAGTTTGGGCCGCGAATACAGCTGAGTCACCGCGTCCGAAGACAGGTAGAGCGCCAGCACCACCACGGCATTGTAGCCGGAAGCCGCCGCCAGGGCGGCGACGATGGGCAGGTCGGAGAGTTCGTAATCGCGGTTGGCCGGGCTCGGCAGCCCGCGGTCGAGGCGCGCCGTCAGTTCGGTGTAGCGTTTGATCAGCGCCAGGGACATGAACATGAACAGCGCGAAGGCGAGCAGCCAATCGGACACTACGGCGCCGACGGCGACGGCGCCGCCCACCACCCGAACCGTGTAGAGCCCGGCCAGCGTCACCACATCGATGAGCATCTTGCGCTTGAGGACGAGGGAATACGCGAGGGTGAGGGCGAAGTAGCCGAGGATCACCCCGGCGAACGCCGTCGAGACGGCGAGGCTCACCCCGAGGGCCGCGGCAAGCAGGAGCGGCACCGCGCCCATGGCCGCCCGCAGGGGCACCCGGCCGTCGGCCAGGGCGCGGTGGCGCTTCGTCGGATGCGCCCGGTCGGCCTCGAGGTCGATGAGGTCGTTGACGAGGTAGACGCTCGACGCGCAGAGGGAGAACGCCACGAAGGCGAGGAGCGCGGCGAGGAAGGCCGGCCCGTCGAAGCGATGGGCCATGAGTGCAGGCACGAACACCAGGGTGTTCTTGGCGTATTGGTGGACCCGCAGGAGCCGGGCCCATATCCGCGCCCGCTGCGCCCATCCGGTCCCGCTCTCGGACAGGAAAGTGGCGTCCGGCGCCAGCGCCAGGAGCCGCCGGCGCGTGGCCGGCGCGGGGCGCACGGCGACGGCCCGGCTCGCCCGGGCCCAGACCTCCAGATCGTCGCCGTCATGGCCGACGTAGTCGAACCCGCCCTCCCCGAACGCCGCGACCAGGCGCTCCGCCTTGGCGGCGCCTGAGAGATTGCGAGCGATGTCGGAAGCGAACCAGCCGTCGAACAGGCCGAGATGGCGGGCGACCCGTTCGACCAGGGCCGCATTGCTCGACGAGGCGAGGTAGACCCGCCGGCCGGACGACTTCGCCTCGGCGATGCGGCCCAGCACCTCGACATCGTAGGGCAGGCGCCCGATATCGAGGTCGGCCCCGCCGAGGTGATGCTTGATCGCCGCCTTGCCGCCCGGCACCACCCGCGCCAGGGCGAGGACGGAGCGGGGCGCGCCGCCGATCTCGGAGAAGAAGCTCTCGACCAGGAGATCGGTGCGGATCAGGGTGCCGTCGAGGTCGACCACGAGGGGCAGGCCCGTGTCGGCCGCGCGGCGCGGCGCGCGCGCAGCCTCGGACCTCCGGATCCGAAGACGGAGGCGAGCTTGCCTGTCCTCGCCGGGAAGCCCGAATGCCGGGTTGGGCGATACCCTGTCCATGCACGCGCGCTCGCTCGAGTCCGGTTTCCGGAACAGCTTTCGCCCAGGAGCCTTAAGGGATCGTAACGGTTGCGGACGATGCGCAGGGTCCGGGCCCCCTCGCCATCCGCGGCGGCAGACGATGAAGGACCCCCGAATGCGAACAGGCCGCCCTTTTGTGGGGCGGCCTGTTCGGGGTGATCGTCTGGAGGGGATGTGATGTGCTGTGCAGGTCTGGCGGCGACCGA